>DASQPD010000153.1:0-23661 GCA_035644135.1 Pyrinomonadaceae bacterium
GCCTGTCAAACAACTGCCCAGGGCGGCCACCAGGTAATCCAAGGTCGCCGGCAAATCCTCTCCCGACTCCACACCGTAGAATTTCCTGATTCCTCCATGCACTCCCGTAAGGATTGGTTCAGGGAAACCCTCAATATAGGCTTTCTTCACTTTCCCTTTTCCCGGCTCCTTGTAGACCTTCACCTTGGAAACATGCACTAGTTCACCCATCGCTTCTCCTTTTCTTCCTCAGATACACGGCGACGCGCAGAGTCAAATACTTCATCCCTGAAGGGCTGGACACTCTGCTATATCCAAATGCCGGATCAATGTGAATGTTAATTCCGGCGAAGGGCCCGAGCCGGTTTGAGTTCGAGCATTTTTTCTCGAGTAAAGAACCGAGTGACTACTCTGTTATTAAAAACCCCAGGGGGCAAATTTGTCAAGAAAGGATTAGGACCACCCGACCCGCTGCCACAATGGGGGAAATTCAGCTGAGAAGTAGATTCACGAGGTTCAAGACGTCAGACTTACTTCGTATGCCAGCGCGCGCTGCTTTGAACTTCCTAAGCTGTCAATACCGAGCTCGACTATATCGCCGTGGTTCAAGAAGCGGGGCGGCTTAAGTCCAAGGCCGACCCCGGCGGGTGTTCCCGTGGATATTACGTCCCCCGGAAGCAGGCTCATGAACCCACTGAGGTAACTTATGAGCGTTGGAACGTCGAAAATCAAATCGGAAGTGTTCGCATCCTGCAAAACTTCGCCATTGACTTTCAGCCAGAGGTGCAAGTTATGTGGGTCTGGAACCTCGTCTCTGGTGACAAGAAAGGGGCCCAACGGTGCGAACGTGTCACAGCTCTTTCCCTTGACCCACTGCCCTCCGCGCTCAAGCTGAAATTCCCTTTCACTGTAATCATTGTGAAGCGCATATCCTGCTATGTACTTATTCGCCTCTTCCTTCGACACATAGCTGGCCCTCTTTCCGATGATCACGGCCAATTCAACTTCCCAATCGGTCTTCTGCGAACCTTTTGGAATAATGACATCGTCGTTTGGACCAGACAGGGCGGAGCTTGCTTTGAAAAAGATGACCGGCTCTTTGGGAATCTCCAGTCCGCCTTCTGCGGCATGTCTGGCATAGTTTAAGCCGATGCAGATGATCTTCGACGGCCTGGCTATGCAGGGGCCAAGTCGCACTCCTTCACCTACGACGGGACATTCGTCTGCATGCTCTGTAAGCCAGCCTTCCAGTCTCTTGATACCGTCGGTCGCGAAAAATTGTTCATCGTAATCCTGGCCAAAGGCACTAACTTCTAATCTTTTGCTATCGAGAAGAATGGCGCCGGGTTTCTCCCGTCCGACCTCCCCGAATCTAAAAAGCTTCATCTATTCTCCTTCGTAGTTGTTCTCGACCGCCCGCATTTTTTTCTCCAATGAAGAACCGAGTGACCATTCTGTTATTAGAACCACCCGAGTTCAAATTTGTCAAGCAAACTTTATTTATCGGAAGGTGCTAAGAGCCGTGTCAGGCTGCTCAAAGCAATCGAATCGCCAGGCCATCTGGTCTCGGGTTATATAATAAGGACAGATAAGCAGTCGCTCATTGGGCTCTAATGAGGTTTGCCGAGTTTCGCAGTACAAATGGAGCGGGCGACGGGACTCGAACCCGCAACTTCCAGCTTGGGAAGCTGACACTCTACCATTGAGTTACACCCGCTCACGTTCGCATAGGAAATTGTGAGCTCGACAGTTGCTGGTAGGAAAGATAATTAACCAGGCAGCCAGTGTCAACGCACTGCGCGATATTGCTGTGATGCGGCCCGTCGATGCAGTTCAAGAAGTGATCCACGAAATTACACGAATTAGAACAAAAACATTTCGTATGATTTCGTGGATCGTCCTGCTTTTATCCTTTCAAGTACTTCTCCAACAGATCGCTCCAGTAGCCCTGGGCACGCAGGATCAGCTCGACCGCCTCGCGCACGGCGCCGTAGCCGCCGCGTGCAGAGGTTATATAGTGGGCCGCCTGCTGTGCTTCGGGTGCTGCATCAGCGACCGCAATCGCCAGTTCTGAGCGGCGCATCAGTGGTATATCGTTGAGGTCGTCGCCGATGAACGCAACCTGTTCATCACCGACACCTGCTAAGCGTAAGAGCTCGTCGAACTTTGCTATTTTGTCTTCTGAACCCTGTCGAACAAAGTCCATCTTCAACTCCCGAGCGCGGCGTTCAACAGCCTTTGAGTTGCGCCCGGAGATGATTCCGGATTTCAAACCGGCGCGGCGCCATAACTCCAAGCCCAGACCATCTCGAGCGCTAAACCATTTCTGCTCGTCGCCGTTTTCCAACAGGAGCAAACGACCATCGGTAAGCACCCCATCACAGTCCATCAACAAGAGTTTGATCCGCGAGGCACGCCTTTCGATTGAGTTCTCCATTTAACGAACCTCGAAGAATTCAACGGCCGCAAGTTTCCACGAACCACCGCTGCGCGACAGAACCAAAACCGCTGTGCCCGATAGGTCCTGTCCCAACTGCTTCGCTTTGATGTTGACGTCCGCCGCTAACGTATTCGCGTCGAGAGCTTCAGTGCGCAAAACTCGTGTCTGCCAGATCTCAGGTTGGGTGCCAACCAACCCATTTACAAAGCGAACCAACTCCCCCGGGACTACTCGCGTGTCCAGCTCGGCCTTCTTACCACCTATGATCACCTGGTCCAACTGGGCAATGAAAGCTTTGGCAGATTCGTCTACTGGTGAAGAGCCGCCTTCGGCCCGGATTCGACCCGCGCGAGCAGCTAACGACGAAGCGTACTCGGCATCGGCTCGCACGGCGTTGTTAAAGCGCCCCGCAGCCTCAGCCGCCTGTCCCCGTTTCAAGCTGATCTCCGCCAGACCGATGTTCGCCCAGGCCATTGTTGCCGCGGTCGGCAACGGTTCGTCCAGCGCCAAACGAAAAAGCTTTTCGGCTTCATCAATTTTGTTTTGCCCCAGTAGAGCTCGCGCAAGTAGCACACGCGCTTCCTGCATTCGTGGAGCGCTGGCAATGATTTCCCTGGCAACCGCTTCGGCGCGCACATAATCCTGCGCGCCAAATTGCCTCGTTGCTTCATTCAGGGCGTCCGACAAATCCCGGCCCCGAGGAGCAACGTCGTTACCATAATCGAGTTGGGGATAGAGCTTTTCGGGATCGATCTCGATGCGAACCGGCCGCGCCGGCGTTTTGAAAACCGCTTCGGCAAAGTTTTTCGAGGGGACGAGCGCTTCCACTGTTAACTGTTGTCCCTGTTCGGTCGTGGCGACCACCGACACGGCAGCATCGGTTGAACCAAGATTGCGCAAAGCAGAAACCCAATCCGCTCCCCGCTGTTGCGGCAAGCCGACCATCAGGTCCATGTCGGTCACCTGGTCAAATTGTTGTGCGAGCAGAGTCTGCATTCCCTGCCCCCCGCGCTCGACCAGCGCGGTGCGCAAAGCTGCCAGGGTCAGGCCATTCGGATTATCTTTACCGGCCAGCAACTGAGCCTTTACCACGGCCATGAATGCATCGTGGCCGAGACGCCGATCGACGAGACGGAAAACCATCGCTCCTTTATTTGGAACTGAACCAAAATAGGTATCATCAAGTTGTGTTGCACGAGAGAGCGGTACATCTCGCTTCGAGACGCCGGCAAAAGCGAGACGTTCTCGTTGTAATTCTGCCTGGGCAGCATCGCGACCAAATTGCTTTTCGATGAATTGAGCAGCCAGGGAGCGGACCAGGCCATCGCGAAGCAGACCGCTGCCTTCTCCATGAACGGCAGTCTGTGCGCCGATCCACAAGTGAGCCATCGATTCGGCGATCAGCAGCGCCGTGCTCGAATCAACTTTAGGTCGCCGAAAAGCCGCTGCTTCAAGAAGAACTGTACCGGCGTCGCCGAATCCCGAACCTCGTCTTACAGCCACCAGACGAACAGGGACGTCCGGCGCCGGACCAAGAGCGGCCGTATAGAAGCTGCGGGCAGCTGCCGCAAGGGCAACAATAACATCCGTCTGCTTGCGCTCTTCCGCACCCCAACCCTTCGGAAGATATGCGGCAATTCCCTTTCCTTCGCCTGCGCCCTCCACTCGTTCCCATTCACCCTGCAAGAAGAAGGGCTGTCCATTCAAGGTCTGTTCATAAACGCCGTCGCTCTTCTCTGAGCCCGACGAGATAACGTTCGGACCGCCAACGGATAGCCTAAAAGGTGCAGTATCCGCACCGCGTATAGTGAATGGAGTGTTAAGAGTTGGATACCAAGACGAGAGCGGTAGGAACTGAGATCCTATTGCAGAAATAGCTGCGAGACCTGCATTGCTGTCAACCGGAAACGTGTAGACCACATTTACGCTGATGCTGCCCTCTGCGGCTACTGGCGCGGGCAGTGTGACCGTTACCCTTTGCAGGTGGGCCCTGGCTTCCGCCACAGTTCGAAACGAAGCGGTCGCTCCGCCGGCGGTGACACTCTTGATGACAGCCTTTGAGTTGATCCTAAAAGTAAAGGTGGTACCGCTACCCCTGCCGACGTTCTTAGCATTTAGAACGGCGGTTGACATGAGTGAGCGGTCAGCGGGCTGAAGGTTCACTGTGATGTCGAAATTGTTTATTTGCCAGGCAGCTCGAGCTTCTTCCTGAGCAGGGGTTGTAGAAACAAAAATAAGTGTGGTGAACAGAATCGAGGCTATGAATCTCTTCATATCTAAGCGAGTGTACCTAAGGTTTATTCGGGAACGCGGACATCTTGTCCGCGCGGTTCAGAAGCCACAGTCCCCCGACGGTTGACCCCTGCCCGCGGCGGCGGGCTGGAAGCCTGCGGTCCCAGGAAAGCATCACGAGACCGCGGAATGCCGCACGAGCGCGTGAATGTCACGTAGCATTGTCAATAGCGACAACATTCGATCCAGAGGGAGGGCATTTGGTCCGTCTGATGGTGCACGCTCAGGGCAATCGTGGACTTCCATGAAAACCGCGTCCACACCGCAAGCTACACCTGCTCGAGCGAGCGGTTCGATGTATTCCGACTGGCCGCCCGTTGCATGACCTAACCCGCCAGGCAATTGCAGCGAATGAGTAACATCAAAAACCACCGGAACGCCGAATTCTCGCATGATCGGAAAGGATCGCATGTCGACGACCAGGTTGTTATAACCGAAGCTCGCACCCCGTTCAGTCAGCATCAATTTACTACAGCCTACCGCCCGGGCCTTGTCCACAATGTTGCGGGCGTCATGCGGCGCCAGAAACTGTCCCTTCTTTACGTTTACCGCGCGTCCCGTCCGAGCCGCTTCGATGATCAGATCCGTCTGGCGTGACAAGAAAGCCGGAATTTGCAAAACATCTGCCACCTCAGCAGCGCGTGCCACCTGGGAAACGTCATGTACGTCTGTCAATATCGGAACTCCCAGCTCTTGCTTGACGGCTTGCAAAACTTCCAGACCCGCTTCCATTCCCAAACCACGAAAGCTGTCAATTGAAGATCTATTAGCTTTGTCAAAAGAAGACTTGTAAACAAAATCGAGCCCCACATCGCGTGTTCGTGCCAGGCATTCGCGGGCCATCATCTGCGCATGCTCATGAGACTCGATCACACACGGGCCGGCAATGATAGTTAACCGCCCATCGCCAAAAGTGGCATTGCCAACCTGGAAAGTCTTTGATGGTCTCGAACTATTAATCTGGGCCATCAGGGTTTTCGTCCTTTGAATATGCGGAAGCCGCGTTTGATCTTGCCGAAAATCGAGTCATCTTCCTTTTTCTTATTTGCATTTGCGTTCGCATTCGCATTCGCGTTCGCTAGTTTCCCCTTGCTGGCATCACGCTTAGGAGAAGGCGAAGGGGATATCACCGGCGAAGGTGAAGGTGAGGGTAACACTGTCGGCGAGGGGGTCACCGCCGTATTGACATTCGTCGCTGCAGGCGAGGTTACTAAACTCTTTAACGCAAAGAGCGCTACGCCAATGACCAGGATAAAGCTTAGTACTGCGAGCACAGCGGCTAGCTTTTTGAGAGCACTATGGCGGTCCGTGGCGGGTAGATCCACATTGACCCTGAGAACCTGATGTTTGGGTTCCGTGGCATTCGGACTCTGATTAATGAGTTCGCTCTCCGCGATGAGGGCTCCCTGCCCTTTAATAATCGTTTGCTCGTCAGCTCCCGAAGTGAAGACGCCTCGCTCTCGCAATCGTGAAATATCCACCACCAGCCTTCCTGACGGCGACTGGGTGGCAACTTCCCACAACATTTTAAGGTCTGGACCACTGGTGATCGCAGCGTGTTCAAAACCCAGCCTATCCGCGGTTTCCAGCAACTCGCGCCGAAATGCGCTTGCGTCCGCCGGACGGTCTGAAGGGTTCTTTGCGAGCGCATGCAAGACAACTTGCTCGATAGGCTCGGGAATAGTCGTCACTATCTCTCGCGGGCCGCGCGGCGGGTCGCCCGCGTGCTTCATCGCAATTGCCAGCGGACTCGACCCGCTGAACGGCGCAATCCCTGTCAGCATCTCGTACAGGATTACACCTAAACTATAGACATCCGCCGCAGGAGTAAGAGGCCAACCGCTGCATTGCTCTGGAGACATGTAACGGGGTGTCCCCATCATGACCCCCAACTGTGTAAGAGCTTTTGGATCGTCCTCCTCAAGTGAGTCCACTGCGAGTTTCGCAATACCAAAATCCAGTACCTTGACGAGAACCGGAACATCAGATCTCTGCACCACAAATATATTTGCCGGTTTAAGGTCTCGATGAATGATGCCGGCCTCGTGTGCCGCCGCAACAGCAGCCGAAGCTTGTAGCATGATGCCAACTGCGCGAGCACTTTCGAGGGGCGCCTCTCTGGCGATGATCTCTCGCAGGGTGCGGCCCTCCAGCAGCTCCATCACGATGTAAACAAGCCCGGCGGCGGTCTCGCCAAAGTCAGTAACGGCTACCGCGTTTGCATGCTGCAATCGGCCGGCGGCTTTTGCTTCGCGCCGGAACCGCTCGCGAGCAGCCTCATCTTCACCGTAGCGGGGATTCAAAACCTTTACCGCAACCGCTCGATCAATCAGCGTATGCCGGGCGCGATAAACCGTACCCATTCCACCCACACCAAGGCGCGACTCAAGCAGATATTTGCCATCGAGCGTTTGACCTAAAAGCGGATCAGGCGGGATGGCCCCTATTATGGTGGGATCAGCCTGTAGGGGTGTCTCGTCTAAGGGACAAACCTGTATCTCCGCCGGGTATTGTTTTCCGCATGTGGGGCAGTGAAGCATATTAAGCTGCGCTGGGAGAAAATGGACCGAAAGGATTATCCCGCAAAATCACGCCGGATGCACTCGGGTCGGTGGTGAAACCCGGTTGTACCCAGCATCAATCGGCGCTCGTGGCCGTCACGCGCTCGTGCATCGCCGGTTCAGCCTCGTCATTCTTTTCCATGGAAGTCTCGTTCTTGAGGCGATTGGCGTAAGCCGCGCGCACAAAAGACTCAAACAGGGGGTGAGCGTTCAAGGGTTTCGACTTGTATTCGGGATGGAACTGGCAGCCGAGAAACCAGGGATGAACATCGCGTGACAGTTCTATGATCTCGACGAACTTACCATCGGGAGAAATCCCACTGAAGACCAACCCTTCCCGCTCGAGAGTTGAGCGAAACTCAGGATTGAACTCATACCGGTGGCGATGCCGCTCACTTATCTCCGCCGTGCCGCCATACACCTCTCGCGCCAGCGAATCCGCGGCCAACTCACACGGCCAGGCGCCCAGCCGCATCGTTCCGCCCAATTCCTCCACGTCGACCAGATCCCGCAGCTTGAAGATAATCGGATAGGGAGTTTCAGGATCAAACTCGGTCGAATCGGCGTCTTTCAGTCCACAGACATTTCGCGAATACTCGATGCAGGCCGTCTGCATACCCAGACAGATGCCGAAGTATGGGGTACGGCTGCGTCTGGCGTAAGAGATTGCTCGAATCATCCCGGCAACGCCGCGCTTACCAAAACCTCCCGGTACCAGGATGGCGTCAAAATCCCGCAAGCGCGATTCATAGTCATCGTCCATCAACTCTTCCGATTCGATCCATTTCACATCAACGCGAAGATTGTTTGCAACGCCACCGTGAGTCAGCGCTTCGCGCAAAGACTTGTAAGAATCTTCCAGCTCAACGTACTTGCCTACAATAGCAATCGATGTTTCTCCGCCTGATGGCTCGCGGATAGTAGAGACCAGGTTCCGCCACTCTGAAAGCTCAGCCTGACCGGCGCGGGCGCCAAAACCCAACTGCGTTACAATTAATTCATCCAATCCTTGCTCGTGAAAAGCAAGTGGAACTTCGTAGATCGTATCCACGTCGAGAGCGCTTATTACTGCTGACTCCTTGACGTTGCAAAAGAGCGCGATTTTCGATCGCAAATCGCGAGAAAGACCCTTTTCTGACCGGCACAAAAGGATGTCGGGAGCGATACCGATTTCCCGGAGATCGCGCACTGAGTGCTGCGTGGGTTTGGTTTTGAGTTCCCCGGCAGCCGCAATGTAGGGAACGAGAGTGACATGGATGAAGAGAGCATTGCCGGCGCCTTCTTCATTGCCCATCTGCCGGATTGCTTCCAGAAAGGGCAGCGACTCGATGTCGCCCACAGTTCCACCTATTTCCACAATTACCACATCAAGGTTGTCTTTTCCGGGAATTGCGCGAACAGCCTCTTTGATCTCATTTGTGATATGCGGAATGACTTGAATCGTCTTGCCAAGATAATCTCCACGGCGCTCTTTATCGATTACTGAAAGGTAAATGCGGCCAGTGGTCCAATTATTCGCCTGCGAAAGATGGGCATGGGTGAAGCGTTCGTAGTGACCAAGATCGAGATCAGTCTCGGCGCCGTCGTCCGTGACAAACACCTCGCCGTGTTGAAAGGGAGACATAGTCCCAGGATCGACGTTGATATATGGGTCGAGTTTAATCAGGGCCACGCGCAATCCCCTGGCCTCGAGCAGACAGCCGATCGAGGATGCGGCCAGCCCCTTTCCCAGACTGGAAACCACTCCGCCGGTCACAAATATGTATTTTGGCATCGCTCGTTACTCCGCAGAATAAACATATCGCCTGTAGACATTCAGTGACAGACTGGAAAGTCTGTCCTATGTTTTGTTGCTGTCGGGATTTCCTGCCTCCGGTCCATCGCCGGACCCCTGCTCGCCATCGTAACGTCCCTGCTTTAATTCCTGTTGCACCTCGGCCGCTTTCTCAACCGCCGGATCCAGCAGCTTTTGAATCTCGATCAGACCGGCGCCCAGCAATCCTGGCCCTTCCTGGGCGCGTTTCTCAAACTCTTCCGGAGTGACCTCATACGGTTTGCTTAGTTTCGCCAGACCGAATAGTCCGCAGGCCACCAGAAAGCCAATAATTAGAAGTCCAATCAAGTCGTTCATATTCTGCCGGAAACTTTCATTCCTATCATGTTCCTTACGCGCTCGAGATCGGGAAACGTATCAACGCCAACCGAATTCGAACTCGCTTCAACCGCTACAATCGCGACGCCATGTTCAAGGGCGCGAAGTTGTTCGAGCGATTCCCTCTGCTCCAGCTCAGACTGCGACCACCGCGTGAACTCCAGCAATACGTCGCGCCGGTAGACATAAAGGCCGGTATGTTTGCGAAACGAATTTAGCAGTGAAGGATCCTTGTCCAGGGCGTCTTTCAAACTGCCGTGTTCCCGCACGGCCTGACGAGGAAATGGTACCGGAGACCGCGAGAAGTACAAGGCTCGTCCCGTTTCGCTCAGAACGATTTTAACGACGTCGGGGTTTAGCACATCCGCAGCATTTTCGATCGGTTCCCAGGCAGTTGCTATCCCGGCGACTAAGGCTGCCGTCACCGCTTTTGGGTTTTGGGTTCCCAGAAGTGCCTCCACTGCACGATCGATCGTTTCGGGTGAAATCAACGGTTCATCGCCTTGAACATTTACAATTATCTCGGCGTCCTCAATTTTCCTGGCCACCTCAGCAATGCGATCGGTTCCACTGGCATGACCGCTTCCGGTCATCATGGCCTCGTAACCCTCAGACTGCACTGCTTTCAGAATCCGTTGATCATCGGTTGCCACAATGACCCGTTCAACACGTTGAGCGGCCAAAGCTCGCTCAATCACCCAGCAAATCATGGGCTTTCCGGCGATCTCCAGTAAAGCTTTTCCAGGAAGACGAGTGGAATTAAATCGGGCGGGAATGATTGCAATAGTATTTTTGAGGGGATTTGCGCCCGTGTGATTCACGGGATAACAGATTAGCTTGCCAATGCTGGCACTGTCAACGTGAAGGCCTGAATAGGTAGTGATCACGCCGGTCTGCTGCGAGGAAAAATACCATCCACGAAATCACACGAATTTCATGTAAGTTCGTGGATTAATCTTCTGGCAAAACCACACAAAGTTGTTGGAAGTTCTTTCGAGAGTTTTTCGCTTAGCTGAGTCAGGTTATCATCTGGTCGAGGATGCGCGTCTTCTATTCACCTTTCTACTACGCGGATATAGGCCAGGGTCACGTTTTCCCCATTCGCAAATTTGAACTTGTGCGAGACAGGCTTCTGGAGGAAGGCACGCTCACGCCCGACCACCTGGTTGAACCTGAACCAATTCCCCTTGCCGATGTGCTTTTAGTGCACACGGAAGACTACGTTTCCCGTTTGTGCAACGGGCGGCTAAGCAGTATCGAGGTCCGAAGGCTTGGCCTGCCCTGGTCCGAATCACTCGCTCGCCGATCGTTTTATGCGGTGGGCGGAACACTCGGCGCTGCACATGCAGCTATCAGGGAAGGCGTGGGATCGAACCTGGCAGGAGGTACCCATCATGCCTTTGCTGACCGTGGCGAAGGTTTCTGTGTGCTCAACGATGTCGCCATTGCGATTGCGTCACTAAGACGTGATGGCGTAATCAAACGGGCTGCGATAATCGACTGCGATGTGCACCAGGGAAACGGGACGGCCACAATCTTTGCTGACGATCCAGATGTGTTTACTTTTTCGATGCATGGCGCCAGGAACTACCCTCTTTTCAAGGCACGCTCCAGCTTGGATATTGAGTTGGCCGATGGAACGAAGGATGCCGTTTACCTAGCTGCGCTGACGACAAATATCGATTCGGCCTTTGCTGACCATCCGGATATTGTGATGTATCTAGGCGGAGCAGATCCATTTGAGGGCGACAAACTCGGTCGCCTGGCTCTCTCGATCGAGGGCTTGCGACGCAGAGATGAGATAGTACTGCGCGAGTGTTTCCGGCGCGAGATACCCGTTGTGACGGTGATGTCCGGCGGATACGGCACAAACATCAACGACACGATCGAAATTCATTGCAATACTCTTCGTACGGTTCATTCGATTTACGAAGCCCGGTCACTGGCCAGCTGGTGAGGAAGGATGTCCTAATTCAGGGTTGGTTGTTGGCACGGTCTCTCGCGAATCTTTGTTAAACAACCAGATTGGAAAGTATGGTTACGGTGAGAAGAGCCAAAGGAAAGAGGCTTTCGAGCGTGCGAAGGATCTTAAAGCTCGTATCGTTGATCGTTTTAGGCGTGGTTGTTGGCCTGCTTGGGTATGAAGCAATCATGTTGGCACGGGTGGCAAGACTGCGTGCTAACAATCCAACATCCACATCGCTCATCGATGATCGAGCCGAGGAAGCCATGAATCGCGGCCAACAGCCACGCCGTGAACAGGTGTGGGTATCTTTAGATAGAATCTCTCCCAACCTGCAACGGGCCGTGATGGCCGGAGAAGACACCAATTTCACTACTCATCATGGCTTCGATTATCAGGCTATTCAAAAGGCCTGGGAACAGGGCCAGCGCGAGGCTGCGCGCGAAGCAAAAAAGGAAGGCGAGGATGATGACTGGATTCCCAACCTTCCGGATTTCAGACGCGGTGCATCAACGATCACCCAGCAACTCGCGAAGAATCTTTATCTTTCGTCTGAGCGGTCGTTTGTGCGCAAGGGTCAGGAGGCTGTGCTTACGCTTTTTCTCGAGCGTTTGCTGACGAAGCGCAGGATCCTGGAAATCTACTTAAATGTGATTGAGTGGGGAGATGGTATTTACGGTGCAGAAGCTGCGGCCCAACATTACTTTCACAAGCCGGCGACTTCACTCAGCGCTACCGAGGCCGCTTTTTTGTCCGCGATGATTCCCAATCCTCGCACGGTCTTCAATCCGCAGATAAATCCTCGTCGAGTAGCTCGCAGGCAACGCATCATCCTGCGGGGTATGCCTTTCGTGGCTCTGCCCTGAGTCTGCGGGCAGTTTAGCGTTTTCGATCCAATGACAATGAGCTGAAAAACTTTCCGACTGTGGGATTGTCTTCGGTGGAGTTCAACACACCTACAAGGTAGACTTCGCGCTGATCCCCGACTTGCTTGGTGAACACCCGAATGACAGCCGGCAAACCCGGCGCTGAGACTTCGTATTGCCGTCCGGCATAACCGTCGAGGTTGAGCCTGCGCTCGTCGGTTATTGTGAACTCAGCTTCAGTCCCTGTCCGGGCAAATCCATGGTTGAGACCAATAACGACCCCTCTGGTAAATTCCGAGAAGACCGCCGCATCCGTATACTTGAGGTTTGGTCCTTTTTGCCAGCTCAATAGATAAACCGAAGCATCGCGTCGCCCAACCCAATAATGACCGGTTCCGAATTCTGCGCCGATGGGAAACGTATTGGTGGTTTCGACGCCGACACCCGGAACCATAACCGAAAAATGCTCGTTTTTAGGGGTGAGCGTTCTCCATTCCTGATCGCCGGAATCGGGCACTGACGCTGAAGCAGATCCACTCGAGTTCGTGCCCATCAACCCGCGTAGCAAGTCTTCGCTCCCCAGAGCTTTCCGGCCACTTTGACCAGAGCCGGAAGGAGTCGATCTTGCGGTTATCGAAGCGTTCGCAGCTTGCGCGGCTTGCTGCCGCTTGAAATCCCAGGGCGCAACCGGTGAGGATTCCTGCCAGAGCCCGCGATGTTCCGTGCGCGCAGCGAGTTCGCATTGTTCGTAAACCTGTCGATCTGAATCCGTCAGGCGACTGCTTGCGGCCCGATCAAACCAGGCGACACCGTCGCGCAGCATTTGTGCGCCGATGTCTACGTCCTTGCAGGAAACTTTTCCCAGAATGAAATTGTTTTCGACTAGTCCCGAATACTCAACAAGCACCACCTTGCGCAGAACCAACTCCGAGAGATGCTGGCGAGCAACATCAGAAAACGTTTGCGCCTCAAGGGGCGCCACAACTGCGAGCAGTCGTATTTTGACGGGCTTGTTCAGACTTATGATGGTGATTGTGTCGCCATCGCTGATGTCCACAACGGTACCGTACAACGAGGCGGCGCTTGCCGGCGCGGCAAGCAACAGAAAGGTTGCGATCGCGAGAAGGCCATTCCTGACTAGTCGACGAGGTCGCGTTCCCATACTGGATAGTCTTCCCTACCGGCCAATCTCGCGATTAGATCGCAAAGTCCTTAGCCATTTCCAGCTCGGCTTTTCGCAGTTCAAAGCGTCCGCGTCCAAGATTGCCTTCCGGCTTGAGCGCGAGCACAACGAAGTACTCCCGGCTGAGCAATCGCATGATGACCGAAGCCTGGTCGAGGCAGACAACCAACTCGCGTAATTGGCCCAGACCTGTATCGCCGCCGGCTCGCTGGGCCCCCCGCACCAACGACGTAAATTCCGCTGCGGCAACGTCGAGGTTCGCTTCCTCACCTGCCTCACCGAGAACTTTTTCGACGGCGATGCCATCAGTTCCCATAATGAGTGCACCGAGGCTGCCCTCGGTGCGCTCCATGATGGTTACCAACATATCCTTGAACATCGAGGACCTCCCTTATGGGCGTTGGCCACCCAAAGCGCCCGGTCGCGCAGTGTTAGTAGGCGACGGTGCGGTTGTAGTCGGGGCCGGATTCAAATTTGGCTGAACGCCCGGCGTCTGCGGCGTGGTTTGTTGTTGTTGTTGTTGCAGCTGCGTCGGCGTCGGGGTGTTGCTGGGTGGATTACCGAGCGGTACGGGCTGCGGTATGGTCGTCGTGCGCGGCCCATTGCTAACGGCGCCGGCGGTGGGACGACCCTGGTAGTCAGGCCGGTAAATGTGTGGGGTGATAAAGAAAAGAATCTCGCTGTTTGCCCTGGTCGTCAGCTTTCGCTTGAAGAGATTTCCGACAACGGGAATGGAAGCGAGTCCAGGCGTTCGCTGTTGAGTTTCACCTTCTGTGTCAGCCAGCACTCCGCCCATGACGGTGGTGCCGCCGTCCGGTACGAGCACTTCCGACTGCATGCGTTGCGTGTCAATGCCGGGCACACCGCCGACTGCAATACCGGTGTTGAGTGTGTTGTTTTCAATCGTAACGCGAAGCACAACCGTGCCCACGTCCGTGATCTGCGGAGTAATGGAAAGCCGTAAAGGAACCGAGACGAATGTCGTCGTAATCACGGCGGTGCCGCTGGCAGCCTGTGTTGTCTGCACAGGAATCTGCGAACCGCTTTCGATCTGAGCCGGCCGATTATTCAGGGCTGTCACGCGAGGGGTCGCAACTGTCTTGGCCTGGCCCTTCGATTCCGCCAGCGATAAAGCCAGACTTATCTGAGCTGAGCCGATCAACCCCGTGGTTAACCCAATCACCGTGTTCGCGGCAGCCGCTCCGAGGGCTTGCGAGGGCTGATTGGTACCGGCCAAACCGCCAAAAACGCCGAAAGGATGCGGTCCACTCGTCAAGCCGGTCGAGCCGGTGCCAGTGCCGCTGCCCGTGCCGCCGCTGCCCGTGCCGCTGCCCGATCCACTGCCTCCAGTCGTGGTGGCTGAAGGAAGAGTCGAGATGTTGGCAAGTCCGCCACGACCAAAATTAACGATGCCCGCTGACAACTGAGCACCGAGATCGCGACTGAAGTTTCGCTGGGCAATCACGATGCGGGTTTCGATTTCAACCTGAGGTTCCGGCTGGTCCAAGATCGCAACTAACTGCCGGATGGCCTCAATGTTTTCCTTGACATCGGTGATGATGAGGGTATTGCTGCGACCGTCAACTTCGATCGATCCTCGACGCGAAAGACGTCGCGAGATAATTGGCAATAAACCCTGATCTCCGCTGCCGCCCGTCGCATCTCCTCCGGCCCCACCACTGAAGCTCAGGTTGGTAGCGCCGCCCGAGAACGCGCCGGTTGAACCAGCCGCTTGGGCCAGCGTTCCGGATGCACGCGCGTAGTTCAAACGGATGAACTCCGTAACCAGGGGCGAAGCATCAAGGCGAGAATCATTGATCACTCTTTGAGTGGCCGCTTCGGCGGCGAGTACTTCGTTTGTGGCCACGCGAAGGATGTTGCCGTTCACCTCGATGCCGAGTCGGTTTGCCTTGAGGATCGCCTCGAGCGCAACGTTCCACGGGACATCTTGAACATTCACGGTGACTGAGATAGCACCAACCGAGGAATCGATGACGAAGTTAACGCCATACTGTTCGGTAATGTAGTTGAGTATGTCCCTGATATCGGCGTTGACTACGTTCAGGTTGATGGGTTCGCCTACAAAACCGGGCTGGCCATACTGCCGTCCCTGCTGTGTCTGCCGTTCCTGCGATGGTGAGATCGCTGCGCTTGGGGTGGGAGTCGGAGTAGCCGATGACCCTTGCTGTACCTGGTTCGGTAAGCCCTTATTAGCGGCAACCTTGTCCGCGTTAATTCCGGACAGTGGGAGTTCATTAGGAGCAGCCAAACTGCCAATGCCGCAAAGGCATATCAGCAACAGGACGAGCGTAGTCCTTTTTGTGGCTGACGTAAGTCGAGGCAAATAAGACATCGTTCCCTCCTTTAAGGGAATGTTTTGGGTATTGCCGCCACGCGCTACGCTCATTTGCCGTTATGCAACTCAAGCGCGCGCCGCACAAACGCGGCAACCTCCCGGTTATTGTCAAAATGCGCAAACTGGCAAATTCAACCCCTGGTTCAAATGGCCACCTTGCGCGTCCAACAGGTCTGCCGTCGGTTCGCAACCGACGAAGGCCAAAAGACTTTTACCAGGGCTTTTGAGAAGCCCGGCTTTTTTCATCTGCTCTCTTTTCGCTTTCCGGAGAGTCTGTCGAACTCTTCGCGGTTGTCATAGCATTGACAGTGCTCGGAGCCCGAAGGGGTTTCATCTCCATCGATCGCTCTCGGCGACCATCGTAGAAGACAGTTTCGCGACGAAACACAAGACGATTGTCTTCGATCGCTACCAGTTGTCCGTTATAGAAGCGCTCTCCGGGATAGACGATATAAGACAACTTGATAGGCATCGCTTCTACTATCGCGGCATAGCCACGCGGCGTTCGCGAGATACCGACAACCTGAATCTCGTCCAACAGGAACGCCGTCGTCGGTTTTGGCGCCGGCATCCTGGCGGCCATCGCTGCAGCCTTCTGGGCTTTGTATTGTTCGATTCGCTCTTGAATTGAAGGTGTCGCGATAAGTCCGGATTTCTTGGTAACCGCTCGCGGCACCTCATATTTCTTAAATGGATCGCGGCCGGCGTCGCCCCGCACCTTCTTTGGGGCAGTCGCATCGGGGTCGCCACTGGTTTGTCCTGATACGCCAACGACCATTCCTCCAAGCGCGACCATGCAGCCGATCATCACACCAACAAATCGATTTTTCAGTTTCTGAGTCTCTTGCGTCATCATTCTTTATTCCTTAACTATTTGGATGGCTGTGGTGCTGCCTGCCCGGGAGCCGGCGCAGCAGGAGTGTTTTGAGGACCACTCTGCTTCTGTAGCTTCTCAGCTGAAACGTAGTACGCGGTCAAATCAAACCTGGCGTCCATAGTTTTTGTAGGCGACTGTTTGTCCAATTGTTTCAACTCGAAATTGGTAATCGACACGATCCTTTGATAGTGGGCCAATTGCTCAAAGAAAGCCCGCAGCGAAGCAAAGGAGCTGGTGACCGTTACTTCTATCCTCTTGCCACTGAAGTTTTCCTGCTGGATATCGTCTTTGGGAAGGAATTTCGCCAGGACCAGGCCGGTGGCGCGAGCGCGATCCTGCACGCCCTGAAGCACCATCGTTATCTCTCGCTGCTCCGGAAGCAGGGCCTTTAACTCGTCATATTCTTCTTGCCGCGCTTTATAGCTCGCTCTGAACTCGTTAAGCCGTTGCGAGGCAATCTGGGCTTGAGCGTTCTTCGGCAGTAGTTGCGCGATCTCCGCGTTCATCTCGTGAGTGTCTGCACGCGTTCCCTTGGTAATGAAATACCAGAAGCCTGCATAAGCGACTCCGGACACGACCACAAAAACAATCAGGCGCAGATACCAGGGAATTGATTGAAGCTTAGTCATCTTTAAATCCTTCCAAGTTTCTTTGGGGCGGTGTCAGGCAATTTCCAGTTACTGATCACTTCTTGGCCACCTGGTTCGCAGACGTGTTCGCGGATGCTTGCGGCTTGGGCTTGGCGGGGGCATAAGTGCATTTCACTGTGAAGGACACAACCTCTGGCTTCTGCAAATCGGGATCGCTGACCGCCGGTGCACCCGATGAACCACTGGTTAGCTTCGCAGCCTCGCGTTGAGTTTCAATGTTCAAATTAGTAAAGAGTCCGGACGAGAATTCCAGACTCTGCCCAAATTTCGTGACCGAGGTCTCATTCGGGGATTCACCTTTGATCGTGAGTTCGCCGTCCTTTTGTTCGACGCTCTTTAGGTAGAGTCCCGGCACGTTATCGAACCGCGTTTTGATCTCCTGGAGCACTGCTCCCGGCCCCTGTTGGGATTCGCGCAATTTCTTTATGGCGTCGATACGGCCCTGGATGTCCTGGGCTTTCTTTTCCAGGTCGGCTTGTTCCTTGTTTACTGCCAGCATCTGCAAATTGATACGGCGCTGGTTCTCCAACTCGGTTTTGGCTGCTGCGTGTGCAGAGTTAGCACTCGTGTAGTCGTAGATCATGACCAGGGCCATCAACCCAAAAACCGTCAGGGCCAATAACATCGTCTGCATGCGCGGATTAGCCACCCGGTCTTCGACCATGGCCACGCCGGTAGGTCGTTCAGTGACTGACTCAAGTAGATTGATCTTGATCATGCTGCTTCAACTCCTCTCAATGCCAGACCAACAGCGACAGCCATTTCCGGCACAATCTCGCGCATGTAATCTGGATCAAACTTCTTGCCGTCCACTTGTATCTGTCGGAACGGATCGAAAACCTCAACTACAATCTCAAAACGCTTGCCGAGATATTCCGCAAGGCCGGGTAATTTTGAACCGCCGCCAGCCAGCAGAATCTTCTGGATCGCCGTATCACCCTGCTCCGATGTGGCTCGGTAGAAATCCATGGTCTTTCTTACTTCCAGGGCCAAAATGTCCGATACGGTCTCGATGATTGGCTGAATTGGCCTGCTTTCCACACCCTCCGGAAGCGGCATACCGCGTTTGACTGACTCGGCCTGCTCGAAGGTAAGTCCCAGTTCTTTCTGCAGAAGGTTTGTGTACTGGCTTCCGCCAACCGAAGCATCGCGGGCAAAGATTGAACGCTTGCCGTTAAGTATGTTGATGTTCATGGTTGCAGCCCCGATGTTCAGCAGGGCCACGACATCACCATCCTTTGGCTGGTAGTTCACTTCGTAACAATTCTGCAGCGCAAAAGCGTCGACATCGATCACCACCGGCTGCTTTCCCGCCAGCTGAATCGCCTGTTTGACATTGGCGATCTTGTCGCTCTTGCAGGCGGCCATCAGGACGTGCAATGCGTCGTCTGAGTTTCCAGTGATCTGGTAGTCCAGGTTTACGTCCGCGATGTCGAATGGGATGTGTTCTTCAGCATGCCAGCTAAACGACTCCTGCAATTCGTCCTCACTCATCTGCGGCAAGACGATGTTCTTAACGATTACGGAGTGACCACTGACGCCTGCGGCTACACGGTTCGTTTTGATCTGGTGTTCATTGAAGATGCTGGAAATGACATTAGATACGTTGTTGAGCTCCATGATTTGACCGTCAACGATTGTGTCGGGTTGAAGGTTTTCAAAGCCCAGGTTAGCAAGCTGGAGGTTGCCGCCCTTTTTGTTTAGTTCTACTGCCTTAACGGAGCTCGAGCCAATGTCCAGGCCGACAAGGCTCTTTTTGCCCATACCTTTTTTGAACATGATCTTATTTAGTCCTCGCAGAAAGTGAGCGGAGTTTGTTTTGGCGGAGGCGAGCTCGTGCTTTGCGCGCTCTGGAAAGCCGAGGCTTGGCGAATTTAGCGCTGAGGGCGTGGGGGTGATGTTTCAAAGGTCGGTCCTTTTGTCGCTCGGAGGTCAGCGTTCTCCGAGGTTTAAGTTGAAGGCGGGCGCGTAATCACGCGGGGTTCCACTTCTCAGTAGTGCGGCGAAACGACTTGGGAATCGTTGCGAGAGGATTGAAGCTCATCTGGAAACCCAGCCAAGTTGGGACTGGGCCCAACTCCCGTTGGCTTTGCGGCCTTCGCTCGCGCGAAGTGTGCCTTTATCGTCTAGCTTCAAAAGAAGCGGATTGTGCGCTTGGCGTGTCCGCTACGAAGGGATCTAAAGGCGAGCACCCTCAGACGGCAGCAATACCTGATTTGCCGTCTCTGGGAGACTACAATACGAATACAACAATGTCAACCGCTAATTTGCTTTGTTTAACTCCAGTTATATCAAGGCAAAGCGAGTGCAATGGGGGTTTCTTGGAAGCTAAAGGGACGCGTTTTCTGGAAAGAAAGAAGGTTAGTTCCAGAGAACCGGAACGCTCAGTTCCAGCTTTGCCTCAAAAGCCACAAGAAGGCACAAAAGCACAAAGGCCTTCTTTAAATCGTTTGCGCTTCTTGTGCTTTCTTGCGGCCCGGCATATCCGAAGCCGACTTTTGAGGCAGGCGCTCAGTTCCAGTTTCTTACTCGCTTGTCATCGCTGAGGTTTCAACGTCACGAGGGGTTTTTACCTTCACAGTCTTGGCGGGAATACCGACGACGATATGGTATGGCTCGACGTCGGCGGTCACTACGGCGCCAGTCCCTACCATGGCCTGCTCGCCAATCTGAATCCCTGCCAGAATCGTGGCGTGGTAGGTTATGCGGGCCCCGTCCCCAATCCGAGTTGGTAAGGTGTAAACCCGGGCAATATCGTCAATATCGTGGGTGTGTGAGTAAATGTTTGCGTAGTCTGAAATTGATACCCGATTGCCGATCTCAATCCCACCGCGGTCATCAAGCAGCACGTGTCGATGAATAACAACGTCATCGCCAAACGAAAGATTGTAGCCAAAAGACCAATCAACAAGATGCCAGCATTTAAAATTCCTGCCGACCTGTCTGAATATGAACGGCGCCAGTAACCGGCGGAATCGATGGCCCAGAAGTGCATTCTGTCCAACCGGCGAGCGATCGAACATTTGCCAAAGCCAGATAAAAGGTTTCCGTTCAAGGTACTTCTTGCTATCAATGTCCGTGTAGTACTCAGGCTCGGTGGTAATGTTGCGCGGGTCAAGTGAATGCAGCAGCGCGCGAGCCGGCGGTGCTAGTGAAGCGGTTGCAACGGACAAGTCCTCTCCACCAACCTGCGGCGATGATGGGCCAAAATAAAGCTGAAAAAGCGTATCGCGAACAAGTTCATTCGGATCTTTTTGACCCGCGGTCAAATCAGCCTCGAACTCTTCCAGAAAAGCGTCGAAGTCGCGCTGTGCATTTGGCGATGCTGATAAATCGCGATAGGTCATTTTCTATTCCACTGAACCGGATAGCCACCGCTGGGCCGCGCCCGCATTTAGCGCAGCGTGAAGTTAGCATATGGAGTAATGTGCTTCAAACGCCAGGCTGCTTGCTCTCCCGCAGCGGGTATTGGGTCGGGTTTGATGTCCGATAAGCTTTAAGCTTGTCGTAACGCGCGACAAACTAAAGTTTATCGGACACTTGCAGCGAAACTGACCCACTACCGCCGCAGCAATTTGCGCTTACTTGCTTGCTGATGCGCCCTAAACTACGATGCGCTCCTAATGAAACTCAAGTATCGCCTCCTTATTCTTGTTCTGGCTCTTATCGTCGTTGCCGCCACATGGGTGGCATGGAACTGGCCGCGGCGGGTGGATATGGCTCAATACGCTCCCGCGGACTCAATGATCTATCTGGAATGTAACAACGTCGTCGCTGTAACTGAAGGCATCACCGGCAGTGACGGCTGGAAGCGTTTCGCCGCGAGTTTCGGTTTACGAGCCAGGCAATCAAGCGATCGGTGGCTTTACCTTGCGGCTTCACTTGGTCTCGCCCCGGCTCAAAGCGTCATTCTCTCCCGGGCACAGGTCGCTGTAGTGATGTTGAACCTCGATGCTGCCGAAGAGAACAGCACCCTGAGCATCAAACCAGAGGGCGCTATCATCATCGAGACGCACACTGCAGGATGGCGCACCAAACCTGCGGCCGAAGCGGCGTTGCAGCAATTTGCCGAGCGCATGTATGGACCAGTGACGGCGAAACACTCCTGGGAAGATGCAGACTATCTCGAGTGGAGTCCGGCCGCGGGCGACAGAAAGATAGTGGCTGTAATTGATGGCAGTCTTGTTGTCGTGGGAAACAGCAAACGTGCCGTGCAGAAATGTCTCGAGGCGCGCCGCAAACCGGAATCAAGCCTCCGTGATGATGCGGCTTTACGGCAAATGCGAACGAAGATGGGAGCAGCTCAGTCGCTGACGTTCGGTTATGTTTCTGCCGGTAATGCGACGCGCCTGGTATCCTGGGCCGCGCCCCTGCTATTCGGCCGCGAGCCTGGCGATTCGACGCTCCAACAGATCGTTGCCAGGAACGCCGCCAGGATACTCGGGTCGATTGGCTGGAGTTCCCGGGCAGCAGCCGGTGGAATAGAGGATCGTTTTTTCTTAACTCTCGAGCCCTCGGTCGTCTCTCGTCTGCGGCCTGCCTTTCGCACTAGCCAGCCAAAGCAGTCTGTCTGGACTGTGGCGCCAGGTAAGCTGGAAGCCATCACCGTCTACAAATCTCAAACTCCCGCGCTCGCCTGGGAGGCATTACGCGCCGTCTCTGGGCAGTTCGACGCCTTATCAGCTGTGTTCTTTGGTTCAATAATGAATTCCGCGCTGCTCCCTTACGGGATTGAGAACCCGGATCGGTTTCTGAAAGCAGTCGGGCCTGACGTAGCGACTTTGAGAGTCAGTCCGCAAAGCGAGGGTTCCGTCCTCATCGCCCGGGCTCTTGATCGTCCGGCCCTTGAACAGATGTTCAAGACTCAGCGCTCGCACAATCCGAAGGACGGGGGAACTATTGATTTCGAGCTTGCCGACGCACCTGATAAAAAATTTGCCGCCGCATTCCTGGATGATTATTTCCTTGTGGGAGGCCGCGATGACGTCCGAGCCTGCGTCGACGCAAGGATAAACGGGCAGACTGTTGCGGGTAACGGTCTGACCAAACCCGCGACTCTTGCGGTTGAAAGCACGGCGGCGATTGTGACCTACAGCAATGATGCAGAGCGTGTGCGAGGCTTCTTTTCCGCGGTGGGGAGTCTTCGCGCAGTATCGGCCAACGACAGTGTTGCGGCCACGACCGGCGCGGAGATTCCCTTCGCCACGACGGAAACCAATCTCGAAGATCAGGGCCTCGACAGGCGGACTCGCTCTGCCTTTGGTCAATTTAGTACTCTGATAGGCCTTCTCAAACATGAGTAGAACCTCGGCCCTGGCCAAGAGACTCGGCGGCGAGCTGCAACTGCTTATCGCGACAAAGAATCCAGGCAAGAGCGAAGAGCTGCGCGCGCTCCTTTATTCTCTTCCGGAAATCAATTTACATTCGCTGCTTGAGTTTCCAGCAATAGAAGCGGTCGACGAGACTGGATCGTCATACAGTGAAAACGCGATCCTGAAGGCCAGATTCTATTCAACGATCACGGGAATGTGGGCGATGGCAGATGATTCAGGGCTGGAGGTGGATGCCCTGGATGGAGCTCCAGGTGTGCGCTCGGCCCGCTATGCAGGGAAAGATGCTACGGACATGGATCGAGTGCGGCTACTGCTCGCAAGGCTTTCGGAACTGAAAGGCGCTGCTCGCCGAGCTCGCTTTCGCAGCGCTGTGGCCGTGGCTGATGAGAACGGAAGAATCCTGAACGTTGCAGAAGGATCCTGCGAGGGAACAATTGCCTTTGAGCCCCGTGGCCACAACGGTTTTGGTTATGATCCTATCTTTGTTCCGAGTGGATATAACAATACTTTCGCCGAACTCCCGGCTGAGGTAAAAGACAGCATTAGTCACCGAGGCAAGGCTCTTCGACTGACCAGAGACTTCCTGATTGGCTATCTGGCCGAACTTGACCGCTCCTCAGGCGCCTCTTAGAATGCAATCCCTGCCTTCGTTCGTAAACGTTGATGGGCAAAATGTCGGGGCGTAGCACAGCCTGGTAGTGCGCTCGGTTTGGGACCGAGAGGTCGGAGGTTCGAATCCTCTCGCCCCGACCAATAACCTAACATACATCAATAATTTAGAGCGACAAAATCCAACCGGGTGTGTTCTCCCCTGTGGAGAATTTGTGACCAAAATAATCAGCACGCAAAATGTAGCGAACTGTAGCGCATGGGATTAAATGTGAAATCTCGAGTATTTCCTTGTCACAGCAACCCTTGGAATTAGAAATATTTGCGTAGCGACCGGTCACTCGGTCTATAACCGAGAGGAAGAAAGCCCTCCTCTCCCCCTAGCAACAAGTTCGGGCTC
>DASQPD010000154.1:0-74581 GCA_035644135.1 Pyrinomonadaceae bacterium
AAAGCCACAAGGGTGGTTCTCCGCCATGTTGCTGCCCATGATCAACATCATGTCGGTGTTCTTAATGTCGATATAACCATTGGTCATCGCACCGCGTCCGAATGTGGGCCCCAAACTGGAGACCGTCGGACCGTGTCAAACACGGGCCTGCGTCTCGTAATAGCAGGCCCCCATCCCACGCATGAATTTTCCGGCAAGGTAATTAAATTCGTTCGTATCTGTGCAGCCGCCGATCCAGCCGATCGTTTCCACTCGATTAGCGGTACGCCCTTGTGCGTCTTTTTCGATAAAGGTTGCGTCGCGCGTCTTCTTCACCCAGCGAGCGATCTCATTAAAAGCATCATCCCAGGAGATGTCATCCCAGTGGTCCGAACCCGGACGTCGCACCTGCGGTTTTAGCAGCCGCCGCTCGTTCGCGATATCCTGTTCGAGCGAAGCACCCTTGGGACAAAGCGTGCCGCGATTGATCGGATGATCGGGATCGCCCTCAACGTGGACAACCTGCGGTATCGCGTTCTTGGATTTGTCGCCCAGTGTGTGAATGATCACGCCACAACTAACTGAACAGTAGGGACAAGTGCTGCGCGTCTCCGTAGTGCGCGCGATTTTGAGTCCCTGCGTTTGCGCATAGACCGGAGCGAGGCTGAATCCAAAGACACTGACGCCAGCGCCGCCGATTAAAGTAGTCTTAATGAAGGTTCTTCTTGAAACTTCCATGGCGCACCACTCCTTCACTTACAAATTGTTAGCGGGGGATGGAACTGGGAACACTCAAAACAGGGGGATTCCGACGCTGTTATATGCCAACCAGGTTCAACTCAATCTTTGTAAACCCGTGCTCGCGCGCCCATAGGTCCAAAGGCGCAGCATCGATTTCATCGACTATCGGCGCGGCAAAACCAACCCGAGTAAGATCAACTCCCTTGAGGTAGTGTTTGCACGTGTCGCAAGCTTCGATGCGAATGTGGTCAAATTTCGGGGAATGAAAATATCCAAGTTTCGTTGGTCGTTCCTCGCCGCAGTTTGCGCAAACTACCCGGCGAAATTCCCATGACGACAGACACGTCGCGCAAATCAAATCGCGATTTCCACTTTCGGCTGTAGTCTCTTTGTTTTGCAGGAAACTAACCTGCGGATTGCCGCCGCAATATGGGCAATTGCGCTCACTGAGCGAAGTGTCTCGTCCGACTGGCATGGCGCCGGTCTCGGCAAGCCATCTGAGGTAAGGTTGTAAGAAGGCCTTCTCAAAGAATTTGATATCCGATGACGTACACCAGTAGGTCAGCAATTTCTCTGCCACGATTTGAAAGTCTGTCCGTGATAAATCGTGAGCCTCGGCGGCGAGCGATGCAGGTCCGTAGGACTCAATCTTTTTCAGGAATGCCGGTAAGGCCTCACTGAGCACTGACAAATCCAATTCAAGCTCTCCCGACGGCAGCCAATCCCTGCGGCTGCGCAGAAAGTCGTGGATCTCTTTCTGCGCGCGAAGCAACTGCGCGTAAAAGGTGAGTAATTCTCTCGATCCGTTAGCCTGTGCGGCCAACTGATCCGCTCTTTGGATTTGTTTGTCCCACCAATTACTCATTGCCACTAATCCATGACTAGTTCACTGTCTCGTTCAGGTCAGGGCGTCGATAATAGGGATTTGAACCTGCCGGGTGATTCGTAAGATCGATTATTTGCCGAATCTCCGGAACTGCGCGTTTAATGATCGTTCCAATTCCTTGTTTGAGAGTAAAATCCGCGGCCTCACACCCCTGGCATCCGCCATGGAGTCTCAGATAAAGATTCTCACCTTGAACGTCAACTACCTGCACCGCCCCTCCATGCGCGGCGACGCCGGGATTGATTTCGGTGTCGAGCAAGTACTGGATTTTCTCCCTGGCGTTCCTTCCGGCGAGCATCATCTTTTCGTGAACTTCGTGAGGACTCAAGGCGAGACCTGAAATCAAATACGAAGTAAGGATGGATTCGATCTCTCTTCCGAGATCTTTCCATTCACTGTCTGCGGTTTTCGTAACCACCAACAGATGGCCGATCAGTTGAATCTTTTCTACGCCGGGTAAGGTTATCAATTTCTCGGCGAGTGGTTCGTTGGCTTCATAGGCGCTGCATACGGTTTTCGTGCCAACATAAAGAGTGCGCGGTGAGGTAAAGCGACAGATTCGCGGATTGCGCGAATCTATCTCGCTCGCAATTTGAACATGGTCGGTCATAATTGCCTTCCGACCGATTTCCATTCTCCTGCTCGGAGAATCCTTGAGGCCGTGCGAATCCGAGGTGGGTCTCGGTGCTCTGTGGCCGATCTCTACGCGAGGCCGTCAGATATCGTCGACGGCTAATCCGATGACACCACTAGAAAGAATAAAGGGCGGCATCGGCAGGCTGGCGATCCTGTATGGGAAACAAAATTAGGCTAAGCCCAAAAAATGAAAATGTAAAGCCTCATTCTTAGTAGAAATATTGAAAAATTATGTCTTTTTGAGGGCTTAGAGAATCTCGTGCACCATAAGTGAAATGGTGGGATTTTAGATGTTCTTGAGAGTTTTGATCTCAGGGATGTGCTTCCGAGGATGGGACCTCGGCCGCGTTGACTCAGAAGATGAACCGCGCTTGCAACTGAAACATCCGGGGCGGGTCGATGTTGGCGAAGGCCGGGATCGCGTTCGTGGCTGTGCCGACGCCTCCCACGAATTGGCCGAACGTGGCTGCGGGTGTGGCGGCATCTCCGTAGGTTGTGACTCCGCGTCCAAGGAAGTTCCCATGATTGAGCAGATTGAAGCCCTCTAGCCTGAGCAGGATGGCCGTGCGTTCGGAGAGCTTGATGCGATTCTCGATGAAGATTGCCACGTCCGACGTCGGTGTGCCGCGGAACGCCGACTTGCTGATGACCCGGCCATCAACTACGGGCCGGTCGTTGTTCGCGCCGTCACCATTGTTGTCAATTCCAGTGGTGGAATTGAACGGACGCGCCGATGCCAGCTGTGTCAGCGTGCCGGCTGTGAAGTTATACGGGAACCGATAGGTGAACGTGAAAACTGCGCGATGACGCTGATCGACCACGCTCGGTCCGCGTTCCACTTCGTCGAGCCTAGCGATGTTGCTGTCGTTGGGGTTAATGCCGTTGCCGTCGGGTTCGCTGGTGTTGGTAGCCTTGGACAAAGTGTAGCTGATGGCGGCGTACATCTTCCTGTTACCGCGATAGCTAAACTGGGTCTGTAAGCCGTCGTAATCGGCGACGCCAAGGTTCGTCAACACGTTGACCTGGCGCACGCCGCTAGGTACCGGCAGGATGGGGCGCGTGTTGTTAGCCGCAGCAACGCTTCTAACCTGTCCGGGCGCCGTGCGATCGAAAGGCGACGGGGCGTTCAAATCAACCGTGCGATCAATGCCGCTTAAGTGCTGATGGACGTAGTCCCCACCGACGAACAATCCCTTAACCACCTCGCGTTCCGCGCCGAGGGAGATCACCTGGCTGCGTGGATTCACCAACGCATCGGGGTAGTTCGGCAGCAGGTCGAAGTTCAGACCAAACCTCGAGAACTGAGCCTCGTAGAAGGCCCGCCGGCCCGCTCTGATCGTGATGTCGCGCGCGGGAATTTGCGAAGCCGGCAGCGTCCTCGGATCAACGTTCACCGGGACGCATGTCAGACAGGTCGGAAACCCGGTCTGCCCGGAAATAGCGGTATAGGTTGTCAGGCCGTCCAACCCGTTTACCAGGAAACTGGCGACCACATTGGAGCGAACCTGCGTGTAATACATGCCGTAGCCGCCACGAATCACCGTGCGCGCATTGCCTCCCGGATGCCAGCCAAAGCCGATGCGCGGCGCGAAGTTCTTCGTCGCATCGGTCAAGGTCTGCCTGTCGTAACGCAGCCCGAGATTCACCGTCAAATCGGGACTCATTTTCCAATCGTCCTGCACGAACCCCGTCAAGAGCCACTGGGGAAGCCTGTAACTGCTGATCCCAAAATCGATCGGCTGCGTGTAGTTCTGCACGTCGGCCAGTGTCAATTGACCGAACGGCGCTGTCGTGTTGTTCCTGAAGTTGAACGTGCCGAGGATCGCGGTGCCCGGCTCGCTGCCCGTTCCGCCTGAGGTGTGATGGATCACACTGCCGCCGAAGCGTAGGTAGTGCTTGCCAAGCGACCACGATAGTGTGTCCCCGAACTGCACCTGGTGACTAAAGATGTCGGAGGCTCGCGACTGTCCAATGGTGAACGGCACAGCCCCGCCGCGTGTATAGGTAGTTGAGAGGTTCTGGGCTTCCCAGAGCGTTATCGGATCGCCATGGAGGTAGGCAAATCGCGCCTCGTTCAGAAGACTCGTGCTGAAGACCGTTGTGTGATTGACCTGAGCCGTCCATGAACGCCGCGAGTATCTGCGCGCGACGCTTGGTGCGTTAGTGCCACCCACGGCGTCCTGCGGGTTGTTATCGGAAAACCGATCGACGTTAAATCGCGCCATCAACGTCTGCCTCGAGGTGAGCTTGTGATCCACCCTTCCGTCGAAGAGAAACTGGCGGTAGTGACCAGTGACGTCGAGGTGGCCATCAGCCGGCAACAGGAAAGCTGGCAACGTGCTCGAGAGGAATGTCGTTCGATTCTGACGCGTGTAGTCAGCCGTAGCGAAGAAGAACGTCTTGTCCTTAACGATCGGCCCGCCGATCGAGCCGGAGAGCTGCGAGAGCGCATCCGGAATGTCCACCGGGTTGATAGCCCGGAGCGTGGAGGGCGTGACGCAACCAGGCACGGACGATGGACAGAAGCCCTTGGTTGAGAAGGTCTTCGCCTGCCAGCTACCACCGGGACGGATCAAGAACAGTCCTTCGCCGTGAAATTCGTTGGTGCCGGATTTGGTGACGATGTTCAGCGCCGGGCCGGAGGTCCAGCCGAACTCGGAAGAAAACGCGTTCGAGAGAATTGTGATTTCCTGGATGGCGCCAAGCGGCACGGTGGCGATTGCCGTCTGGCGGCCCCATCCCTCATCGTTGTTCGCGCCGTCGAGTGTGAAGGTGGTTGCACGGCGTGAGCCTACCCCGGTGATAAAGTACGTCGCGTTGACAAACAAATCTCCTGTGCCCTTCCCCTGCCGGAAAGCCGAGTTGAGCAACGGCAAGGTCGTTGCCTTGCGGCCAAGGATCGGCGTCTGGTCGATTTGCGGGCTGTTGACCGGGAGACCGATCTGCGGATTCGAGCGCACGCCTTCGGCAGTGCCGTAGACGGTAACCTCCGCCTGCTGGGATCCGGGGAGGAGCGTCACCTTCAGAGTCGCGGTCTCACCGGAGCGGAGCGTGATGTCCTTGCGCTCTTCGGTGCCGAATCCATCCTTGGACACGCTGACCGTGTAAGTGCCAGTCAGCGACAGCGCCGGAATGGTGGCGCTGCCGTCGTTTCCCGAGAGGGCCTCGCGCAGGGCGCCGGTGGCGGTGTTTGTCACCGAAACTTTGGCGTCCTTAACCACGGCGCCATTTTGATCGACCACGACGATGATCATCGACGCCGTGTTGGGAGACTGCGCGGCGGCGATGATCATCGACGCCGCGATGAAGGCAAACGCCGCAATCAGCAGCAGCGGGCAGCGCAGTGGGTTCTCAGTTCTCACTTTTGATTCCTCGACGGTCTTGAAGTAGGTCGGTTCTAGCCATGGGGGCCGACTGGTCTGGATTGGTGCGATTGAGATCGCTCAGGCCTTCCGAAGCA
Source organism: Pyrinomonadaceae bacterium (assembly GCA_035644135.1). Lineage (GTDB taxonomy): Bacteria > Acidobacteriota > Blastocatellia > Pyrinomonadales > Pyrinomonadaceae > PSRF01. The sequence continues at coordinate 5,703 of DASQPD010000154.1, forward strand.
ACGAATTGTACGAGCGGACGAGAACTACTACCACGGCTCGTAATACGAAGCTTTGGCGAGCCTTGCGAAGCAGGCGGTTTCGTGTGATGCGCGTGGATCATGTCTTAGGATTGGTTGACCAGGATCGCCCGCGCCGAAGAGTGGTATTTGACTATCGCATACTTCCAGTCCCGAAGTACCACATTAGTTCTTGTCTTTAAAACAATATGGTTGATAAATTTAGCCACAGCTATCAAACCTCGAGATCAAAATCATGAAAAGTCTGCAACTAACTAAACCGCCAATAGCAAAGGCAGAGATGCTGATTCGCAAGCCAGTGGCTAAGGTCTTCGAAGCGTTTGTTAATCCTGCAATCACAAGCAGGTTTTGGTTCACCAAAAGCAGTGGGCCATTACAAGCCGGCCAACACATCACATGGACCTGGGAAATGTACAATATGTCCATCGAGGTAGATGTAAAAGAGATCGAAGCAAACAAGAGAATTCTGATTGAATGGGGAAACTATGGCTCTATGACTGCCGTAGAATGGCTTTTCACTCCTTATGGAAACGACAAGACATACGTAACCATTACAAATTCCGGTTTCCAGGGAGATGGAGATAAGGTAGTAAGTGATGCGCTTGATTCGAAGGGAGGCTTTACCTGGGTTCTTGCTGGGCTAAAAGCATTCCTTGAACATAATATCGAGCTAAATGCTATCGCCGATGCATTTCCCGAGGGCTTAACTTAAAGCGAGACTAATTGGGATTCGCCGCCAACAAAATCATGAAAAAAGCACCCAAAGCAAAAGAAGTGGACACTTACATTGCCTCAGCGCCAAAGGAAGTACGGGGTAAACTGAATGAGCTTCGATCGGTAATTAGAAAAAGTGCGCCCACTGCGGTCGAACGCATCAGTTACGGCATGCCCTACTACCACTACAATGGCCGGCTGGCTTACTTTAGTTTTTGGAAAGCACACATTGGACTCTACTTACCCACCCCAACGATTAAGGAGCATGAACGCAAACTATCAGCTTACGAGACCACCAAAGCTACCATTCGCTTTCCTCTCGATCGCAAACTTCCCACGTCGCTTATAACCAAACTGATCAAGGCGCGAATGAAGACTAACGACGCGGGAAAGAAAGCCGTCACAAAGCGCTGACAACCCGGAACGGTTTCATTCCACAGATTACGCAGATTACCTAGAAAAACAAGAACTTGGCGGTTTGTTACACAGATTATAAGAACTACGAAAACACAGCCGGCTGCTTTTTACTTCCTCGCAATTCTTATAATCTGCGTAATCTGTGGATTCAATTTTAGCTTCTTTAGTTGCCACTAAGTCCACTTGGAAGGCTCGAACCAAGCTCATCGTTGTTTTTGCCAAAGCCCGCGTGTGAAGTCAGGTACTTTGACAGGCATACTGCCATTCGCGACCGAAGTCTGACTCAGTGGGCCCGGCACACTCCACGCGGCTGCGTCATATACGTCGATGTCCGGTTCAAGCCCTTCGCGCATACATTGGACCAGCCTGTAGCACATGAGGTAATCCATCCCACCATGGCCCCCTAACTTTCGCGCCGTCTCTCCTTGCTTCTTCCAAAGCGGCGATTCGTACTGCTCCTTGTATCTTTCCAGCGTGGTCCAGTTGTGGCCGCCCTCTTGTCCATCAATAAAGATGCGCGGCGGGTAATCGCGAAAGATTCCTTTTGTTCCCTGGATGAGGTTGATGCGATCGTAGGGACGCGGCGTGCTGACGTTGTGCTGGAGGAGAATGGTCCGGCTCCTGGCAGTTTTGATCAAGCTGGTGTTGTAGTCGCCGCACTTGTAAACCTCTTTCCATTTCGGATCACCTGCCGGTACATGCTCCTTGCGGTACTCTTCCAACCCGAGGTGGGATGAACTCATAGAAATGATCTGGCTAAACGCGTCGCCGCGGTTAATATTCATGTACCTGGCCATTGGACCGAGCCCGTGCGTCGGGTACAGATTACTGTCGCGGAGAGTGTGATGGCGCCGGCGCCACAACCCTTCGTTCGCGTTCTCAAATAAAATCTCTCGTAAGTCGTGGTTGTAAGCGCATTCGCCGTGCACCAGTTCACCGAATAATCCCGCACGGACCATATTCAAGACCATCGTCTCGGAATAGTCGTAACAGCAATTCTCCATAATCAGGCAATGTCGCCGCGTCTTTTCAGAAGTGTCAACAATGTTCCAGCAATCTTCGAGGGTGTAGGCTGCGGGAACTTCCGAGCCGACATGCTTGCCCGCTCTTAAGCCTGCGAGGATTTGCGGTACATGCCACTCCCAGGGCGTAGCTATGTAAACGAAATCCAGATCGTCGCGATGTGAAAGCTGTTCGAAGTCACGTTCGCCGTTACTATAAATTGCGGGTGTTTTCTGGCCCGCCTTCTCGATCATCTGTGCCGCCCGCAGACATTTCTCTTTAACGACATCGCAGACCGCATTGACGACGACTTTGTCAATTGCAAGGAATTCCCGTAGCACGTCGGTGCCCCGGAGCCCGACGCCAACGATCCCGACTCGCACTATATCTCGGGGCTCAAACTTCACCCCGATCATCGTCCGCTCTCTGGTCCTGGGCTCACTCGACGTTGAATCAGGCTCGGCGGCATGTGTGCTGCCGAGCCCAAAAGCAGCCAAGTCCAATCCGGCGATAGTGGCTGCTTTCAGTAGATCGCGTCGCGATAATTTCGCATCTTCGTCTTTCATCGTTAGACCTCGATCATTCAAGTCTGTATAGAACAAGTCGGGAAGGGGCAAGCGGAGCAACACACTGCTCACTAAAGCGAAACTGAGCGCGCCCCCCGCTGAGTTACATCAGTATCAACTTTCAAGGTCACCAATCAAGATAGCATGTTCTAATCTGACTTCACTGATGTTTTTGAAAGTCATGCTCATGTAACTCAGCGGGGGCGCGCTCAGTTTCGCTTTAGTGAGTAGTGTGTTGCTGCGCTTGCCCCTTCCCAACTTGTTCTATAGAGACTTGAATGATAAGACATGCAGATTGGCTGTAACGACAACATCCTAATTGAAAAGATACCCACAAGCGCAGGCTGAGAGGAGATCGTCATGAAGAGAAACGATGTCGGGCATTCCCATAAAGAAACGTCCTTTGGGCGCCCACGTGCTTTCGAGACCATCCTTTATGGAGGTTTAGTCGTCGGCATCCTTGACCTGCTGTTCGCATTCACTTTTTACGGCCTGATATTGGGCGTGCCCTCGCTCAGAATCTTCCAGTCAGTCGCTGCGGGATTGCTGGGGAGAACGGCGGCGATTGAAGGTGGAGTCCGGACTTTTTTGCTGGGCATTCTGCTTCATTTCGTTGTGGCTACCTGTATCGCTACTGTTTACTACCTCGCCAGCCGGATGTTGCCGGTGTTAATTCGCCATCCTGTTGTCAGCGGATTGATTTACGGAATGATTGCTTATCTGGGAATGAATTATGTCGTCGTGCCGCTTTCAGCCATCGGACCAAGATCAGCACCAAAGCGCCCATCTATTTTTCTGACGGAAATCATCGGACACGCGTTACTGGTGGGATTACCACTTGCACTGTTGGCGCGGCGATCTGCCGGATCGAATCAAGATCGTTCTTAGCTTTTCTCCAAAACTACTCCGTCAACCATTTCCGCGGGCACGGGAGAGCGAAATCGGAGCAACACTTTTACTTCGTCGGCCGATTCCACCTCCAAGGCTGCATTCGCTCCTTCAGATGTCTGTTCCAGCCAGACATGTCTGGGCTCGGTGATCGTATGCGTTACATGATCCTCCGCCGACTTGCCTAAACTGATTGCCATTGTTTTCGGCGAATTTTCTTTCGAAGCGACCGTGACGCCTGCAAAGGGCAGATCTCGTACCTCAAACTGCGCGCCAATATCGTTAGACAAGACCTCCAGACTCGCCAGCCAGCCTTCATGCTGTTGACTGAATCGCTCGAGAAATGTCGGCCATTCTTCACGTGAAATTTCTTGCGTGGGCATAATATGCTCCCCTTTACAGACCCGAAGGAAATGTTTCTGCCGGCTCGCCGGATTCCCAAAGCGCATACCGCTCGAGTGGCTCCAGCGCGCGAGTTTCATCAAAGTGAATCACGGCGTCAAACTGATCGGATAAGCGAGCCTCGAAGTAATGACTCTGGCGTTCGGTTTGCGGCAGGTATATTACTCCAATTGCGCGCTCCAGCTTTGGCCCATGAAGAGCGGTGGAAACTTGACGCCGATCCCTCAACGCCAGTAGAAATTTCGGCACGGTTGTTTCATGAAATAATGCTTCGTAACTATTTGCCAATGCCGGGCGCACACGCTTGCGCTCAGCCGGTCCATCCCAGTTAGAAGCCGCGGTTACCATTCCCTCATAAGTAGTAAACCCCACCAACACACTTTCCGCACCGTAACGCTCCCGGACGAGCTGCCCAACATTAAGCTCACCATACTCGGCCATATAGGTGGCGCGCGCATCACCGAGGTGCGAGTTATGCTCCCAGACAGCCACCTTCGCCTGTTGACCCGTCGATTGCAAATGACCGATCAACGCGTCGAGGGTGTCCGCCATATGTCGATCACGCAGGTTCCACGATGCGACCCTTCCGCGAAACATTGTGCGGTAGTATCGTTCGGCATTGAGTACCAAACGCGCATTCTGTTCGGCAAAGAAAAACTCATCCTGCGCGACGCGTCCATCACGACTGGCGTAATCCGCGGCGTGTCGACGCAACTCAACCAATTGAGCAATCACTTCCCGTTCACAGCTCTCGGTGATTCCGAAGTTGGCAGCATAGCCGTAAGCCTGAGTGTCTTCGGCAAAATGCTCGAAGCAGGAGTAGCGGTAACGCGCGCGTTCGGCGGCTGCGGGATCGACGTTCTTCAGGTAATTCAGCACTGCATCGATCGAGGTGTAAAGACTGTAGAGGTCCAGTCCATAGAAACCCACTTTGGCGGCATCTTGCGGAAGCGAACTATTGTACTCACGCAGCCATTCAACAAAATCGAGGACCACTGTGTTACGCCACATCCAGGTAGGAAAACGTTTGAAGCCCCCAAGTGCTTCATCTGCATTCCGGTCATCGCTTAGACCACGCACATAACGGTTCACTCGGAAGGCATCGGGCCAGTCGGCTTCAACCGCAACTGCAGAGAAGCCTTTTTCCTTGATCAGTTGTTTGGTGATTTCAGCGCGATCGCGATAGAACTCGTGAGTACCGTGAGTGGCTTCGCCAAGCAAACAAAGACGAGCTTCCCCTATCAAATCCAGCAGCACACCATAGTCACGCGCGTTGTCCTCGATAGGCTGCGCTGACTGGTGAATCAGATCCGTTACTCCACTGAGTTCAGCTATGGTCATAAATCAATCCGCGCTCATAGACTTAGTATTCGCTTTCTGTTCTCTGGTGGCCGCGCTCTTTTCAAGCAGTTGGCGCACCTCCTCATCAGTTGTTTGCGTAAAGTCCTGGTACCATTGTCCAACCCCATAAAATGGCTCTGGCGTTATAGCGCAAACAATTTCGTCTACTCCCATCCGATACTCATCACAGGTCTCTGGGGCTGAGACTGGGACTGCCACCACGATACGGGCAGGCTTTTGTTGGCGAAGAGCTGCGACGGCGGCTCGCATCGTCGATCCGGTTGCCAAACCATCATCAACGAGGATTACAGTCTTTCCTTTCACTTCCGGCGCTGGTCGATTGCCACGATAAGCGTGATCGCGGCGCTTCAGTTCCTGAAGTTCATTCGCAGCTACGGCCTCGATTACGGCAGGAGGTATCCCCAGTTCGTCCACCACATTCTTATTGAGGACTTGCACTCCGCCGGTTGCGATAGCTCCCATAGCCAACTCTTCACGGCCGGGCACTCCAAGTTTTCTGACCAGAAAGATATCCAACGGAGCATGAAGTGCCTTGGCCACCTCGTACGCCACCGGAACGCCACCTCTGGGAAGGGCCAGCACCACCACATCGTCTCGGTCAGCGTATGTCGCGAGTTGTCTGGCAAGATATTTACCGGCGTCAGATCGATTGCGATAAATCATCGGTCAAGCTCCAGGCTATTTACATCACTTATTCCTGCGTCACTGTGGAGTATTTTTGCCGAATACATGCAAAGCAATTGGAATTGTGCTCGCCAATCCTGTTAAGAACAGCGACCAACCAAGAGTCCTGCGTTGCTTCGCCCTAAGCCTGTCGGCCATTAGCAACCCCACACCAAAACCTATAGCACCGCGTGTTGCCGCTATTAAGCCAAGTTCCCAAAGAGGAACTGCCTTTTGCTGGGAGATATTCATTGCTTCTGCTCCTTCTTTTCTGCTGGGAGGCTGCCGGCCCTGTTTTTTCCTACGGTGACCTCCGCAGCCCGCTCGCATCGAGCGCTATATTGAAGCCGCTTGTTCGTCTCGTCGTCTCTTGGAAACTTCATCCGGCCGCAGTTTCCGCCGGAACCAATCAGCTGCCAGACGTGCCGCCTCCTCAAGCGTCCCTGGTTCCTCAAAAAGGTGCGAGGCGCCGGGAACTATCTTTAGTTCTTTCTCGCAACGCAGCCGGTGGTACGCCTCCTCGTTCATCTTGATCACCGGGTAATCTAGCTCACCGACAATAAGCAGCGTGGGCGATTTGACCCTCGATAATGCTTCTCCAGCCAGGTCAGGTCGCCCACCGCGCGACACGACGGCGCCAATCTCTTCACCCAGCGCGGCAGCAGCTACCAAGGCAGCTCCTGCACCAGTGCTTGAGCCGAAGTAGCCGACTCTAAGGTGCGCGGTGCCCGGCTGCTTCTGTATCCATTTAGTTACGTCCACCAGTCGGTCTGCGAGCAGACCAATGTCGAAGCGCAACTTACGAGTAATAAGATCCACGGCCTCTTCTTCCTTCGTCAATAAGTCAAAGAGCAGCGTGCCAAAGCCCGCCTCACGAATAGTTCGCGCTACAAACTGATTGCGCGGACTGTGGCGGCTGCTCCCGGAGCCATGCGCAAACAACACGATCCCACTAGCAGCCGCAGGGACAATCAATTCGCCTTCCAGCATGGCGTGAGCTGAGGGAATTTGTTCGGTTCTGATTCGGGCTGTGCCTGTATGACCGCCGTGTTCCATTTTAGTATTCCATTCGAAAGATGCGCGGGAATTCTCGGTGTGACTAGTCGCACCAATTCGGAACATCGCGTTTCAATTGCGTACCCAAGTACGCGACATCAATACGGGAATAAACCCATCAAGCAGGCTTGAAGATGGCGCTGCCGTTTTGCGGCGCCTATACCGTGTTTCACTTGCCTGGTTGAGGACAATTTCCTTGATTATCAAATGCAAGATGCATACCGATGATGACCTCTTTGTCACTTTACTCGGCGTTCGGGCATACGCACGCAAAAGACACATAGCAACGTATGCATCATCGGGCATCACGTTTGCCACAAATACAAATAACTTTGGTCAGTTGTGTCAGTTCGATTGGAGACTCAAGGAGCGGATGACGAAGGCAAAAAGTAGACGTTGGTCCCAAAAAGTAACAGAGAAGAGCAATGCTCTGGATCTGGAAGAGGGTGTTTTTTCCCTCGAAGATCCTCGCAGCATCGCACGCTCGTTGAAACGCTCTGCCGATCGGAGCCGGCGTCGAAAGGCTGATCCCTTTCGTTCTGCGATGTCGATGTTGACTTTTTACATAAATCGTGCGGGCAAGAGACTCTCCAAGTCCCGGCGAGAGCGACTCGACGCAGCGAAGGATGAACTGCGCGACTTATATGGGAAGCGGTAGAAAACTATCTGAAAAAAAGGCAATGACCGCGTATAAGTCCCACAATAAACGAGTTGCCAGGCGAGATATGAACAATCCCCATCTGCCGAAGTTGTGAAGAAATTGAAAATGGCTTGGGGATTACCACTCGACATAGGAAATTCGCAGCTTGGGACCTTCCCAACCTGCGAATGCACGAAACTAGCGACTCGCCGTTTGCACTTTAGGGGCGTAATCGAACGATGCATACCAATCGCCCCGACCCTCGGGCGTTAGGTCAAGGATGTTGTACACGGGGATTAGCAAATCGAGGCCACGCTCCTTGATGTCTTCTGCCATTCTCGGGTGAGCGGTATAAAAGTGACGGAGGGTACCGTCAGTGTCCCGGGTGAAAAAAATGCATCGAGCGGCTTTGGCTCGTTCCCCCGACGGGTTGAGGAGAAGGCGATATAAATTCGTCTTCGCAAATAAATACTGACCGCACGACACTGTACGAGGCGCATGCTCCGTGGTGTTGAAGTATCGAACTACAACGATTTTAGGTATTCGACCAAATCCTTCTCCTCCGGCTCAGTCAAACTCAGATGCTTTTCCGCGTACCCCATCAGCAACAGCTGCTTTTCGGACCGCGTTTTCCAAAAGACTATTCCCGTTGTTGTTTCTTTGTGACATCACAGACTCCTTCTTGATGAGCACCTCCTGATTAAAGTTCACACGCCGCGGCGGGTACGCAAATCTCATTCATGTTTGCCGTGCGAGAGGAAGTTCAGCCAACGTTGAACTCGGTCTCCAAACATATTTTCGCTGCCTGGTGATTATTGGGAAGCGGCGCGGTCAAACCTGCGGCTCAGTCTCGCCAGCGCGAGAGCACCCAACGCCAGACCGAAGTCGCGCAGGGCAACGTCGTAGTAGCCCGGGATCAACAGAAGGTTGGCAACAATCAGTAAGAGCCAGGCCGAAACAACGTATGCGAAAACTTTTGGTTTGAAAGCGACTCCGAGTCCGGCGATGATTTCCACTACGCCGACGACAAGCATCAATTCGTGACCTCGACCGCCACTCAGTTTGTTAACAAAAGGCGGTAGGTACTGCTCCCAATTCACAAGCAGGTTGAAAAACTTGTCGAGCCCCGCGACGATCGGCGCGACAGTGAATCCCAAGCGCAATATCTGGTAAGCCTCATAGGCGGGCCCGGAAACACCTGCCTCCTCTGTATCAGTCAGGGAAGTGAATCGGGTTGGGTTATCGAATATGTGTTCCATCTTTCGTAGCCTCCTAATGCTGAAGAATTTGGAATTGCGGGTTGCTAATTTCTCTGCGTTTTCTCTGTGTCCTTCGTGTCTCCGTGGTGATACCCCCCTCGCAGAGATGAAACTTCGAGCTAAGCAACTAACGACTTTCGCCTAAGCCACTTTCTCTTGGGTGCAGGATACGCCCGTTTCACAATAAGTCAAGGACTACTTTGACTTATTGTGTTTATTTAATTGCCGTGCAATACTCCCCATGAAATGAAGAGGACTAAACTGGACAGGCGATTTTTTGAGAGCACCAGAGGGCGCCTCGTCACGCTGTTGAGAGGGACCACCAAAACCGTCAATGAGTTAGCAGAAGATCTTGGGTTGACCGACAATGCCGTGCGGGCCCATCTGCTTTCCCTCGAACGCGACGGCCTTGTCAAACAGAGCGGGATTCAGCGGGGCACACGCAAACCGCATTTTGCTTACGAGTTGACAGAAGAAGCGGAGCAGCTCTTTCCCAAAGCGTATGACACCCTCGTCAATCAGCTGATAACCGTACTTAAAGGACGACTCCCGCCCGCAGCGCTAGAGGAAATTCTCCGGGAGGTTGGTCGCTCTTTAGCTCGGGCTCAAGCAGTGGACCGTCGAAAGGGTAACCTGCAAAAGCGTGTTGGTATGGCTCTGGTGGCGCTGGAGGCCATAGGAGGAGCCGCCCGCGTTGACAAAGAGAAAGGAAAGTTCTTCATCCGCAGTGAGAGTTGCCCGCTGGCCGCAGCTGTGGCAGAGCATCCGGAAGTATGCAGGCTGGCGGAAACACTCCTGTCGGAGATAATCGGTCTGGGCGTCCGCGAGCGATGCGACCGCGATGGTCCTCCGCGGTGTCGTTTCGAAGTGCTTGAAAAGGGCCAGTGAAAATCGATCCACGTGCATCACACGAACCCAAAACAAAGTCACACGAAACATTTCTCGTCCTATTTCGTGTGATTTCGTGGATCATGTCTTATGTTTGGTGTCGACCCTTGCCTTTTAGAAGTAACACTCGTTACACTCACCTAGCTGTTACTTAGCCAATGAAGAGAAGGAATAAAAGCTCGAGGCCGGACTGGATTCTGCTTATCCATCAACTGCCACCGAGGCCTACGAACCTGCGCGTGCGCATCTGGCGCAAGCTGCAAAAGCTCGGCGCGGTGGCCATCAAGAACTCTGTTTATGTCCTGCCTGCGGGTGAAAAAGCGCACGAGGATTTTCAGTGGCTGAAACAGGAAATCGAAGCAGCAGGTGGTGAGGCTGCGGTTTTTAGAGCGGGTGCTGTCGAGGGCGCAACAGATAAAGAGATCATCGCCGCCTTTCGCAAGGCTCGCACTGAAGAGTTTGCAGCGATCGCGGCGGAATTAGACGGCTTGACAGGCGTAATTCGGGAGCAGTCCCGTAGCAAACATCTATCTGCCGGCCGGCTCGCAGCCCAGGAAGCCGAGATTGATAAGTTCCACGCTGAGCTTGAGCGCATTGCTGCCAACGATTTCTTTGACACGCCCGGCCGGGCCGGCGCCTACGAAGCTTATGAGCGCTCCCGCAAAGCAATTCGCACGGCGCAGGGTTCCGCCGGGACAGCTAAACGCCCGGCCGTGAAGCGCGGCACGCTGGATGTGGCAAATTATCAAGGTCGCCTCTGGGTCACCCGCCGCAATTTGCACATAGACAGGCTCGCTTCCGCCTGGCTGATCAAACAGTTCATCGACAAGCGCCCGCGCTTCCACTTCGTCACTGAAGGAGAGACGGTGACGCGAGCAATTCCTTTTGACATGTTTGGAGCAGAATTCACTCATCAGGGTGAAGACTGTACGTTCGAGACTCTGCTCAAGCAATTTGGCTTGATTGAGATCAAAGGCCTGCGAGAAATTGCCGAAATTGTTCACGACATCGATCTTAAAGATGACAAGTTTCACCGTTTGGAGGGAGCAGGTCTGAACGCAATCATTGAGGGGTTGAGTGAAGTACTGCGAGACGACCGCAAGCTGCTGAAACAAGGCGGCATTCTCTTTGACTCGCTGTATGCGCGGCTGAGCAGAGATGAACGCAAGAAGAAAGCGCGTCCAGCCAGATATTCCAAAAAGAAGTGATCGCGAACCGCCGAGGGCGACAATGGACTACGAAGTGAAAGGGGAGCAGATAGCAAGCGGCGAACCCGATCAAATGCCCTCGTCGCGGGAAGTGTTCCTTTACTTTCTAATGCTGGGTTTCGTCAACGTTGGTGGACCTGTGGCCCAGATCACCATGATGTACAACCATATGGTCGAGCGACGCCGGTGGCTTTCGAAGGACCACTTCGTAAAGATCATGGCATTCTGTCATATGCTGCCTGGTCCTGAGGCATTGCAACTGGCCATCTATGTTGGCTATTTGAAACGCAAACTTGTGGGCGGAGTACTGGCGGGTCTCACTTTCATTCTCCCGGGCGCGGTAGTGATCATTGTTCTCAGCTGGTTGTACGTCTCTTACGGCAGTCTCCCGCAAGTGAACAACGTTCTGTATGTTTTGAAACCCGCGGTGCTCGGCATAATCGCAGCAGGGATCCTCAAACTTGGCCGGGCTTCAATCCGCAACTTATTTCTCGGAACATTGCTCGTCGGCGCTTTTCTGGGAATGCGGTTTGGCGGAATCAACTTTCTCCTGATTCTGTTGATTGCCGGCTTGCTGAACCTGCTAATGGCTGAAGGTTGGCCGACAATCCAGCGCACACGTGCTGCACTGCCGGTTGTGACTGGAACCCTCCTTGGGTTGCTGCCTTTTGCGAACTCACGTTGGTTTCAGATGGCCTGGCTGTTTTTCAAAACCGGACTGTTCAGTTTTGGCGGCGCGTATGCCTCAATCGTGTTCCTGGAACGAGGCGCGGTTCAGGAGCATCACTGGCTATCGAATAGCCAGTTGCTCGATGGCGTGGCGCTGAGTGCTGCGACGCCCGGGCCGTTCATGCTGTTCACTACTTTTGCAGGCTATCTGGCGGGCGGATTAAGAGGAGCAATCATTGCGACATTCTTCGTTTTTCTGCCGTCGTTTGTATTCGTTCTAACGGGCGCCAGATATATCGAGATGGTGCGCAACAATCGTAGGATCCAGGCCTTTCTCGCGGGCGCGAGTGCTGCCGTAGTCGGCGTGATCATTGTCGTTTCACTCAATCTGATTCCTGAAGCACTGGTGGACGTGACGACCATAATCATCGCGCTGATTGCCTTCCTGATGATCGTTGTGTTGAAGATTGACGTGGCCAGGGTGGCGCTGGGTGCAATCGCCGGAGGAAGTCTTTATGCAGTCGCGCGAGCAATCATTTAGGAAATTCGATGGAGGCAGCCATGAATAGTACGGCGAAACGGGTGCTACTGATCAGCAATTCCACACTTTACGGCAGTGGGTATCTGGATCACGCCGAAGGGGAAATCCGCGACTTTCTTGGCAACAAGGATCAAGTCTTATTCATTCCGTTCGCCCTCTATGACCGCGACGCGTATGCCGCGGTGGCCCGCGAGCGATTCAATAGAATGGGCTATCGGCTGGAATCGATCCACAACACCCCGGACGTGCAACAGGCAGTTAACGACACCGCGGCGATCTTTATCGGCGGTGGAAATACTTTTCGCCTTCTTAAAGCCCTTTACGATTTTGATCTACTGCGATCAATCCGGCGCAGAGTAGTCGAAGGGATGCCCTACATTGGATCGAGCGCAGGCTCGAATGTCGCAGGTCCAACGATCAAGACCACAAAGGACATGCCGATCGTTGAGCCGCCTTCCTTCGATGCTCTCGGGCTCGTTTCCTTTCAAATTAGTCCGCACTTTCTCGATCCCGATCCGAACTCGACGCACATGGGAGAAACGCAGGAAGAACGGATACTGCAATTCCTCGAGGAGAACGACACGCCTGTAGCGGGCCTCCGCGAAGGAGCGATGGTGCGTGTTGAAAACGGCCGCACCATACTCAAGGGGTCCTCCGGCGCGCGAATCTTCCGGAGGGGGCACGAACCGATTGAAGCGCACCCGGGAGAGCAACTCGATCATTTCTTTGGCGAGACCGCAAGCGACAAATGAAACTCGAGGGCACATTACTGCTTACTCGACATGATGTCATGACGCTTCTTTCAATTGGAGAATGCATTGCGGCAGTCGAAAGCGTGTTTAAGTTGCATGGCGAAGGCAAGGCCGCGGCGCCAGCGATTCTGGGAATTCATACCGCGGACGGCGGCTTTCATATCAAAGCCGGATTGCTGGATCTCGACCGCCCCTCCTTCGCAGCCAAAATAAATGCGAACTTCCCGAACAATCCCAAACAGTTTGGCCTGCCAACAATTCAGGGCTTGGTTGTGCTCTGCGATGGAGAGTATGGATCGCCCCTGGCCGTTATGGATTCTATGGAGATCACTACTCAACGCACCGGGGCTGCGACGGCGGTAGCGGCCAAGTACCTCGCAAAGTCCGATTCGAAAACAATGACGGTTTGCGGCTGCGGGAACCAGGGGGCGATTTCCGTACGGGCCCTGGCCGGCATTTTCTTGTTCGAAAAAGTCTTTGCCTACGACCTGAACCCGGCCCAGGCCGAAAGATTCGCAAATGAACTTTCGAATGAGCTGGGTCTCGAGGTGCGTGAGGCTGAAGATTTGGAAATTGCTGTCCGTCAAAGCGAGATCGTTGTCACCTGCACGCCTTCAAAAGAACCGTTTCTGCAGCAGCGATTTGTCAGGCCCGGAACATTCATCGCCGCAGTCGGCGCCGACAGTGGTGAAAAGCAGGAATTGGATACGCATCTTTTGGCCGAGAACAAGGTAGTCGTGGACGTGCTGGATCAGTGCCTGAGCATTGGCGAGCTGCACCACGCTTTGGAAGAAAGACTAATGAGCGGGGAAGATGTTCATGCGGAACTTGGCGCGATAATCGCGGGAATCAAGTCGGGCCGAACTTCAGCAGACGAGATCATCATCTTCGACTCAACCGGAATGGCATTGCAAGACGTGATAACGGCGGTGATCATCTACGACAAAGCATTAAAGAACGGGGTTGGAACAGTGATGAAATTCGCGAGGTAACGGGGGACGATTATGGCAGTCGCAAATCAGAAACCGGATCAGTCTGAAATGTTTGATCTTCAGCCTCACCTTATTGGCGATCTTCTTGAGGTTCGCCCGCTTAGACGTGAAGATTGGGAAAGCTTGTTTGCAGTGGCTTCGGATCCGCTGATTTGGGAGCAACATCCCGCCAACGATCGTTACAAAGAAAAGGTTTTTAAAGACTTTTTTCGAGAGGCGCTAGAATCAAAAGGCGCCCTCGTGGTCATAGATCGTAAGACTCAAAAGATTATTGGTTCGTCACGATACTTTGGATTTGAACGCAGGAAACTAGAGATTGAGATCGGTTGGACGTTTCTTGCCCGCTCCCATTGGGGCGGAAAGTACAACGGGGAGTTGAAACGACTCATGTTGGACCATGCTTTTAGATTTGTGGAGAGCGTTATTTTCCTAATAGGACCAACGAATGTCCGCTCGCAAAGAGCCGTGGAAAAAATCGGTGGCGTTATGATAGAGAGGCGCAAATCAACGGACGTTCATGGAAAAATTGTCGAGAACGTCGTCTACCAGATTAAGAAACCAACAAACAGAACTTAGTGTCACCTGAGAAGAAGAGTGATGCCACGGTGTTACATTTCTGATCTGCTTTGCACAAAAAGTCCTGACTATGGCGACAACCGCGGTGATAACCGCAGGGCACCACAAAGCAGTAAATGTGGTTGTCAACCCTGGACAACTCAAGCCGGGTGAATTCGCAGCTTGAATTGTCCAAATCCTCAGCTTCAAAGCTCTAAGGCATCCTCAGAGTTTTTACACAGTCTCTGCCGTGGGTGGGATTTTGACTTTTTGTGCAAAGCCGGGCCATAACAAACCGATCCACGAAATCACACGAACCGAAAAACACAAAGTTACACGAAATGTTCCTCTATTTATTTCGTGTAATTTCGTGGATCATTTCTTAGATTAAGTGGCGGCCTGTCCCGCGCTGTGAAATCCGCGTAATCCGTGGCTGGTTTTCTTTCTGTCATCAGCTTGTCCCTAATGAATTTCACACTCATTGCCTTTGCTAGCGACGGTGGCGATTTGGATGATATATTCTGGGCAAGCAAATCGTCCTATTGCGGTTAATCCATGTCGAGAACGAGAAGAGATAAGAGCACATACCTGGCGATGGTAACTGTATGTGTTGGCTTGGTATGTGGAGCAATGTGCTCTCGGCAGCTCTCTGCCCCCACCTGCGTGGAATGTCCTGCAGCGTGGCGCAAAATGAGAATCACCCCTCTAATCATGTAATGAGCCAAACGCGAACCGGCAACGCTCAAGGGCTCATGACTCACGCGCATATGCACTGCACTGACAGCCAAATGGGCGACATGGATATGCCGGAGATGTCGGTGAGCGAAGCTAGTACCCCTGAGTCGAAACCAGATGAACTTGAATTAGCTCTGCCGGCGACGCCCATCTCCAGTTTGTCAAAGACAGTTCGCCAGGCCATCACTCCCGAGAGTGAGTCGTGTCCTTATTGCATGATGCACTCGCAGGCAGACGCGGCGATTTCTTCGGCAATCAGCAATCCCAGCAACAGTACGCGCAACGTTATCGCAGGCCAGTGCTGTTTGCAGATAGTTGAACTGGTATGTCCAGGTCCCGGCCAGCGAAACCTGCACGATCATGGTCCACCCGGTCTCCCCACTCCTCGATATGTCCTCAACAGCGTCTTCCGCATTTAGCTAACCTCTCTAAACCAAAACAGTCATAACTGTGCGCGCAGAACTCTGCACTTTGCAGTGCGGCGCTCTATCGCCGCTTCCCTTGAGGTGTAGTGACAACTTCCGAAGTGCACACCAAGGCACACAAAAGCGCTGACAAGGCAGCGTACTCCAAAAGAGGTGACTCCGCGCAGTCGGATCGGAATCTTTACTGTTCACTTAGAGGGGATCATGCAGTTCAAGCTTATCATCCACAGGCACTCCAGGTTGTCGCTCTTGTTAGTGACTGGCGTGCTCGTTCTTACAATATTTTCGGGAGCATGGGGACAGCATCAGGGCCACGACATGAAACCCATGCCTAAGCCAAAGCCCAAGGCTAGTCCCACACCGCAGAAACAACCGACGCCACAACCTAAAGATATGAGTATGGAAGACTCGACGAACATGGGCCCGCTGCTGGTGATGTCGGCCGATGAGATGTCTATTCGCGTGGGCGCCAGCGATGCCAAAATGTTAATGGGTGCACTGGGATCCGGGACTTCCTGGCAACCATCTTCAGGACCAATGCACATGCACTACAAGGTGGACGGCGATTGGCTGCTGCTGTTCCACTACAATTTCGTGACGGACATAAACCGTCAAAGCGGGCCACGGGGTGTCACAAAGTTCGAATCAGCCAACTGGTTCATGCCGATGGCCTATCACAAGCTCGGTAAGGGGACACTGCAATTGCGCGGTATGTTCAGCGCCGAGCCATTCACTTTTCCGCCGGGAGGCTCGCCGCTCCTGTTCCAGACGGGCGAGACCTATAAGGGCCTGCCGCTGATCGATAGACAACACCCGCATGATCTATTCATGGAGTTGTCGGCACAGTACACCCTGCCGTTGGGCGAGCGCGGAACCTGGTTCACTTATTTTGGCTATCCCGGCGAGCCCGCGCTGGGGCCTGTGGCTTTCATGCACCGGATGTCCGCATCTGAAAATCCTTCTGCGACCCTTTCGCATCACTTACAAGACTCCACGCATATCAGCTTCGGAGTATTGACTACCGGATTTACCTATCGATGGCTGAAGGTCGAAGGCTCGATACTCAATGGCCGCGAGCCCGACGAGAATCGGTACAACTTTGATTCACATCGTTGGAATTCGCGGTCCATCCGGTTCAGTGTGATGCCGAACAAGAATTGGACCATACAAATCAGCCATGGCTTCCTGCGGAGTCCGGAAGCGCAGGAACCTGAAGCCGATATCCGGAGGACAAGCGCGTCGTTGCAATACAATAAGCCGTTCAAACATGGCAACTGGGCCAGCGCTCTTATCTGGGGACGCAATCACATTAGCGATGCGGGTGAGATTCGCAACCTGAACGGCTACACAGCCGAGTCAACTGTGAACTTCCTTGACAAGAACTATTTATATACGCGGCTTGAGTTGGTCGACAAAGATGAGTTACTGCGACCCGCGGACCGCGCCGTCCTGGGTATTACGGCCGGCCATCCCTCATTCCGAATCGGCGCGTATACGTTTGGCGGTGCTCGCGATATTTGGAATACGGCAAAGGTATCGCTGGCCGCCGGCAGCGACCTTACGTTCTTTTCCAAACCGGCGGTCCTTGATCAGATTTATGGCAGTCACCCTGTAGGCTGGAAGCTCTTCCTGCGCGTTCGTCCCGCGAAGATGGATATGAGCGGTCATGGAGTATGAGCATGCCTCCGAAGAAGTGAGGTTCTGAGCTGAAAAGCGGAAGGCAGGAACGTTCAACGCAAAGGATGCAAAGGTTTCCGCAAAGGACGCAAAGTCTTTGCGCGCAGCTAAGAGGAATGACTCCTTTGCGTGACTTTGCGTCTCCCCTTCGCGTCCTTTGCGTTTAAAGTCGGGAGAAGCCTCTCGAAATAGATTCAACGCAAAGGAAGCAAAATGTGGGCGACACTATGGCGTTGCGCCGTCGGTAATTGTGAACTTAATATCGTCGGCGCTCTCGGAGAGCTTTCGATCTTCTTTGTTAAACGCTTCAACTTGCCAACGGTATGTGCCCTTCTGTAGAGGTTTATCGAGGGCGAAGGAACTGACCTCAACGCGCTCATTGATGTAAGGAGAAGTGATGCTCGAGTCTTCCGGGTAGATGCTGAACTTGTAGTAGGACACATCCGGGTATGGTTGCCATTTCAACTCCAGGTTCTGCGCACTTACCTTTGCTCCCGCTTTCGGACTGAGCGTCTTCAGGTCGCTCTTGAACAAGTTGGTCGGCGTTATGAACAAAGTTTTGTCGGCAACAACTTCATATTTCGTCGCACTAATCCCCGCGATACCGGAAGTCGCAAAGACATATGAGTCAGTATCGAAAACACGCGCTAACAAAGCTTCGTATGTTTTCGGCGGCAGGTTAGTGATCACATAAACTCCGTCTTTGTCCGTGCGCGCGGTATAGCTCTGACCACCGCACCCGCTAAGGAAGCGGCTGAACGTTTCGCATATCTTGACTTCAATATTCTCCGCGGGTTTGCTGTTATACAAGACCTTTCCCTGAACATTGCCAGTTCCGGGTGCGGGTTTCATTTTTTCAATCCCAGTTTCCCCGGCCTGGGGGGCGGAGGCGTTGGTAGCGGGACCTGTTGTTGATTGCGGGTTGTTGTTTCCTGTCTTGCAACCCGTCGCGGCGATTGCGGCTAATACGCAAACGCCTGCCAGTAGCCATCCTCGTGAGTTCATATCTGAGCCTTTCGCCTGGTTTTGATTCGCAGCTTGCCTTCAATTGCGCATCGAGATGTCATCTCAGTAATACCACAGCTTCAGTGATATTGTGCCAACTTGAGTTTGCGATTTAGCCTCAGAGGAAAGAATTACGATCCACCAAATCACACGAAGGAGCTCAACTTCCGCCACGCAGACACCGAAGACACGGAGTACCGGCAAAAACCCAAAACATGACACTACCGGGCATTGCCGTCACTATACATTCGATGAAGCCGTGTCCTATCATTACAACTTCCGTGTCTCTTGATTTTACTGATAAAAAGCGCCTTGACGGGCGCCCTATCTCACAAAACTCTCACGATTTCCTCTAACAGCTTTTCTACTTTCTTTCTTCAGGGAGGGAAGATGATCGGTCAAAGGCTTTCTAGCCGATACGACATCAGGGCGGAATTGGGTCGCGGCGGAATGGGCGTCGTCTATCGAGCACATGATCCCCTATTGAATCGTGAAGTGGCCATCAAGCTTATTCCCCCAACCTTGTTAAGCCCGGAAACAGAACAACGCTTCCAGCGCGAGGCGCAGTTGGTAGCTCAGATGGATCATCCGGCGGTTGTGCCGATCTACGACTTTGGCAAGCATGAAGGCTCTCTGTTCTTCGTCATGCCGGTCGTCGAGGGAACAAATCTGCGCTGGCACCAGCGCGAAGGCGCGCTCACCCTGGGCGAGGTTATCGACATCGGGATTCAGGTTGCCGAAGCGCTCGAATACAGCCACACGCGCAGTGTCGTCCACCGTGATATCAAGCCTGAGAACATCATGGTGACGCGTGAGGATGGCGCGCGAGTCAGAGTTCGAATCATGGACTTTGGTCTCGCCCGGGGAGCTAGCGAAAGTCGCATCACCAAGACCGGAACCATAGCCGGCACGCTCTCATATATGAGCCCTGAGCAGGTGGCGGCCAGCGGTGTAGACCATCGTTCGGACATCTACTCGCTCGGCACGGTGCTGTACGAGTGTCTTACCGGCGAACCGCCATTCTCAGGTGAGCTGCAGTCAATTCTCTATCGCATAGTACACGAGATTCCCCAGCCTCCACGCGCACTAGGTGCAGACATCAATCAGGACCTCGAAGCAGTCATACTCACTTGCATAGCTAAAGATCCTGCCAAAAGACCCCAGCGCGCGAGTGAAGTTGCTGATTCTCTGCGGCGTTGCCAAACCCGACTGCACCAGAGCGATCTCGGCAAATCGGTGGTATTGACCAAGACCCTAATGCTGCCGCGAGTGGCGCTTTCTCCGTTCATCGGCCGTGAGCGAGAACAAGCTGAGTTGCAGAAGCGACTCAATGCCGCCATCAATGGTGAATGCCAATTTGTCGTTGTTTCGGGTGAGCCCGGCGTGGGCAAGACACGACTCCTTGATGAGATCGAGAACCTTGCTAAAGCCCGCAAACTACTGGTGCTTCATGGACGATCAGTTGAGCAGGATGGCGCCTTTCCCTACCAGGGGTTTTGTGAAGCCATTCAGGAGTACTTTCTGCAAAAGGATTCGTCCAGCTCGCCGGACAACATCATAGAGCTACAGGATGTCGCGCCTGATCTGGTGTCGCTGTTTCCAATGCTAACGGAGATTAGTGAGATTCGCTCCGCCGCGACTGGCGATTCAAAGTTGGCCCAGACTGGCGGATCGCTCGGCGCATCGCCGGGACCCGAAACCAGAACGCAGGTTTTTGAACTCCTGGCGCGGACGCTTACACGACTCGCTGCCGGCAAGCCTTTGATTCTCTTTCTCGAAGATCTTCATGCGGCGGAGATATCCATCGAGGCCTTGCAATACATCGTTCGCCGATTGGGACCAACGGCCACACTGATTGTCGGTACTTATCGTTCAAGTGAAGTAGACCGCTCTCATCCGCTGCTTCGCATGCTCGATAGTTTCCGCGGCGATCGTCGTTTTTCGGCGATCGCGCTCGAACCATTTGCACCGCCAGAACATCGACTGTTTCTCGAAACACTCATTGGCGGCCCCAAGCTCTCCGACACGCTTGTAGAAAAGCTTTACGAGGGTACTGAAGGTAATGCATTTTTCACTAAAGAACTGGTTCGCTCGCTCCTCGATTCGGGGGGCATCGCAAAAGACCAGACCGGAGCCTGGAGTCTGGGCGCCGCCACCGATCTCTCAACCGGCGATATGCCCGCCACAATTCAGCAGGCAGTTGAAAAACGGATCGAGCGCCTTCCAGAGGAACTGCGTGAGATCCTTTCGATTGCGTCCGTTATCGGCAAAGCCTTTGATTTTCGCGACCTGGAGACGCTGGCTGGAGCAAAGGATGTTGAAGATGCGATTGACCACCTTGTCGAAGAGGGGCTTCTCGAGGAAGAACGAGAGTCGCGCGGTGATCGTCTAACCTTCTCGAGCAGGGTTGTTCGCGATGTGCTATATGGCGGACTTTCGCGCCGCAAGCGAAGATCGTTGCATCGCAAATACGCGGAGGAAGTTGAAAAGCGTCACGGCGGAAGGCTTGAACGAGTTTACCCCCAGCTGGTCCATCACTTCTCGCAAGGGGACGTTGCTGACAAGACTGTTGGATATGGCTTGCGCATGGCCAAGGCGGCGCTCGACGCTTTTAGTGGCGAGGAGGCAGGCCGGGCAGCAAGGACAGTACTCGATTTTCTCGACGAGGAATGGGAGGGCGACCCGTCCCTCGAAGGGGAGGCCCGAATGCTGTTGGCCCAGTCATATCGAATGGGCGGAGACGTAGATTCTGCATTGAAGGAGGCGGAGGCGGCAGGCCGGATTTTTCAGCGCGAGGACCAGAAGGCGCGGGCCGTAACTGCACTTCTATTTGCGGCAGAGACTGCCTGGCAAGCCAGGAAAGTCGAGGAGACAACGCGATTGGTCGCGCAAGTTATGGAAGCTTCGCGCGCTGCAGGGGACGACGAGAGCCTGCGGCGCGCGTTGTCATTGGCGGCAACGCTAGCCAACCTGCGCGGTGAGTATGAAAAAGCCAATAAATACCTGGAAGAGGCTGCAACACTAGCCCCGGCTGCAAAGGAAACTGACCTCCAGGAAGAAATGCCCAGAGGTGGCAGACTCGTAGTGGCGCTAGCTACTCCTCTGGGCGATATCCACCCGGTCAATATGGAATTGGTGGAAGAGCAGGAGATCCTGGCAAACGTTTTTGAGACTTTGCTGGCCACAGATTTGGAGGGAAATCTGGTACCGGCGCTCTGCGAGAAGTGGGAAGTATCTAACGACGGCACGTCCGTCTTTTTTACACTGCGGGAAGATGTTCGCTTTCAGAATGGTCAGACCCTGAACGCGCCGGCTCTTAAGCGTTCCTTTGAGCGAAGCATACGCGTTGCTCGCGAGCTCCCTCCCGGCCTTGTCGCAATCCTCGGTGCGGCGGATTTCGCTAAGAACGAAGACAAGGACTTGCCTAGCATTCTGGTCCACTCTGATTACAAATTGGAAATAAGACTGCCGGAACCGCTTTCGATCTATCCGGCTCTGCTGACGGATTACAAGACTGGCGTTACTCTGAACGTTGAGAGTGAAACTGCGAATCCGGTTCCTATCGGTACAGGTCCGTTCCGAATCACTTCGTACGGCGCGGACCGTGCTGTCCTTGAGCGCAATCAAAAATATTGGAAGGGCTCGCCAGCGTTTCTGGACGAGGTGGAATTTCGTGCGGGGCTAAGCGCTTCGGAGATAGCTTCAGGGTTGCGCTCAGGCTCAATCGATCTTGCACGCGATCTGTCGCCGCAGGATCTTGAAGAGTTTCTTCGCGATACCCGGTTTCGAGGCGGTCTGCTTGAGTCTCCACGAAAAAATACTTACTTCCTCATCTTCAATTCTACCAACGCATCAGTCGGGCAGAACCCGGATCTTCGACGAGCACTGTCAGGAGTGGTGCGCACCCACGATTTGGTCTGGCAAACCTTAGGTCGATTTGCACAGCCGGCCGTCTGCCTGATTCCGCCCGGGATGCTTGGTCATGATCCCGGTAGGCGCCGCCAAACATTAACCCGTGACGAGGCTTCGGCAATGTTGCGTTCAAGCGGCTTCAGCGATCAAATCCACCTCAAGGCCGCCGCGCATCCTCTATTCCTGGATCGGTATAAGTCGCTACTAACAACACTACTCTCAATTTGGTCGGAACTCGGTGTGAAAGTAGAGGTGGCCACACCAACAATGGCCTCCTATTTAGAGTCTTTCCAGAACAGCACCGGAATCGATCTATTTATCGGCCGGTGGAATGCTGACTATGATGATCCGGACGACTTCACCTATGGATTGTTCCATTCCGGAATGGGTCTTTATCGTCCTTACATCTCCTCGTCTGAAGGCGATCACATTCTCGAAGAGGCGCGCACTGAGAGCCGTCCTGGTGTTCGTGCATCACTCTATCGGAAGTACGAAAGTTTTCTGCAGGAATCAGGAATGGTATTGCCGTTGTTTCACGATGTCGATTATCGCCTGGCCAACTCGCGAGTGCGGGGCCTCAACCTGCGCGGAAGCGCGCCGTATGTGAACTATGCAGAGATAGGCAAACTAGAATCTGCCGCTAAAGCCGCAGACACCGTGCGGGCGGGCGGAACGATCGAGGTCCCCCTAACAGGTCTGCTTGATTACCTTGATCCGTCGCTGGCAAAGTCCGTGGAAGATGCGGAGGTCCTGCCTAGCCTCTTCGAAACGCTGACTCGCGACGTCGGTGAGGCGAGAATCGTTCCCTGGCTGGCGAGCGAATTCATGGCTGAGCAGGGAGGCAAGCGCTATCGCTTTCGCCTGCGAGATGATGTCCGGTTCCATGATGGACGCAAACTGACAACGCGTGATGTCCGCTATTCGTTTGAGAGGCTGTTGCTGAATCCCAACAGCATTGGCCGCTTTTTCTATTCGCCGATTCGCGGCGCGAAAGCCCTTCTCAACGGAGAGGAGTCGGATCTGACAGGCTTCCGAATTCACTCGGCTGACGAGTTCACAATCGAGCTCGACGAGCCGGTGTCATTCTTCCCGGCACTCATTTCTTATCACGCAGCGGCAATTGTCCCGGAGGGTAATGACAGATTCGGAGGAAGCTGGCTGGAAGGGAGCGTGGGCACCGGCCCTTTCCGGGTGGTTAAGTTTGAACCCGGTGTCCGTCTCGAACTGGAAAGACACAGAACCTACTGGCGCAGTGGCTTTCCTAATATTGAGAGACTCAACTTCAACTTTGGTGTTGCGCCAGCAGAAATCCTCTCGCAGTTCCGCGCCGGCCGATTCTCATTGGCGTCAGAGCTGTTGCCGGCAGATGCCGAGGTTCTGCGTCGAGATCCTGAGTTTGCTTCTAGTTATCGCGAGATTCCCAGCCTCACAACCTATTACGCAGTATTCAACACCCGCCGCGGACCGCTAAAAGACAAGCGTCTGCGCCAAACGCTGGCGCAGGCGATTGATGTTGCAGCCGTGGTTCGCCAGACCGTGGGACGCCTGGGAGTCCCGGCCCAGGGGCTCATTCCACCGGGATTGCTTGGTCATGATTCCGCTTTCACACCGAGAATGCCTCAGACGTCAACCTCCGGGCACGATAAGCCCGGCGAGGAAATTGAATTGACGGCTGTACTCAACCCGGTCTTCTTTGGTGAATATGCAGCCCTTGCGCGCGAACTCTCGCGGTCACTTCGCGAACATAAAATAATCATTCGTCCTGTTAATAAGACCATGGATGAATGGTTGGACGCGGTCTCTCAGGGTTCCACCGACCTGGTCCTGGGACGTTGGGTTGCAGACTATCCGGACGCGGATACGTTCGCCAACATTCTTGCCACCAAAGAGGGGCTGCTGGGAAAGGTATGTGGTTCGGCAGAGATGGATCGTCTTATAGCACGCGGACGCGTAGAAACATCGCCGGCCGCAAGGCATGCGGTCTATCGACAGATCGAAGAAATCATTGTGCGCGACAGGCCTCTGCTGCCACTCTTTCACGAGCAGACCTATCGCTTTGCCCGGCCAGAGGTCGAGGGACTCTCGCTGTCATATGGTGGCACCTCCGTTGTTGACTATGCCGGTCTAAGCATTCGAGGATAGAACGCCGTACGTTGGAAACAGGACGCTGGAATTACGACGTTAATTTAAATTCGAAATCCGCAATTCGAATTTCGCAAAACTCATCATGGAAGAAGCTGCACATTTGTCACTTAGCGCCTGGGAAAGCTTTTACGTCATCGTTGGTTCCTCGGGCGCGGCATTGACTGGGTTACAGTTTGTAGTGATCGCCCTCATCGCCGAGTCACGAAAACAAAGCACTGCGAGAGAGATCAGCGCATTCGGCACGCCGACGATCGTACATTTCTGCGCCGTGCTGCTCGTATCAGCAATTCTGAGTGCACCCTGGCACTCGCTGTCGAACGTTGCGTTTGCGCTCGGCGTCTGCGGCGTAGCCGGAGTGGTGTACGGGGTTTTGGTCGTGATTCGCGCGCGGCGCCAGACGGGGTACAGTCCAGTAGGGGAAGACTGGCTCTGGTTTGCAATTCTTCCACTGATTGCGTATGCGTTGCTCCTGGTTTCGGCCTTCATTCTTCGCCGCTATCCTCAGCGGGTTCTGTTTATGGTGGGCGCCACCTGTCTCCTGCTATTGTTCATCGGTATTCACAATGCCTGGGATACGGTTACGTACATCGCCATCGAGCACCTGCAAAAACACAAAGAACGCGAAGGACCTAAAGAACCTGACGGCAAGAGCTAGAGATTCATCCACAGATTACGCAGATTAAGCAAACAGACAATAGAATTAGCTGGGTGAACGATCTTCTTATGCAAGGCTGGTGGAGTTGAGTAGTGACAATTTCTTGTTTCCTTGAGCAGTTTCTTTTTGCGAGTAAACAAATCGATCCACGAAATCACACGAACCGAAAAACAAACTCACACGAAATGTTCCTCTGTTTATTTCGTGTGCTTTCGTGGATTATGTCTTAAGTTTTGGTTGCGGCTCTGCTGCGCTGTGTAGTCTGCGGATCGACTTTAATTCTAGATGCCTTGAGGGTATGCTAACGAATGTCTCCTCCAAAACTTGCCCCCCGACCGGTAGAAACACGACACTACAAAGTAGCAGGTGGGCAACACTTGTTACCGCAAAGGAGCATTGCGATGAATCTCAGGTCTGAGGTCTCGAGTGCCCGGTCTCAACAACGAGCCCGGGTTCTAAAAGGGAGTTGGACAATTATTTTATGTCTGGGAATATTTGCTGCCATGGGCCAGCCAACAGTAGCCAAAAATCGCTGTAAGGATCGATGCAATGATCGCTACCACTTGCGAAAAGACCTATGCAAATCGATACCGCTAAAGTACGAGCGCCATCGCTGTGAAAATGCGGCGAAGCGAGGAAAAGACAACTGCAAACGAGATTGCCGTTAACGCACCAAGCAAGCATCCACAGATTACACAGATTATGCAGATTCAAAAGCAGACAATCGTAATGAGTTGAGTGAGTGATGTTCGTTTCACTGAAGGGTCGGTGGTGAATCGACGCCCCAGCTTAGTTTGAATTCTTGGTTCTTGAATCTGCGTAATCTGCGGATGTCCGTGCGTAATCTGCGGATGTTAAGTGCGGCGGACGATGGCCAGCGACATGTCATCCACGAGTGGCGAGGCGGCCGAAAAATCCTGAACCGTTAACGCACCAAGCAAGCATCCACAGATTACACAGATTACGCAGATTCAAAAGCAGACAATCGTAATGAGTTGAGTGAGTGATGTTCGTTTCACTGAAGGGTCGGTGGTGAATCGACGCCCCAGCTTAGTTTGAATTCTTGGTTCTTGAATCTGCGTAATCTGCGTAATCTGCGGATGTCCGTGCGTAATCTGCGGATGTTACGTGCGGCGGACGATGGCCAGCGACATGTCATCCACGAGTGGCGAGGCGGCCGAAAAATCCTGAACCGCGCCCAGGACCGAAAAGAGCACCGCATCGGCTGGTCCAGCTTGCGACCCGCGCAGTTGCGCTTCGAGGCGGGCATAACCAAACTCCTCCCCGTCGAGGTTGAGTGACTCGATCAGGCCATCGGAATAGATCATCAACACATCGCCCACCTTCAACTCGAAGCTGCCCGCGACGTACGAGGCCGCCGGCGCCACACCGAGCAACAAGCCACCTTCGGACAGGAATTCCAGGTCTCCATTCGCGCGCAAGAGCATCGCCGGCGGATGTCCAGCACTACAGTAGCTAACGTTTCCCGTCGCCTGATCCAGCTTTGCGAGGAACAAGCTGGAAAGGGGCACCACCGATTTCATCAGGCAAATGTCCCGGTTCACACCGGCAACGATGGCCTCGGGCTTGGCAGACACTGCTACGCGCGCTCCAACCAAACCCACCAGATGGGTGGTCCACATCCCGGCCGCCAGGCCTTTGCCGCAGATATCACCGAGCGCCAGGATCATGCCCTTGTTCGTCTCTTCAACGGTGAAGAAATCGCCGGGTAAGTGACGCACAGCAAAAATCTCATTGGCAATTTCAAAATCTCCGTAGTGAACGAGACGAGGGGCGCACAGACGCCGGTGCACCTGTGCGGCCTCGAAAACC
This sequence comes from Pyrinomonadaceae bacterium, assembly GCA_035644135.1. Taxonomy (GTDB): domain Bacteria; phylum Acidobacteriota; class Blastocatellia; order Pyrinomonadales; family Pyrinomonadaceae; genus PSRF01. Next base: position 32,682 of record DASQPD010000154.1, read on the forward strand.
GCTGTGTGCAGCTCAGCGTAATCCTTTTGCAGGGTTGCAAGCGTGATCTCCAACTCCCGGCGACGAACCCTGGCTGAACGCTCGCGTCGCGGCGGGTACACTCGGACAACAGTTCGCCGTGTTGCTAGACCGGCATTGAATCCTGGCTGACTCATAAGACCTCGATCTTAACCAACGAATTTGTAACCACTGCCGTGAATCGTAAGAATGAACCGCGGCTCCTCAGGATTTGGTTCCAGTTTCTGTCTGAGATGGACGATGTGCGTGTCGACGGTACGAGTGTTCGGATAGTTCTCGTAACCCCATACCGCATCCAGTAAACGGTCGCGGCTGAGTGTTTCCGCGGGATTTGAAATGAAGTAGGCCAGTAAGGCAAACTCTTTCGCTGAGAGATCCAGTAGTTTGCCGGCACGTCGCACTTCATTGCTGCGAACATTGACTTCCACATCGCTGAATCGATAGACCTCACCACCGGGCGTGTGGGGCGAAGCGCGTCGCAGCACTGCTTTCACGCGGGCCATCAGTTCGCGAATGGAAAAAGGTTTCGTCACGTAATCATCGGCGCCGAGTTCCAGCCCTACAACCTTATCAATCTCCTGGCCCCGCGCCGTCAGCATAATGATGGGTAGAGACGGCCGCTTGATCTTCAACTGCTTGCAAACGTCCAGGCCGCTCATTCGCGGCATCATTACGTCCAGCACAACTAAATCGGGATTATCAGCCAGAGCACGATCGAGGCCTTCAGCTCCATCGCCGGCGCTGATAACTTCGTAGCCTTCATACTCGAAGTTGTCACGCAGGCCGGCCACCATCGCGGGTTCATCCTCAACAATCAAGATGCGCGTCTTCCCATTGGCATTCTGCGCGGCGACTTTGCGGTTAAGAGGACCACTATCTAATGACTCGCCGCTCGCGTGGCCATTTGATTGCTCGTTGAAATTTGTTTTTCTCTTCATAGCGGTCATCCTTAAGTGCTGTGACTTTGCCTTGCTTGAGCTGAATCAGGCATTGCCGGTTTGCTGAACAGCCGATGACAGCGGCAAAGACAGCGTAAACTTACTGCCTTTCCCTGGGATGCTTTCCACTGCTATCTCTCCCCCGTGAGCGTGCGTTATGTGCCGGACCAGAGACAATCCCAGCCCGCTTCCCTTTGTGTTATGGACCAGCGGATCCCCGGTCCGATAGAACTTCTCGAAGATCTTCGACTGCTCGCGCCGGGTGATACCGATGCCCCTATCAACCACTTCGAGCTTCACAAAACCGTTTGTCCGGTACAACTTTACCCGGAGGAACTTCTCGTCGGCCGAATATTTCAACGCGTTGTTAACCAGGTTGACAAGTGCCCGCGCAATTGCTTCCCGGTCCACCCTCACTGGCGGCAGGTTCGGGTCAATGCTCTCCTCAAACGCGAAACCCTGTTGCTCGATTTGGTAGCGATACGAGTCAAGGGTGTTGCGAACCAGGTCCCCGATGTCCGTCGGACGAAACTCATATTCCTTGCGGCCGGCCTCAATGCGCGAGAAGTCGAGGATGTTGGTGATCAGCGCAGTGAGTCGCTCGCTCTCCTTGCGAATGATGCGATAGTACTCCTGCTTTTTATCTTGAGTCGTGATGCGTCCCAGCTCGAGCGTTTCCGCATAGAGGCGAATCAAAGCCAGCGGAGTGCGCAATTCGTGCGAGACGTTCGAGACGAAGTCAGACTTCAGGCGAGCGAGCGCCATTTCCTTGCTGACGATGTGTTTAGTGAGTACCAGGCCGCCTATTATTACCAGCGATAGACACCCGAGAATCAGGAAACTGCGCCGAACCCACGTTCGGCCCAGCGCTTCCACGCTCGTGCCCTGAAACTTGATGCCCAGCGTCAGCCCGCGAAAGGCATCTTCGAACTTGCGTTCCACCTCGGGTTTCCCCTCACCCCAGCCTGTTGAGGCAGCCAGCGGCTTGATCTGATGGCCGCCCTCGGGATCCGCCGGATAGACCATCATGGCAAGGTGGTTTCCGCCCTGGTCACTGAGCTTTTGGTTGACCAACTCCTCCAGCATTCCGGGAAAGAAAGTCTGTTTCAAGTAACAGGCGTCGAAGGTAAGACCGCCCAACACAACCCTCTTGTTCGGGAGTTGAGGCAATATGAATAAGGCTGTGGCTATATAAGCATCGCCATCGGCCCGTTTTGTTTGATCAGCATAGATGTTGATGGCACGGGGCTTTTTGTGAAGACCTTCCATCACGGCCTTGCTTTCCATGCCGAACCACCCCTTATAACTTTCGGCCATGTGCTCGTGCTCTTCGCGAAAGTACTTGTCACTCATTCGTTGAGCCGGCGAACGGAACAGAAAGCCTTTTTCGTCGAAGAGGAAGACATGCGACAGATTCGGATACTTTGCCAGAATCAGATCAAGTTTCTTTTCTTTTTCCTGAGGGTCAATGTCCGGAGACGGGAACTGCTCCCGCACTTCTTCGGTCATTGCGTAAGCCTTCTTGTTGATCCTCTTTTCAGCGATGGCGAGCATCTCCTGAAAATCGCGGTGGATGGCTGCCTCCAGCACTTTGTCGCGTTCGAGGGCTCGCAACTGGCTGTAGTTGACATATATGAGAGCCGCCGCCGGCAGGACAACTGCCAGCCCCAGCGTTAACATCAGCCGGAAGCGGTTAAAGCCTCCCAATAACCCTCTCTTCTTCAATTTCATTTCGACCTCTGAAGAAACCTGCGGAATGCGAGATGAGCATACGCCTGCCGTTGTTAAACCGTGTCAAGGGCGAGTAAAGATTTGTTAAGAGTTGTGAAATTATCAATCAGCTTGGGAAACGGACCTGTTGCCCGTCGAACGTAACGCAAGCTGTTAGCTTGCGCCGGTTCATCACCACACAAGCTACAGCTCGTGTTACAGCCGCGCATCGAATGGCAGAATGCTAACTCCGGTGAACAGGAATTGCGAGTAACCGTGGGCAACCGTATTCCCATTACGGGGGATCAGATTTCTCGTCTCCTTGCTATGTCAAAGTAACACTCGTTACAATCTACCATCCGTTACATCGCAGGTTGTTCCGTTATGAACATAGCAAACCTTGTAACTCGACGCGTGAAGTGGCGGGCGAAGCTGGTTGATTACCTTAGCCTGGAACGCAATATCGCAATAGCGTCAGCTTCCGTCTTCCTGATCGGGTTCGGCGAAGAACTTTGGCGGAAGTTCTTGCCAAAGTATCTCGAGGCGTTGGGCGCCAGCACACCAGCGATCGGTTTGTTTGGCACGGCGGAGGATCTTCTGGATGCGATCTACCAGTATCCCGGCGGCTGGATTGCCGACCACCTGGGTCGTCAGCGCGCTTTTCTGATCTTCCTGGCGATCACCTCAGCGGGATACATCGTCTACCTCTTCAGTCGTTCATGGCCGCTGTTGTTTCTGGCGCTTGCGCTGCTGATGGCCTGGCAGAGTATGGCCTCGCCCGCAGTCTTCGCTCTGATCGGCGATTCTCTGCCTCGCGAGCGACGGGCAATGGGCTTTACTCTGCAATCCATTCTGAGACGCTTACCGATCGTGATCGCGCCGATCATTGGGGGAGCCTTGATCGTTTCTCTGGGCATAATAAAGGGTATTCACATCGGCCTGATGGTTACTTTGATTCTGGCGGCTATAACTGGCGCTTTGATGTTGCGAATCAATGTGGCGATCAAACCGCCGGACCGTACAAATATGCTCGGGGTATGGCGCTCATTTCACAGCGCGCTGAAGCAGCTACTGATTTCCGACATCATTATCAGGACCTGCGAGGGGATGACCGGCATTCTGACAATTCTCTACGTGACCAACGTGCAGGGGTGGAGCGTCGCGCGTTATGGGACACTGGTCGCAATTCAGATGATCACTTCTATCCTGGTCTACCTCCCGGCGGGTAAAATAGCTGACCGCATTGGACGCAAGCCCTTTGTAATCGCTACCTTTGCGAGTTTCGCCTTATTTCCAGTGGCAGTAATCTTCGCGTCAAACTTTGCGCTGCTGATAGTTGCTTTTGTGATCGGTGGTTTGCGCGAGATCGGAGAGCCGGCTCGGAAAGCGATGATCGTCGACTTTGCGAAGGACAACGCGCGCGCCCGCTCGGTGGGGCTTTATTACCTGGTGCGCAGTCTATCGATCACACCCGCTGCGGCAATCGGAGGGTTGCTTTGGAAAATAACTCCGCAAGCACCGTTTATTATCGCGGGAATTATTGGGATCGTGGGAACAATCGTCTTCGCAGCGACAGTTGAAGAGAAATATGCCGGGTAGGTTAAAGAGGTGTCGTCTCCGCCATTCAAAAAAGAAACACCAAACGCTGAAGTCGCTGGGTCAGTCACGAACGAGCCGGAAACCAATGGGCGCCTCTTTGGCTGTCGGTGGAACCCACGAGCGACGGGTTGCGGTAATCGCATCCGGACCACGGGAGTTTTCCACATAGGCACCGCCGCGGATGATCATTTGCCCTTTCTCGATGCTTAATACCGTGTTGCCCGGGTATGGCGCTGCCGTCGTGGACGTCCATTCCCAAACATTGCCAATCAGATCCAGCACGCCCCAACGAGAGGCGCCTTGAGGGTAGCTGCCGACCGGCTTGAGCGAATTCGCGTCTACATTGGCGCGCTCATCCTGCCATTGATTTCCCCAGGGATAGAGCGTAGCTTCCGAGCCATTCCGCGCGGCATACTCCCACTCCTGTTCAGTTGGCAGCCGGTATTTAAAGCCATCACGCTTGCCGCGCCAATCGGCAAAGGCCTTAGCATCGGCAAGCGAAACATTCGTCACTGGCCATCGCTCCTGACCTGCGGGCGGCTTGCCATTGCGCCAATAACTGGGCGGCTGATATCTGGAGGCGCTGACGAAGTCGGCATACTCGGCGTTCGACACTTCCGTCTTATCCATCCAAAAACTCTTCACCTCGACTCGATGCGCGGGATACTGAGCCAGGTCGTAGGTGGTCTTGGAAGCCATATCATTGACGCCCATCTGGAACGCGCCGCCGTCGATTTGCGCCATCTCGGGCTTGGGTGGAGTTGCTGGTGGAGCTTCCTGACTCGGCGGTTTCGCAGGAGGCGCGGTTTGCACCTGCTCGGTTGGTTTTTTCGCCAGCCAGCCACTGTAATAAAGGACAGCGCCACCGCCAAGTATGACTAGCAGCAGTACGGCAGCCACTCCCACAACGAGGAAGGTGGTGAGTTTGCTTTCCGTCCGGCCAGCGGCGGAACCCTCAAAGGCTCGATCGCTTTGTTGCCAGCTGGTTTCGCCGATTGGCTGGGTGTGCAGGCTTGCTTGTTGTTTCGTTTCTGAAAAGTTGATATCGCCGATAGGTAAATCGAAACCGCCCTCACGCTGCTGACTAGCCGGAGTTGGCGTCACGTTTTGCAGTGGCATTCGCAGCAACGTGCGTTCCCTCTCCCGCTCCGCAAGCCCGTCGACATCGGTAGCTACGACGGGTTCATACTCTTCTGCGTGATGCACTTCGGCAGCTTTCCGCCGCTTGGCCTCCTCTTCCGCCTTTTCTTCCTCATCGGAACGTCTGCGCTCTTCAGCGCGCCGCTGAACCTCTTCGACTTGAAGCAGCAGTTTTCCAGCTTCTTCTTCGGCTCGCTTGAGTGCTCCCTCTGCCTCAGCCCGTTTGCGCGCTTCTTCCTCGGCACGTATTCGCGCTTCTTCGGCTCGACGTTGCGCTTCGGCCACCTCCTGCGACAGATGATCGGCCGCTTCCGCCGCTCGCTTGCGGGCTATCTCTTCTTCGAGGAGTATCCGCTTTAGCTCTTCCGCCCGTTCGCGCTCCTCGTCCTCTTCTTCCTGTCTGCGTTTCTCCTCTTCCTGAGCGCGTTGCCGGGCCTCGATTTCCGCTCGTATGCGTGCTTCCTCGGCGCGACGTTGTGCCTCTGCAACCTCGAGCATGAGTCTTTGCGCTTCCTCCTCAGCGCGTTTACGAGCTACTTGTTCTTCCGTCCGCTTGCGAGCTTCCTCGTCGGCTCGCAAACGTGCCTCTTCAGCACGTCGTTGCGCTTCGACAATCTCCTTCGCAAGCCGGGCGGCTTCTTCCGCCACACGTTGCCGCGCCGCCTCTTCCTCGGCACGTTTGCGCTCAGCTTCCTCGGCCACCTTACGCGCTGCTTCCTCTTCAGCCCGCCGGCGTGCAGCCTCTTCCTCGGCCCGCTTGCGCGCCATTTCCTGGGCCAGGTGACGCGCTTCTTCTTCTTCGGCGAGTTTTCGTGCCGCTTCCTCTTCCGCCCGCCGGCGCGCATTCTCTTCCTCAGCGCGCTTGCGTGCCGCCTCTTCTGCCCGGCGACGCGCTTCATCGGCACGGCGCTGCGCCTCTTCGAACTCGCGGGTCAGCCGATCCGCTTCGTCTTCAATGCGGCGTTGCGAATCTGAAACCGGTTCGCTTTCCCAAAATGGCTCTCCCAGTGAATCCCGCCTCTTGGTAAGCTCATCCGACCGTAAGAACGGCATTGTCTCCGATTCGGTGTCTTTGCTTACTTGACTTTGGGTGCGGGCCAACGAGTCGTAAGCGAGTAAGGCCGCCTCACGCAGATCGTTGATGAGGTCTTCGACCGATGAGATGCGATGCTCGCGCTTTTTCGCCAGGGCATGTCGCACAACGGCTTCGATGGACTGCGACACACTAATGCCCCGCGTAGCAAAAGGCGGCGGCGGATCGCTCAAATGCTTCTTCATGATTGCGGGAATCGTCTGCCCTTTGAAAGGTACTTCCCCTGAGAGCATTTGAAAGAGAATCACGCCCAGACTGTAGACGTCGGCGCGCGCATCCGGCTCTTCGTCCGACCACTGCTCGGGAGCCATGTAATAAGGCGATCCCATTAGCCCGGTCGTCTGGGCTGCAATAAACGAACCCAGCAGTTCTCCCGATTTGATTTTGGCCAGGCCAAAGTCCAGTACTTTGACGGCTTCGCTTATAGGCAGCCCGTCCTGCACCATGACATTCAGCGGCTTCAGATCACGATGGACAATTCCCTGTTTATGGGCAGCTCCGATTCCGGCACACAACGCCGACATGAACTCAAGCGAGCGTTCCGAGCTGAAGCGGCCCTCGAGGGTCAACAGGTCATGCAACGATTTGCCTTTGATGAGATCCATCACCAGATAAGGCATTTTGCCGCCGACCACGCCAAAATCAGTCACATTAACGATGTTTTTGTGACCTATCCGGGCTGAGACCATTGCTTCCTGGCGAAAGCGGGTTACGAGCATGGGATCGTTGCCGACGAGATCCGGCAAGATGATTTTTATGGCGTATGAGGTCTTGAGGAAGATATGACGAGCCTTGAAGACGATTCCCATGCCTCCCTGGCCCAGCCGCCGCTCGAGTTGATAGCGGCCATCCAGGACGGTGTCCCCGGCGATGGAAGATGTCAGTGCATCACCGTCAGAGGGACAGTTATTAAAGTCATCGGGGAAGCAATGTCTACAAGCCGGACATTCTTTCATTTGTTGGCTTGGTCCAGAAGCGGCTGGCCATCGTACGTGCAGGTGCGCAAAGGGTCAACGGGCGGCGCTGGACTTAGCACGAGAAAGCTTTTGCGCCGGAATGTATGCTGATACATCGCATTCTTCAATCAGACGCCTGAGCTCCCAGCAACTTGGGCGTGCGAGGCTCGCAAGGTCGATGAAGTCGGCGAAAATTATAGCGACTCGCCCGCGGGCAGGCAAGAAATCGAATTCGGAATAGTGGTTCAAAGCAAACAATTTCATTGACAATTCATTAATCAGAAGCTTACATTTTCCGCGAAATTAAAGCGGTACCAAATTCCGCACAGTTCTCACTGACACCAGGCTCTGCGCGCATGTCCGCGTCGCTTATCCAGGGTTTATTGGTGCCAGAAGATTCCCTTCGCAGACATCTTAAGCCTTCTCTTGCTACAGGAGTGAAATCGATGAAACGGTACTTTCCATCTAAACAGTTACTGGCAGTCCTTTTGTTCTTTTTCTTATCTCTAGTAACCACTAAGAGCTCGTCTGCGCAGGACTACGTGACGGGCTCGTTTGAAGGAGAGATCAGAGATAGCGCAACGGGGGCTGCAGTGGCCGGGGCCACTGTGCGAATCGTGAATCAAGAAACCGGCGTCCCCGTCGCCAAGCAGACTGACTCGGCGGGTAGATTCCGGCAGCCCCTTCTGCCTCCCGGGGACTATACCATTACCGTTTCGAGGCAAGGTTATGTGACGCAAACGCTACAGCGATCTTTGCCGGCTCTTCGGCCCACGGTCGTGCTACCTCCTATTTCACTGGTTCCTGAAAGCACTGCTGCCGCACCTGCCGCGACGCCCGAGCCGGCGGTTGCGACTGCGTCTCCGAGCCCGGCAGCCGGCCCGACGCCCGTCGCAACTCCGCCAACGACGCAACCACCAACGTCTGCTCCAACGGCGACGGCCGCGGCTAACCCTGGTATCAGGCAGGACATCAGCACGAGTGATGCACGCCGCGGCGGCACCTACACCCAAAAAGAGGTTTCAACCTTGCCGCTTGGCGCCACGACGTTAACGCGAACGTTTGACGAATTAGGCCTGTTGCTTCCCGGAGTCGCGTTGCCGCCGAGAACATTAGGCAGCGTAGCGGGTCCCGGTGTGGGTCCCGGTGTGGGTTCAGCGGGACAATTCTCGGTCAACGGAATGCGTTCGCGCTCGAACAATTTCACCGTTGACGGTTCGGACAACAACGATGAAGACATCGGCGTGCGACGCCAGGGCTTTCTGGCTTTAGTACCCCAGCCAATCGAGAGCATCAGAGAGTTTCAGATGATTACGCTTTTGGCGCCGGCCCAGTTTGGACGCAATGTTGGGGGACAGGTCAATGCCATCTCAAAATCCGGCGGCAACGATACGCACGGAACAGTCTATGGTTTCCTCAATGCCAGCCAGCTGAATGCTCGCAATTTCTTCGACACGGCCAGCGGCAACGCATCGTCTCCGTTGTTTGCCGGCAGCCAACCTGTCTTGAATTGTGGAAACCTATCAACGTCAGCATGTATTGCTTCTTCGGCAAGCAGACAGATTCGCGTACAAAACCAAAGCGATGGGAAAGACTCTTTCACACTGGGTCAGGGCGGAATAGTTCTTGGTGGTCCGCTCGTAAAGGAAACACCCTCAAGACCTGGTCGCAGCATGTTCTATTTCTTTTCGGCCGAGGGTCACGTCCTCAATGCTGCAAAAGAGGAGAGTTTTGCGGTGCCGACAGTAGCCCAGAGAGGCCTTTTCAATTCGGGCGCTACCGGCCTCACGTTTACTCCGTTTACCGATATTAATGGGGTCTTTCCAGTAGGTTCTCCAAACTTCTTCTTTCCCACAACATTAACCGGGGATCAGCTGTTCAGTTATTTCCCGTTTCCCAATAACCCCAACGGAGTCTTTGGGGCAAACACACTCACACAGGTGCTGCCCGCGAGCGGTCGAAGCAGGATCTTCTCCGGCAAAGTCGATAGCAATTTCAGATTGAAAGATAGGCAACAGTTTCTTGTGGCGCGCTATAACTTCACACAGGATTGGCGGGAGATCCCTTCAACGGGTGGTGCAATTTTCTCGACAATCAGACCGCGCGTGCGAACGCAGAATTTTTCAACCTTCCTGAATAGCGAACTTAGCGGACCGAATTCTGAATCCGCAGTCTTCAATCAACTGCGGCTGTCGTATGGCCGGACGCGCCTCAACTTCGAGGATGTGCCGGACAGAACCGGATTCTTGCAACCGTCCATGTTTGGGAATTCAACTGACCCCGAAGGCGTTGGATTGTCTCAAACCCTGGGTACCAGCATCTTCTTCAACAATCCGAATGATGCCCGGTTCCTCTTGAGGGCTCCGGTGCTGCTTAACATCACGCTTCCCAACACCAGCAATTTCCCGACTACGGTGACGCCGAACACCGGTCCCGTGCTTTACAGGCCGGCCGGTTATACAACCGAGAATCTGCTGAACGCTTTTGGCCCTGTGGGTCAGATCATAATCGGCGGCTTTAGCCCAGTGGGAGTTGACGTTTTCAATTTTCCGCAGCGCCGTGTCAATAACACCTATCAGTTGGCTGACACGCTAACGCTGCGCAGGGGAGCTCATAGCTTCGCTTTTGGCACAGACCTGCGTCGCACTGAGCTCAATAGCGAGTTGCCGCGAAATGCGCGCCCATTGATTACGGTTTTTGGCGCGCCGCGCCTGACTGGAACTCCTATCACCCAAAGAGATCCCAACACGGGCAGGCTGATTCCCATCGGGTTCACAAATCTTACCCTCGGAAACAGTTTCATTAGTGCGGTTGATCTTGCTGCCGCCGGCGTCACCAGCGGCTTTTTCCAGACGTTGAGTACCCGGGGCAGCTCAAATATCAACTTGCGTTACTATCAGCTCGATTTCTTTGGGCAGGATGAGTGGCGAATGCGGCCGAACCTTACTCTCTCGTACGGCCTTCGCTATGAGTACAACACACCACCAACCGAGCAAAACCGGCTGATTGAAAGCACCTTCAGCGATCCCAGTCTAAGCCTGGTCCCTGGTCTGTCCCGCTTCATTGCTGGTCGTACAAAAATCTTTGACCCGGATCACAACAATTTTGCGCCACGCGTGGGCTTTGCTTACTCACCTTCTTTGTTTGATAACCGAACCACCGTGATACGCGCAGGCTATGGTCTTTACTACGATCAGATTCTGGGCGCGGTCGTCAGCCAGTCGCGCAACGTGTTTCCCAGCTTCCTGACGGCCAACTTCGCCGGCGGTGGGTTTGGCAACACATTCGGCAGCCTTTCTCAACCATTCTGCCCTTGCATCTTTAGAAATCTGAATGAGCTCGGGCAAGTTGGCTTCCTGGCGGGCACTACACCACAGACGGCCGTTCCCATCATTGGCTTTGCGACGGGAAGAGGCGCAGGAACTTTCGGCGCGACCCTGCCGGCTCGCGACCTTAAGACGCCGATGGCGCATCAATACAGCGTTACCGTCGAACAGGAATTAAGTCAGAGTCTGGTCCTTTCGGCTGCCTATGTCGGCACCCTGGGACGTAATCTCCTGCGTTTCTCGACGCCCAACCTCGGTCCGAATGAACTGATTCTGCCTCTGGCGATTGATGCACTTGATTTGGAGCCTTTGATCTATGGCTTTGCCTTGCCGCCGGGCATTCGACCCACGTCTTCAGGCACTTTCACGGGCGGACGACCGGTTGCTAATGTAGGTGTCATTAACCTCTTCGAAAGCAATGCGAGATCTCGGTATGACGCAATGCAACTGCAATTGCGAGGTCGCTATAACATACTCGGCGAAACGCAGTTCCAGGTCAGTTACACCTTTGGTAGAGCGAATGACGACGTCTCGGACGTCTTCGATTTAGCCGGAGCCTCGGCCTTGCCGCAAGACAGCCTGACATTCGCGGGAGAGCATGGCCCGGCGAACTTTGATGTGCGCCATCGCATTACTTACAACTACATTACCGATCTTTCGAGCTGGGGTAAGCGGAATGGCCTGCTGCGGGTCCTGTTCGATAAAACTGAGATTGCCGGCAATGGAACTTTTCAGACCGGTCAGCCATTCACGGTGAACAGTATTAACGACGTGAATCTCGACGGTAACCTGACGGATCGTCTGAATACGACGACGGGGATTGTATCGACCGATGATCGAAGCCGGCCCTTCCGTCTGACGGTGAATCCGGCTACGCTGCTGGCTCCCATCGGTCAGGACGGCGCAGTGGCACGGAACTCGTTCCGGGCAACTAACCTGATGGTCTCGAACGTCGCGGTGATTAAGACGGTTCCTTTGTCGGAGCAGACCAGACTGATCTTCAGAACTGAGGTCTTTAATTTCTTTAATCGCGCGAATTTTGGCATCCCAGTGCGCTTTTTAGAGTCGCCTGGCTTTGGCAGGTCCACTGACACGGTGACTCCGAATCGCCGAATTCAGTTCGGGCTGAAACTCGCCTTTTAGGAGGGTTCTGATTTCTTTGCGTCTTCGGCCTTAACTTCGCGCCTTTGCGAGACACTTTTAGGATTTTCCGGCAAAGGCGCCAACCACAAACTGAAGTGCCCAAATCGGTTGCAGACCAGGTTACGACTGCGTCTAAGCTCGATTCAGCGACAGCGCGAGGTGTGCTATCCTCAGGGTGTTTCTGAGGCGCGCCTCGCGTTTGTGTTTTTCAGGAAGCACTCTTTCTTTTCGTCAGTGGTGTAACCCATGAGAATGCCAGGAAGCATGATAGTCGTTGCGGCTTTGGCTCTTTCGATCTCCGCCTCTGCCTTCGTTGCGGCCCAAAAAGTCGGGGGAGCAGGAGGCACGGTTAAACAACCAACATCCCCTCGCGGTGTTGACGCTCCAGTCAGGAGCACCAAGGTACCCGTAAAGACGGTTGTCAGAACCGTTATTGAACGCGTCACTCCCACGACCGGCTCTCTTTCGGTTGCAGCCGAGTCAAACGCCACCCTGCTGGTAGAACCTCTGAATGTCAAAAGGGCGCAAGCGCAGCAAGGAGTGGTACCCGCCGGTGAAAAGATCTTCGTCTTTAATGACCTTAAACCAGGCCGGTACCGTCTGGCGGGAAGCCTGGAAGGCCATCGCGCTGCGGAGAAGGAAGTGGAAATTGCAGCCAACAAGAGCCAATCTGCCACCCTCGATTTCCAACCAATCCTTTACTCGGTAACCATCAACACGAACATCACCTCCGGCGAGTTAAAATATGCGCCCGAAGGCCAGCGGCTCAGTAACGTCGTACCAATTCAGAATAGCAGTGTGCGTCTTGATTTGCCGGCGGGAAAGTATGAGGTAGAGATCACGGCCGACGATTTCGGCTACGAAACACGCCACCACAACTTTGCGCTGACGGGCGACAAAACAGTGCTTGACGTTCCATTAAAGAGGATCGCTCTCACAACGGACACGTTGTCACCTAAGTGGACCGCCGCGGAACTCCAGGCCTGGTACATGCCCGCCGGGTGGGCGGCTGACTCAAAAAAGAATCTGGCGGTAAAGGGGGCGGGTGTCGCGCTCCCACGCGAGGAAGGTTATCGCTACTATAAAGATTTCAAGCTTTCGAGTACTGCGAAGATGGTTAATGGAGTCGCGCTTTCCTTTGCTCTGCGTGCGCGAGACCCGCAAAACTATTACCTGTTGCAGCTAACCGGCGAAAGATCTGATGAACCTTACACCGTGCGTCTCTTTGTGGTGAAAAACGGCGTAGAGCAAAGGATTCGGGCCATCCCGATTCCCAGGGCCGGCGCCAAAGCGATGGCTGCCGATCAGTTCTTTACGATCTCTGTAAAAATGGTGGACTACGCCATAACCGTGGAGATCGAGGACAGCGATACCGGCGCGCCTTACCCGCTGGGCGTGCTAACAGATCCGGCGCGTAATTTTGCGGTGGGCGCTGTCGGCATTGCTGGCCGCAGTAATGAGGACAATGTGATCGGCCGCTTTGTTGTCTGCACCGGTGACAAGTGCCTCAGCGAATGAACCTGCGCCGTCAGTGTGCGATTGAAATCGAATTGCGCACCCCTCCCGAAGGACTTCATGCTTTTCCCTGATTAGACGAGGAGATCGGGTGATTAGAATTCAACCTAATCAGGTTCAGAATCTACAGCAGATAGAAGCTGTAGTTGCGGGCCCTGAGGGCGCCAACAGACTTTTTACTGTTGCCGGACAGTTCGAGATACCATCCGGCTCGGCTTCACAAAACCAGACTTTCACGGTTCTGGTTGGTCCATCGTTGACAAGACAACAGTTTCTTCGCGCCATCGCTACAGCTTCGTTAACCAAAACAACGGCCATTGTGCAATCTTTGCCATCTGATTTCGGTTGGGGAATCGCCGGCATCGATGCAGACTGGGATGACGAGTCGGGACAGGTAGAGTTGAGAATTGAAGCTTTTGCGTACGCTTCCGGCGCCAACAATTCAACCTCGATTAATAGTCTGGCCTTTCAGGTAACCATTCTCGCAGCCATGACAGCCAAGACGCCGCCCGGTTTTATCGGCTAGTGATCTCCGCACCGCCCTGCCCAATGACCATTGCTTGTATGGCTTCGCCTCAAAAGTCTGAATAGAACAAGTCGGGAAGGGGGCAAAGCGGAGCCACACACTTCTCACCAAAGCGAAACTGAGCGTGCCCCCGCTGAGTTACATCAGATAAACTTTCAAAGTCATCAATCAAGTTTGAATAGATAACTTGTTCTAATCTGACTTCATTGATTTTTTGAAGATGCCTTGAAGCTTAGAAGCTGGGGATTTGGACAATTCAAGCTGCGTAAATTCGCAGGTCGGGAAGGGGGCAGTCGTTAGGTTGAAGGTTCGGTAAGTTCAAGTCGCCCCCGCTCAAGTTTCCGAGGCTTCATCATCGAATCAATCACTCAATGCAGTAAACCCAGAGGCTTAAGTGATAGGGATAAGCACTGGCATTCAAGCTTGAGCGGGGGCGCCTTGAACTTACCGAACCTTCAACCTAACGACTGCCCCCTTCCCGACCTGCGAATTCACTCGGCTTGAGTTGTCCAGTCGCGACTGCAGATTCCTCAGAGTTTTTACACAGTCCATGCCGTGGGTGGGATTCCATCCTTAAGTCATCTCGTTCTCTTCCAAGTGTCAGGGGCGGTTGAAAGAAAGTCCCTCGTCGAGATCTCTATAGAATTCCGTCTCGCCTCCCTCGAAATGATGGCCGCTCGCTTTGACCATATAGAGATGTTTTGGACCAGACGCCAGGTCAAATACCGATTGAGACTCGCGTGCGGGAGATGTGTCATCGTCAGTTGCGTTGAAAATGACGATCGGGACGGGATCGAGTTTGGTGACGAATTGGCGCGCGTCAAATACCTTCTCGCGTGGGGTGCCATGAGTAATGTAGATGAGTGCGTCCGTTGGTTTCCAGGCAAGTTCGTTGTAAATGGGAAGACTGATCGCCGCCACCCGCTCCACTCGCTTCTTAACAATAGGATCATTGGCTACCAGTACGCTGTAACCAGCGCCCAGGGACCACCCGGCGAGTACCAGGCCGGTACTCGTATCGATGCCCGGCTGGGAGGCGGCAGAATTGATCATTTCGTCGTAGTCGCGCGCGAGCTCATCTGCCGAAATTGGCCGCTGGGAATTCGCAAAGCTCACCAGGTAATCTTTGGCGTTGAAGCCCACCACCGTCTTTCCAGTTGCCGCGATGTGTGCGGCGATGTCGGCACAGAAGGGACTCCAGCCGCCATCTCCACTCGTGAAAAACACCAATGGTTGATCTTTGGCATTCGCTTGTTGATAGAGTTGAAGCGTAACCGGTGACCCCCCGCGAATACTGGTTTGAAAGGTGGAGTGCCTGACTGCATGTGAGACTTCTTCCGGAGTGACGTGATGATAAAACCGGTGGTACCACAAGGCTGCATAAGCTGACGCCGCACTCAGAGCGAGGAGAAACAAGAGCAGCACCCAACGCCAGCGAAATCTCTTTCTTGCGCTTGTAGTATGGACCACGCCGGAAATCATTTGCGATTCAATCAAACTCATAATCGGGCGAAACGCCCGCCGTCCCAGTGAGATCAATTTTTGGACGTCATAACCGCCGTTTGCGTTGACTTGCTACTTGCAGTGGCTTCGCGCATCCAGGGCACAGCATTAACCAACGCCGAGTAGAATTCCTCCCGCGCGCCACTGAACCGGTGATTACTGGCCTGAATAAGCACATAATGTTTCGGGTCTTTGGCAGTGACAAAGAGGGCCGTTCCCACTTTCCGCGGACTGGCAGTGTCCGAGGTACTTTGAATCATCACCAGCGGCAAAGGCGAAATCGCCGCCATCACATCTGCGCTGCGAAAACCGAATTGGGAATTCGTTTCAGTCTTCAGATCCGTATAGTTGCCACCGACACCACTGACAAGTTGATTCTGCTTTGGTAATCCGATTGAAATGATCCCGGCCCAGTTTGCCCGCGTTGTCGGGTCAGAGCCGACGGCGACGGCAAATCCTGCTCCAAGCGACCAGCCATAAACATACACCGGCGTCCCCGGATCGACGGTAGCGTAAGGGCGCAGGGCGCTGGCGATATCCGCATAGTCGCTCGCCAGTTTTTTGATAGTCAGCGGATTCTTTAAAGACGAGAACTCGCGCAGGTAAATTTTGGAATCAATTCCCGCTACGGCAAAACCCATGTGTGCAAGCTGCTCTGCCGTGCGAGGCGCGAGGCCGCGCCAACCACCATCACCGCAGGCGTAGATTGCCGGAATGGCAGGGCCTCCGGCACGAGGCCGATAGAAATGCACCGTGAACTGTCTGCCTCGCACGGCAACATCACGATCGTCGACGACGACATCTGCGTAAGTCTTGACATCGTCCGGATCGTAATGTTCAGCCGGGATAGACTTGTCAGGTGCAGCAACTGCGGCGTCGTGGTTGGGCTTTTGCGCGTCGAGTCTCGCGGCACTCACCAACATAAGACTAGCCATAGTTGCTAAGACGAAGATGACACGAGCACTGAACAGAGCCCGACAATGAACGACGCGGCGTGTTTCCATGATTCCAACTTCTCCTGAAATCCTTTTAGGTTTTTAGGCCTCTTTTTTAGAAGACTGCCTAGCGTATCAGCATTGCGCACCTGTATAACCGCGTAGAGCATTCGCAAGCTCAGTCTGCTGCGATTAAAACAAAAGTAGCGCGGCTCCCAGGTATGCGGGTGATATTTGGCTTTATATCGATACAAGAGCTTGAAGTCGTAGTTATTATTCACTCGCTGGTAAACAAATCGCATGAGGTTGGTCAGGCGAGGGTGTCTGTGGAGATCCGGATCGTCCAACAAGGCGAGGGGCGCCAATCCCATCGAGGCCATCTCGTAGCCTTCAGCATGCAACAGGCCAAAGATCTCCGTAGTCAACAACTCCATTGTTCCGCGCACTGCATCAACCCGGCGTCGCGTAACATCCAGGTAATAACCTTTTCGGCCGTAGATCGGTTCACAAACGATGAACCCTTCGATCCGGCCCATACCATGGCCAGAACGAGCGATGAAGTATCTTTTCGCAGAACGCTGCTGCAGCGCCAAAGAGCCGAGCAGAAAGCCCAGCTCCTGTTCACCCTTGTTCCTCAACCACTCGGCTGAGATCGCCCGCAACTCATCATTCACCCGCCTCGCGCCGAGAGCAAAAGGTCTATGCTCGCTGATTACAACTCCCTCGCGGCTGGCTTTGTTAGTGGCCGCGCGAACAAGTTCCATCAGACCCCCTGAAAGTGAAAACCGGCTTAAATCGAAGATTGCCTCTTTGCCAATCTGAATATCAGCGAATCCGGCCTCTCGAAACGCACCGAGCATTTCCGGTGAAACCTGATAGGCGCTTACTGGACACCCGGTCATTTGTTTTACGAAGTCCCTGATTAACTCGGGCGCCTGCCTGCGTGAGCAAATGGGGTCGCCACCGATCACGGCCACCCCGGCACTGATTTGATAGGCGAGAAAGCCGTCGACGCGTGGCGAAGTGAAGTACTGCTTGCGGCCTTCAAGCAAAACGTACGAGGTTGAATTCGTCCCGTATTGATGGACCCAAGATTCCAGTCTGGCGCGCGCCGGCGTGGGCAACAACAACGGCCTGGCAACCGGACGCACAACGTAAAGCTTAGAAAACGTCCTCGCAGATTGCATACGCCTCACTTGATGATGGCTTGAGCCGTCGATGGTAAGCCGGCGCGGGACCGCGACTGCAGCATGACACTATTGGAGGAGGCAAACGCTTCCTCGAGGAGGGCCATGAAATCACCGTCGCCCGCTCGTAAACGCGTGGCTAATTGCGGTTTCATTACTACCAACTGCGCCTGCGCAGCGATCTTGCTTCCGGTACGCGTCTCCAATCTCTTCTGTGGTGCCGGTGGTGATACCTCATGTATCTGGCTTGCCGCCAATGGTTCTTGTCGTGACGGTCATGCGCAATCGCTGAGCCTGCTCCGCCAAACATGAGAGCTCCTAGTACTAATAGAGCCCCCAGCGAAACCGAAATTATTCTCTTCATAATCTTTTGCGTCTCCTGTAAAGATGCCTGGAATTCATCTTCGCTAAGGGCAACGGGCATGCCAGCCCGCTTTGCTGTCTGGACCTGCAAGGAGGCAAAGAGATGTGCCGGAAAAGAACGCGCTACTTAATGGGACATCGATAACTAATGGACTCGGACACTGTGACTTGTTTGCGCGGGCTTGCATAAATGCCACACCCACCGCGCTGGCAGCCGGCTTGGCGTTCAGAGGTGGGTGCCAAACTGGTAGCTGATAGCGACCCAAACAGAGGCCCAGGCGAAGGCACTCAACAGATTAAGAGTCGAGTACTTTTTGGGAGACATGGCCGCGGTGGCGCAGACTAGCGGGATGGTGATGCGCAGACCCGCAGCAAAACGCGAAAGCAGTACGGCGACGGTGCCGTGTCGCAGCACGAACCTGCTCACTCGCGGATACCAGTGGCGCAGTCTTTTCGATTTTTGAACAAGCCGGGCCGCGCGCTCATGAGCAGCGTAAAAATAGATTTGATCACCGGCAGCACCGCCGAATGCAGCGGCCAAAATGGTCAGCCGCCAATCAAGATAACCAGCCCCGCATAAGGTACCTGCGGCAATCAATACCGCTTCCCCTTCCCAGAACGCAGCGATCAGAATCGCGAAGTATCCGTACTTCGGCAATAAGCGCATGCCCAGGCTCTCGGCGTTAGAGGCCAGTAATAACACGCCGACTAATTGAAATTTTTGCAGAACTCCAAGCAAGAACGACATTAGCCGTTTACCTCATTCTCGCCCTGTCGCGCTCCACCGTAACGCTGTTTTGTCAGGCTCAGAGGTTGCTGGTTCATTACTCACTGGACCACTGGCGGCGAGCACAGCGTGCAACACACGATCGACGTCAGAAGAGCGCAGGCGCGAATAGACCGGCAGTTGCAACGCTTTCTCCGTCGCTTCTGCTCCGGGGCAGGTGACCGCGAACTCTGCAAAGAGTTTGAGCTTTGAACACACGTCGACGTGCGTCGTCTCAATATCAACACCGCGTCGAATGACCCGCCTGCTGGTTAACGCCGAGTTGGTAGTGTAAATGCAGTATTGATAGTACACGTGCTCCGCTGCGGGAATGACGAAAGGCGTCTTAATGTGACGACAGTTGGCAAGCGCGCGTGTGTATTGCGCGGCATGTTCTCGGGCGCGCGCGTTAAACTCATCGAGCTTTGCCAGCCCTCGCAAGCCAATCAAGGCCTGCACATTCGAATACCTTTGATGGTACGTCCTGGGAAAACTATCGAGAGGGCGTATCTTCTCCCAGACATAGCTTGAGAGATCATGGTTACCAAAGAAAGAGGCCGCAGATTGGAGCGGAAAGCCCCAGAACGTAAAACCTTTTGGACTGACGCCAACGCGCGCTGCGTAAGCCGTAACAAAGCGTTTGAAAAGATCTTTAGTCCTTGGCGCGGGTTCTTCCATGGCCAATTCGCGGATTTGACGCCCAAGGGTTGCATCGCCCGTCAAGGCCATCCCGCCGCCGTAGGTGTTAATACCCTTAAGCATCTGAAAACTAAAGAAGGAAGCAGTTCCGAACGTGCCGACGCGTCGACCACGATAGCGGGCGCCGACAGCCTGCGCGCAGTCCTCAATAACTACGAGGTTATGCTTTTCCGCAAGTCTCATGATCTCTGTCATCGCGCATGGCTGGCCATAAAGATGTGTAGGGACGATTGCGCGGGTTTGTTCAGTTACAACAGCGTCGAGTTTAGCTGGATCCATATTGAAGCTTGCTGGATCAACATCCACGAAAACGGGTCTTAAACCAGCGCGACGCGCAATCTCCGGGACGACCCAGAACGTGAGCGCAGGAAAAATGATTTCGCTCCCCTCAGGAAAATCCAGCGCGCGCAAAATATAGTGGAACGCCATGCGACCGAAAGAGGTGGCAGTCGCATATCCCAGCCGATGATAGTCTGCGAAGCGTCCTTCAAATTCTGCAATGGCCGGACCACTGACAGCCTCGCCGCGCCGAAAGGCAGCCACGATCACTTTCTCGTCACCAGGAACCGAGCGAACACCGTAGCGAGCTATGGTACGCGGAATCATGCCAAACTCTTTCTTTCAGACACCCAGGGTCGATCGAAGTAATCCTGGCGGCGCCAGGACCAGGCGTCAGCTCTTTGAAAAAGCGCAGTCCGTGAATACTTGTGCAAGCCAAGCATGTTCATGAGCTGTGATGGACGGAAGAAAAATCGCGAATAGCCCATACCCAGCATTAGACGCGCCCGGCGCGGTGTCAATACCGGATGATTGAAGTTGAGCGTGTATCCGTCAAACTGCTCCCAGTCTCTTTCAACGACAAGCTGCTTCATCTGCTTGTACAGCGGCGTGCCCGGATAAGGTGTCAGCAGTTTGAAATTTGCACGCGTCGTATCAAGTTCACAGGCAAACCGTATCGTTGCTTCAATGCTTTCTTCCGTATCCTGCAGGAATCCGAAAACATAAAAAGCCGTCGTGGTAATTCCCAGTTCCCAGCAAAGGGCGACCATGCGACGCATATGCTCGTGAGGGATGAAGCGCCGGGCGACGCTTTTTAACGTCGCGGGCTCTACTGATTCCACGCCGAAGCCGATCTCTCTCAGCCCTGCGCCGTGCATCGAACGGATTAACTCTTCGTCCAGATCGTCCATGCGCGTTTCGCATTCAAACGACAGGCGAAGGCCGCGACTGCGTATTCCTTCTGCAATGCGAAAACAGCGTTCTCGGTCGAGGGTGAAAAGCGGGTCGCGGATGACGATATGTGGTTGCTTGTAGAGCTTGCACAATTCAGTCAACTCATCCAGCACGTTATGGTCAGACCGCGCGCGAAAAGTTGCCGTGATTCGATGCGGACAGTAAGTGCAATGCTCGGGGCAGCTGCGGCTGGTCAGCATCGGCACAGCTCGAGTTAGCCCAAGCCGACCGCGGTTTGTATATCCGAATCGTCTGCTTTTAATCAGGTTCCAGCGTGGGAACGGCAACGAATCCAGATCGTTAACTGTTGGACTCAAAACCTGTCCGCTCAAAAGCGCGCCACCTGCGAGGTCCATGCAAGTAGCTTCGGGTTCGCCGCAAATAACAAAATCTCCCGCGTCATGGAACAGCTCCGGTAAATGTGTGGCGGCTGTACCAAAGAAACCCACGCGCAATCCATTTTGCCGGGCCAGCTGCGCCCACGAACACTCATGCTTGTAATCCACCACCGAAGTGAGAACAAGGGCCAGATCTCCTTCGACTTGCTCACCTCGAGTGTAAACAACCTTATGGCCCGCCTGAGAAAAGATGGCCGCCAGGTAACCAACCTGGATGCTCGGCAAATTCTGGAAGATGCGGCGGATGTTCATTGCCACTCGAGTCATAACTGAATCTGCTCGAAAGCGCGAACCGTAGCCGCCGGCCACAGTGTCTTTGTTGACGAATCCTCTCTTCGCCTTTAAGTCCGCAAGAACAATAGTCTGCATATTAAGCCTCGGTCGGCAGAGTTCTAACCTGCAAGCAACTCGACGAATCGCACTCCGCACTTGACCCCAGGCAATCGCCGCTCTGTGTGCTGGCAATCCATTGTGATCTGCCGGCAAACGCTCACGCCGGGCCGCTCGATCAAATGCTCTGGGCCGGTGGAGCGATACAGCAGTAGTGCTCGCACCAATTGGTTTCTGCGGTTTTTTGCAACGAGTATGCCAACCGATTCGCGATAAACACTTTGACGAACTCATCAACAAAAGGGGTATCTACGGTCCTTTTGACTGTGACTGCTTTGCTGAGAGCGCATAAACGCCACAACTGATTTCTCGTTTTATCTATGACAGGCCGGACAACGAGGTTCTATTAGCGGCAAAGAGATTGGCTGGATCCCATAACGTTACTGGCATATGGGTTGCCCACTACTGGCGGGAATTTTGTGGTCTTTGGGAAAGTCGGGCTAACCAGCGTGCAACTGTTCTTAATGAAGTACGGCGTGATAGCCGTGTTCCTGGCGGCAATGATCGAGGCAGACGTCGTTCCTGTCTTAACGGGCGTCGTGGCCCACCTTGGGTATGTCAAATTTGGTACTGCGTTATTCGCGGCGACTGCGGGCGCCTTTACCGGTGATTACCTGTGGTACTGCGCCGGGCTTTATTACTCTCAAACGATCCAGAGCAGCAGACTCTACCGGAAGGTGGGACGCGTGCCCGAGGCACTAATCCGCCGGCTGGGTCCCTGGCAAATTCCGGCTTCGCATCTCATATACGGAACGCGAGTCTCGACGATGATTTTTTGGGGAGTACAGCGAATTTCAAAAGTTAAGTTTGCGCTGTTTGATGGGTTTGGCTGTGTAGTCTTGACTGCTCTTCTTTTCGTGCTGGGTTATGGCTTCAGTGGCAGCGCCTCTCTGGTGGTCGGACGGGTTAAGCATGTAGAGCTATTCCTGCTTGCGTTGGCGCTCACTGGTCTGCTTCTTTGTTTAGCCAGCTTGGGGGTGCGACGACTCTTTGGCGACATCCCAACTGGCGAGCGGGGAACAGAAGGTAGATAATTGGCCTCGATGCATGCAAACACTTAAGCTGCACATCAAAACCACCCTGTTGGCCTCAGTGATCATTGTAGGCATGCTGGTAGCATCCCTGGTCATGACCAGCGCCGGTATCGCCAACCTCGAACGCGATGATGACAAAGCTCTTGCCGACACCCAAGCCGCAGATCTGGCCCAGCATATCAGCGATATGGACGCTCCGCGCGAGACGGACACACTAACGCGCGCCGCAGATCTCATCAAAGGATCGCGGCCGAGTATCGTGAGCTTACGCATCTGGGAACGCGCGGGAGATGATTTTGTAGAGAAAGTATCGGCGCAGGGAAGCTCGCCGGCGACGCCAATACCGGATGACGCTAAAAGAGCCTTAACTAGTGGCCGTAACCTTCGAGTCATAACCTCAAGGTCAGGGGAACAGGACAACTCGCTTTATCGAGTATTCGCACCCACATTCGAAGGGGAACATCCCAGCGGCGCCGTCGAGATCGTCGAGCGCTTCAATAGCATCTGGTCGGTGGCCTTCCGCTACGTTAGAAGTGTCGTCTGGATGTCCTTGATTGCGATCCTCCTGATCATGCTCGGGACGTATCTTCTGTTTCGGCAACTGGTGTATCAGCCCATTGACAGGCTTCTGGGCGCGATGTCTCGAGCGAAGTCAGGCGACCTCGAGGCGCAAGTGGCCGCTCATGCAACTGATGAGCTGGGACTGTTGACGCAGGAGTTCAACAGCATGATCAGCCAGGTCAGAGACATGACCAAAGAGCGCGAGGCGCAGCAGAGCATACTCCGGGAGAGAGTTCGAGATGCAACGCTCGAACTCGAGCTGCGCAATCAGCAATTACAGGAAACTAACCTCGAGCTATGGCGTACGACCCGGCGGATGAACGAACTTGGACGGCTTGCTGCCGCCGGGCAGACGGCGGCGCATTTTGCGCATGAAGTAGGAACCCCACTCAATCTGATCAGCGGCCACGTTCAATTGCTCAAATCGGATCTGGAGCGAGATCCGCGCGACGCGGAAACTCGGATCAAGACAATAAGCGCTCAAATCGAGCGCATCGAACGAATCGTTCGCAGGATGCTCGACAAAACCAGATTTGAAACAGAGCTTTCGCCGCTGGATTTGACCGGTCTGCTGCGCCGCCTGTGTGATGCGATGTCACCCGCTCTTGATAAACGCCGTATCAGCCTTGTCGACAACCTCGCGGACAATCTTCCGCTTATCGCAGGCTCTGCGGATCGGCTGCAACAGCTGTTTCTGAATCTTATCAACAACAGTCTTGATGCCATGCCGGACGGCGGGGAGTTGCGCGTTAGCACTGGCGTAGAAGCCGGCAGGAACGGCAAGGCCCTTTTGGTTACCGTGGACTTTTCGGATACCGGGGTGGGAATGACAGCCGAGACATTAAGTCACATCTTCGATCCGCTCTACACCACCAAGGAACGCGGCCGGGGGACGGGTTTGGGACTGGTAATTGTTAGTCAAATAATCTCCGAACACGGAGCAACGATGTCAGTCGAGAGCGAGCTGGGTCACGGAACTCGCTTCCAGCTGGCCTTTTCCGGCCTCCAAAGTGAAATTTCAGTGAGTCTTGAAAATGGGGCCGTGACGGTTGAGTCAGGATAGGAGTACCAGCAACGGATGAAGCGTATTCTTGTCGTCGACGATGATCAGGACTCATGCGAACTCTTGCGTGAGATCTTCAGTGTTCAAGGTTGGACTGTGGACACGGCGCTAAGCCCGTCTCAAGCCATGCGAGTGGCGGGAAATGAGAAGATAGATCTTGTCGTTAGCGACATGAATCTCGAGGCCGACCAGTCGGGACTGGACTTACTAAAGGATTTGCGCAGTCGTTGTCCGGTGATTTTGGTGACGGGTTTCGGCACGCTTGATTCTGCCGTCGAGGCTGCCAGAGAAGGCGCCTGGGATTTTATTTCGAAGCCCTTCAAAGTCGAAGAGGTTGTGGCGATTGCTCGCCGGGCACTCGAGCAGGCTGAGCGGAGCACGGCAGAGGACCGCAAAGCGGAGCAACTCTCCGCGCCCTATGAACAAGGAGGCCTGGTCGGTCGTGCGCCGGAAATGATCCAGCTTTATAAGGAGATTGCCCGCGTCGCGCCAACCAGATCGACGGTGCTGATTACCGGACAGTCGGGCACGGGTAAGGAACTGGTGGCTCGATCCATCCATCAGCACAGCACCAGATCTTCCGGACCATTTGTAGCTATCAATTGTGGCGCGCTAACGGAAACACTGCTCGAGGCGGAACTCTTTGGCCACGTTCGCGGCGCCTTCACAGGCGCCACCAGCGATCGCAAGGGACTGTGGGAAGAAGCTGAGGGCGGTACGCTTTTCCTCGACGAAATCGGCGAAACCAGTGCGGCAATGCAGGTCAAGCTGTTGCGCGCACTCCAGGAAGGGGAGATTCGACGGGTCGGCGCTTCGCGCGAGATTCGTGTTGATGCCCGGGTCATCGCGGCCACCAATCGCAATCTTGAACACGAAGTAAAGGCCGGCAGTTTTAGAGAGGATCTTTTTTATCGACTTAGTGTGGTAACTCTACGCGTTCCACCGTTGAGCGAACGGCGGACTGATATTCCTTTGCTGGCCGAGCGTTTCCTGCGCGAAGCTCTCGAAAGAAACGGTCGCAGTCATCTTTCTCTCGGTGAGGAGACGGTGCGGACCCTGGTGGCTTATGACTGGCCCGGCAATGTTCGTGAGCTAGAATCAGCTATTGAATATGCCGTTCTGCATGCGCGCGGCCATGAGGTCGAGCCTGAAGACTTGCCGGAAAAGTTCCAAACTCCGCGGATAAAAGCAACCGCTCGTTCGCCTTTGTCGGCTCTCTTTGGCGATTTGCCTTCACTGGACGAACTCGAGCGGCGCTACCTGCTGCATGTGCTCGAGGCTGCGGGCGGCAATCGCACGCGGGCCGCTGAAATCATGGGTATCGATCGCCGCACTCTTTATCGAATGATTGAACGCTACGGGATCGACGCAGCTGAATGAGCTATCTGGCTAACTTTTCTTCACAGCTTGGTAATCCGAGAACCAAATCCGATCCACTAAATAACACGAAAGCGCACGCGTGATTTCGTAGATCCGTTATCCGTCCTCAACAAATGAAAAATGATCAACGTCAAATGACAAATGGAAAATGATCCGAGCCACTTCACCAAAGACAGCCTACAGACAAATAAGGGGAGGGATTTCTCCCTCCCCGTAAGTTCACTCTGAACAAACCGGAATTACCATTCAAACCTCATCCCCAGCCTCATATTAAAAGGCAAATAGAACAGCTGAGGTTGCAGGAAATCGACGTTGGGTACCCCACCATTAAGTTGGAAGTCCTGGTTCGGCAAACGAACCTTCGTGCTGTTGAAGACATTGAAGAAGTCAGCTACAAAGTCGAGTTTCTTCTTCTCGCTGATATGCCATGGATAGTTGGCATGCATGTCAAAGCGAAAGTACGGACTGGTCCGGCCCAGTGAACCACGCCCACCGACTGGGATCTCACCGGCATTCAGGTAAGCAGGATGCGCGAAAAGGTCACTGATCGGCACCCCCGTTTCAAAGTGTATCCCGGGCCCCAAATTGAGACCGCCCAAACGCCGTCCAAATCTTCCCTTGCTGAATTCGTAACTGCCGAAGACGTTGACGACATGATGCCTGTCAGTGTTCAGCGGACCGGGAGTGAACTGATCTCCGAGCAACCCGAAGGATCCGGCAGTGAAATCGAACAGCGAACTAATGCCTGGATCAGTTTGGCCGTTGTCGTTTCGAAAGTGACCTTCGTAGTTGCCTGTTAGCCTGGAGATGGTCCAATTGCTTAGCAGTTGCCAGCTGTTTGAGAATCGCTTGTTCAGTTCTATCTCCAAGGCCTTGTATTTGTGAATCGGATCGACAAACCCGTCCGGAATGCCGTCGGGAACGGGACTCCCAGGCGCGAGACCATTCGCTCCCAAGGGCTCGTAGCAAACCGCACCGACTACGTTGCCATTAATGTCTGATACAGAAGGCTCGTTGAAGGGCACTGAGCCGTCCGCCAGCATGCACGCCGAAGGTATTGCGCCACCAACCGAATACACAGTGGTATCGGATTCGTAGCCGCATCGATTTTTGCGTTGATGTTGCCGATGAAGTATGTCTGACCGAACAGCCCATTAATGTAATCTTCGGGTGCCAGCACGGCGGCGTCTTCCGTGATTCGTTTCAATTTCCGCTCGATGTAACGAACCGAGAGCACAAAGCTATGCGGCAACTGCTGCTCCCAACCGACAGTCTGCTCGTCAGCAAAGCCCAGCTTCGTTCCCGGAAGAATGGGATTGACCGTGCTCTGTGTGCCTATGGAAACCCCCGTGCCCGTCCCGCCTGCAGCGCCAGTAAGCAAATGCGCAGCATCGTAAACAGGAGTGACAGTGCCAAACTGATTGAGCAAAACCCGGTTGACGCCATCTACTGTGGTGAAAGCGGGAGCGAAGCGGGCACCGATGAAATCGAGTTCGGATGAAAGGGAACAAACATGTGGTCCTGCCCGATCTGGACGGCTGGAGAGGGAACTACGATGGCATTGTGCTGGACGCCCAGCGTAAGCACGACATTCACGAACTGTCCTGGATACAGTCAGCTCTTGCCACAGTTTCGCCAGCAATTGCCTGCTTCAGTAGCGTTGGATGTCCTGATCGATCGGTCGATTTCCATCAGACAATCAGTCAACGACGTTCAATTCTCACTGTTCCTGGCAATTGCCCTGGTAGTGCTGGTGATCTTCCTCTTTCTACGGAATATTCGCGCCACCATCATTCCCACGCTTGCGCTGCCAACCTCGATCATCGGCACCTTTGCCGCCATGTATCTGCTGCATTTTAGTCTCGATAACCTCTCGCTAATGGCCCTCACGCTGTCGGTTGGGTTTGTAGTCGATGATGCGGTCGTGATGCTGGAAAACATCGTCAGGCGAATCGAGTTGGGCGAAACGGCGCTGCAAGCTGCTTTGAATGGATCCAGGGAGATCGGGTTTACGATCGTATCCATGACTGTCTCGCTGGTGGCAGTTTTTATCCCGGTCCTCTTTATGGGAGGAATACTGGGCCGGCTGTTCCGGGAATTTGCCATCACCATCAGCGTGGCAATCCTGGTTTCAGGAATTGTGTCCCTGACTCTGACTCCGATGCTGGCAAGCAGACTGTTGAAGGTGCGCGGTATCAGAGAGAATGCACTTCATGAGAACGGCAAAAAGGCCACAACAGGATGGTCCGGGATTTCTGAACGCTTTTACAATCGCGTGGTGCACGCGTACGAGTGGAGTCTGCAGCGTGTGGCCCATAGTCTGTTGACGATTGTAATTATGGCGCTGCTGGCGGGCTTGACAGTGTATCTCTTCAGGATTGTGCCCAAAGGCTTTATTCCCAGTGGCGATGCCGGACTGCTCCTGGTAAGCACCGAGGCAGCCCAGGGAGTGGCGCTTAACGATATTATCCGGCACCAGAACACTGTCGCCGCCATTATCCAACACGATCCAAATGTAGAGACTGTGGCTTCAACCGTGGGTTCCGGCGGCCGAAACTCAGGTGGCAACAACGGCACCATTTTCATTGGGCTCAAGCCACCAAATCAGCGCAAGTTGAGCGCCGACGAAGTCGCTGAAGAATTACGCCCCAAGGTTTCTCATGAACCGGGTCTAAGAGTCTACATTCAGAACCCGCCGTCCATCAGTGTTGGCGGCCAGTCGACACGCAGTCTTTATCAGGTAACACTGCAAGCCACCAGTACAAACGACCTTTACGACAATGCGGGAATCCTTGAAAAAGCGATGAGGGAAATGCCGCTGATTCAGGACGTGAACAGTAATCTGCAAATAAACACTCCGCAAATCAATGTCGATATCGATCGCAAACAAGCATCGGCACATGGTGTCACAGTCGAGCAGGTCCAGTCTGCGCTTGGCGACGCTTTTGGCTCGCGTCAAATTTCCACTGTTTACACGCCGACAAATGAGTATCAGGTAATTCTGGAAGTGAAACCGGAATACCAGCAAGATCCATCCGCCCTGAGCGGGCTGTACGTTCAGTCGTCATCGGGTGAGCTGGTTCCCCTCGGGGCAATTGCAAAATTCTCCCGCGGGGTCGGGCCGCTTTTGGTAAACCATCTGGGGCAGTTGCCGGCAGCTACAATCTCTTTCAACCTGCGTCCGGGCGTTTCGCTAAGCCAGGCCACGGAGCAGGTCCAAACTGTAGCCCGGCGAATTCTACCTGCGACGATAACAACCAGCTTTCAAGGCACTGCCCAGGTATTTCAATCATCGTTGCAAAACCTGACCCTGCTGCTGTTGATAGCAGTGCTCGTCATCTATCTTGTTTTAGGAATTCTCTACGAGAGTTTTATTCATCCATTTACGATCTTGTCGGGACTGCCTTCAGCGGGATTGGGCGCCCTGCTCACTCTCTTGATATTCCACCGGGAGTTGGATGTATATGCCTTTGTCGGTCTGATTATGCTGATTGGCATTGTAAAGAAAAATGCCATCATGATGATTGACTTTGCTTTAGAAGCACAGCGGAACGAAGGTAAGGACGCCCGGGAAGCGATCTACCAGGCATGCGTGGTGCGGTTTCGCCCCATCATGATGACAACCATGTCGGCATTGATGGGTACCCTGCCAATCGCCCTCGGCTGGGGAGCCGGCGCCTCAGCCAGACGTGGATTAGGCCTGGCTGTTGTTGGTGGTCTATCAATATCGCAGGTGCTGACTCTGTACCTGACTCCGGTTGTCTACATTTACTGTGAGCGCTTGCAGGACTGGTTCCGAACCGGAAAAGCTGAACGAGAAATGAGTGCCTTAGCAGTGAAGTGACTCCGAGTGGGCTCCAAACGCAAGACGATCCACTAAATCACACTAAGTAAACACCGGGACTTCGTAGTGTCCTTTCGTGTGATTTCGTGGATCCTGTCTTTGGTCCTCGTAACAGACCTGAACATCAATAAGACGGTCAGGGGCGCGTAACGAATACAGACCCTTAATACAACGCCACAGCGACTGTCTCCGGTTCGGCGACATTATTCTTCGCAGTTTCCCGTTTCAGGTCGCGTTCTGCTCGCGAGGTAGCTAACTCGCGGCCCTCAGTTTCTCCGCCAGTCCTGATTTCATGAAGAAAGTAAGTATCGCCATACCGGTCAAACACCAGCTCGCTTCTGCGTGGCGCCTGGCGGGACACAAAAGGCTCGGTCTCGAATGCGACGCGGTTGCGTAGGTTTTGACTCTGAATTACGAGTGCCTCCGACGTGTCGTCGTTGATGCGTCGAATGGAATACGTTCCCGCCGGAAGTGTTTTTCCCCTGACGATGAAGTCAAACGGAATTACCGCGCGCTCGAGTGTTCCGAGTTGTTGTGCGCCGGCCGGCGCCGCGCTCAAGAGTGCTAACAGAAAACATGAAGCCATCACGCTTATGAAATACTTGCTCATTATTTCTCCTTCGATGAGAAGCGGCCGAAGCAGGCCGTTTCTTTTTCTTGAGGAATCGGTTTATTTCCGATTGCTTCTCCTCTACTGAACTCCGCTTTTTGGGGCCTTAACGGTTCCCAATGCGATAGGACATTGAAATCTGCGTGCCATAGAGCACTATGACGGGCAATGGCCAGGCGCGACGCTTTCTCCTGGCGCCACAAATGCCAATTCCTAGTAGGTAATTTGAAGGCTGATGCGTCGGAATAATTTTTCAAGTGCGCGTCGCGGACGAACTGCGTTGCTCTTACTGTGGCGTTCCTTCCATGAGGCTTCATCAAGAACGCCACACAAGCGCGGCCAGGTCTTGCAGAGAGATTTTGAGATCTATTGAGAAAACTGTCGCCTTCGTTCGCAACCAATACTGGCATGGTGATTGCCAAATAGAGTGCTTCAGCAAGTGTAACTCTGGTCTCGCAGGATTAGTGGAAGGAGTTTAACGATGAATGAGTTAGATCATATAGCAGTAGTAAAGGCCGCGTATGCAGCATTTCAACAAGGCGACGTCTCCGCTCTGCTGGAGCAATTGACTCCGGATATTAAGTGGTTTGCGATTGGCCCGCCCCACATCATCCCAACAGCCGGAACGAGATACGGTCGCAACCAGGTTGCTCAGTACTTTTCAATTCTCTCAGCTAGTGAAGAGACAAAGAGTTTTCAAGTTGAGGAGTTCATCGCTGAGGGCAACAGAGTGGTAGCGATTGGAACTTCGAAAATCAGGCTCCGAGATACGGCCACGATTCTTGAGACTCCCTGGGTCCACATCTTCACTTTCCACAACGGAAGGATCAGTGAATTTCGTTCGTTCTACGACAGTGCTGCCTCGGTCGAAGCACGTTTGAACGTTCAGGTAATGGCTGCGACCCTCAGCTAGACAACGACTCTCAAGGCGTTGCCCGGTATGCGTTTCTCTAAATGAATTGAAACTGTCTATGCGGGCAAAACATTTCCAGGCGGCCTTCACCATCCGGGTCTCCTGAGAACACTAAGAGTGATGCAACATCTTCTGATTCGCATCACTCTTTTTGCTTTTTGGAGTGCGCTGCCTTGTCAGCGCTTTTGAGGTTCTTCATCATTCAATGCGGAATGTACTTGGGAACTGGTGACGACTTTCGAAGCGTTACTTTGAAAGCGGCGCCAAGTCGCCACTCCAAGGAGATCAGGCTTGCTAAGACGACCGCTATCGGCGTTTCTGCCTCACAGGTAAGGCCAACTGCTCATTGGGAACATCTCCAGGTAATAGCGGGCGTTCCGGCAAGGTGTATTTGAAATTGAGATACTTCCCGAATCTGAAGACTGTTAATGTAATGACAGAGCCAATTGACACGGTCTTCAAAGCTTCGGCCATCTTTTCAGGCGAGGTGAGGGCGATACCATTCATCGTAGTAAGAATATCGCCACCCATGAGAAAGTCTCGTCCCGCGACGGTCAATTCAAGATCGCCGCCATGCAGACCCGCATGTTCCGCCGGACTAGCCGGCTCAACCACCTCAATCAGAAACCCTTGAACCAGAGGGAATTTGAAGAGCTCCTGTAGTCCCGCTTCGACGAATTGGCCGTGAAAACCGAGCCACGGTCGCGCTACTCTGCCATCCTTAATTAACGCCGGCATAAGGGCTTTAGCCATATTTATGGGAATCGAAAACCCGATGTTCTGGGCATCGGGAACGACACTCGTGGTGATGCCTACAACCTCGCCACACCGATTCACCAACGGTCCGCCTGAGTTTCCGGGATTGATAGGTGTGTCCATTTGGATGAGCGGCTCCTGAAGACTGAAAAAAGTCTCCGGGAGAATGCGATTGATGGCCGATACCACGCCTCGGGTAAGACTCTGGTCCAGACCGAGCGGATTACCGATTGCAACAACTTCTTCTCCAACTCTGAGCCGATCCGAATTCCCCATTTCAAGGGCGGTAAACGACAGCTTCGGCGGCTTAGAAATCTTTAGCAAAGCCACATCGAAGATTGGATCAGCTCCAACCAGTTGTGCCGGCATGGTGGTGCCATCGTCCAGGGTAACTTCGATTACCTGGCGGCCAAAAGCCAGGTGCGAATTGGTAACAATGAGCCCCGAGCTATCAATAATGAAGCCCGAACCCAATACGTGCTCAACGCGGTCATTCATCCGATAGGGATTTATCGAAATTGCCGTAATGAAGACAACAGACGGCGAAACCCTTTCGAAGATGGTGGTCAGCGGCTCGGAGCATCTTTGCTCGGTTGCTGGCGGTTTCTGTTGCCCGGGCGCCGGGCTGCACAAAAACAGGAGCAGCAGAACCCAGGCGCCGGTGGGCTGGAAGAATCGGTGCGGGTGACCGCGCCAAACGGTATTGATCATGACGCGAGTTGCACAGGAATTGCTGTGCCAGAACTTGTCCCAGGACAAAAACGGAGAAGGCGAAAGCCGAATGTCGAACGTTACAAAGTTTCAAGTCGATTTCGTGGATCGATTGTTGCACTCGCCTAACCGGCGAACCGACACAGAAATTGATTTCGAGTATTTTTTCTGGAGGAGATAGTGCGTATCAACCTTAATCTGCAACAGAAGATTCTTTTGCTCGTAACCGGTTCGATGTCATTGATACTGCTTGCCTCGTCCAATCTGCACAGTGTTAGAACGCGATCTCTTATCGAAAAGGACCACTTTGAAAATGCCGTCAGCCAAATGTCGACGCTGGCAAATCGTATTTCGACCTACGACTATTTTTCGAACCTGGAAGATCTGCGTCAGGAAATGCAGGTGGTGGCGGGCTCGCGCCCGGACTTCAAGCAGATTGACATCTATCAGGACTCGCCCCAGGGTGTTCAGTTGATTGCTACGACTGCAGCCAATGCTCCTACCCTTCTGTCCCTCTCGAACAGCAGCAAAAACCTCCAGAATGTTCCGCAGGCTGGAGCGAGTTCTGCTGAAGTCAGCCGAGAGAACAGCGAGTTCTGGGTAATCACCACCCCGATTCAGAATTCTGTCCATTCCGGGTTCATTAAGGCACTCGTACTCAAGGGCTTTCATCGCAGGCTGGTGAACAGTCTTCATCGGCAATACAACCTTGTGTTGCTTGGAGCCGTAGTTGCTTCCGTCCTCTTGTTATACCTTCTTTTCGTATATTTCTTTCGCCGGCCGGTCAGGGATATTGTGCAAACGATGATCTCGGCTCGTGAGGGAGACCTTTCGGCTCGCGCACTGGAACGCCGCGATGACGAGCTGGGAGAGATCGCTCGCGGGTTTAACCAGTTAATGGATGATATTGCCGAGCGCTCCCGGGAGCGGGAAGCGTTGTTGAATCAGATCGGAGAACTCAACAGCGAGTTGCTGGTCAAAGTTGACGTTGCCAAGAGTGAGTTACG
Organism: Pyrinomonadaceae bacterium; assembly: GCA_035644135.1. Classification (GTDB taxonomy): domain Bacteria; phylum Acidobacteriota; class Blastocatellia; order Pyrinomonadales; family Pyrinomonadaceae; genus PSRF01. Next base: position 65,999 of record DASQPD010000154.1, read on the forward strand.
CGCCACCAACGCCACCTTGATCCGTACCCAACAGCGCCTGGCGTGCTCGGAAAGGCTCGCCGCTATCGGCCAAGTTACGGCTTCACTGGCTCATGAGATCGGCACGCCATTGAATGCCATGGCCGGTCATCTCCAGTTACTCGCGCGGAACCATCGCAACTGCTCGGACACACAGCGCCGGCTAAACATTATCAACTCTCAGCTCGCCTCGATCGTCCAAACAGTCAGAAGTTTATTGGACCGCACTCATCGGATGCCGCTCGAACCCGAGCTTACCGATATCAATGCCATGATTCGGGAGTTATTACTTCTGGTTGAACCGATTCTGGAGTCGCGAAACATTCGCGTTTCTCTTGAGCTGGATGAAGAGCTGCCTCGTGTGTCGGCCGACCGCGAGAGCCTGCATCAGGTGTTTCTGAATCTCGTGAACAACAGTTTTGAGGCTATGCCCAAAGGCGGACAGATGGAAATCATAACCAAGTATCTGGCGGACGAAGGGCAGGTTGAAGTGAGATTTCTCGATTCGGGCGTCGGCATACCCCCGGACGCAAGAGAGCACCTTTTCGAGCCTATGTGGACGACTAAGCCGACGGGAAGCGGCTTAGGGTTGGCCATTGCGCGAGAAATCATTAGCGAGCACCGGGGCGAAATCGATTGCGTAATTGGCCTGCGCCAGGGCGCTGAGTTGCGATTGACCCTGCCCGCTGTTGGGCCCGGCGCACAGGCAAGACAAATAGAGGTGAAAGTAGATGCCGCGTAAAGCACCACGAATTCTTACCGTCGACGACGATTCAGTAACCTGCGACCTTATTTGCGAGGTCTTCACGCGCGAAGGCTTTGGGGCAACCTGCGAACATAGTGGCGAGGCGGCACTTGCGGCCATTGCTGCTGCACCACCAGACCTGTTACTTAGCGATATTAGAATGAAAACCCGGCTTGACGGGCTGTCTCTGCTGGGGATAGTGCGGCGGGAGTACCCGTCCATCCCGGTCGTTCTGATGACGGCATTTGGCTCAATCGAAACTGCCATCCGTGCAGTCAAAGAAGGGGCGTTCGACTATATCAGCAAACCGTTCAACATTGACGAGCTGGTAACGATCGTGCGGCGCGCGCTCTTGAACGAATCAACCCGGTCGGTCAGCGCAACGCTGGATGATGACGGCCGCACCTCTGGCTTGATCGGGCGGACCCCGCCAATGCTCGAGGTATATAAGATGATCGCTCGGGTTTCGGATTCGCGCGCAGCCGTGCTGGTTACGGGTGAATCGGGAACAGGTAAAGAGCTGGTCGCTCGCGCCATTCACAACCATGGCGCCCGTGCGGCAGCACCATTCGTTGCGGTCAATTGTGGTGCGTTGACTGAAACGTTACTTGAGTCTGAGTTGTTCGGCCATATTAGGGGGTCATTCACCGGAGCAGTCGCGAACAAGCGAGGCATCTTTGAACATGCGGGCGAAGGCACAGTCTTTCTCGATGAAGTGAGTGAGACCAGCCCAGGCCTTCAGGTCAAGCTATTACGAGTCTTGCAGGAACGCGAGCTGGTTCCCGTTGGGGGTTCAGAAACGATCAAGGTGAACGCTCGAGTAATTGCCGCAAGCAATAGCGATCTGGAAAAACTTTCCGCCGCCGGGGCTTTCAGGCGGGATCTTCTCTACCGGCTAAATGTTATCCAACTGAACCTGCCGCCGCTGCGGGAACGGCGCGATGACATACCGCTTCTGGTAGCGTACTTTCTTCGCAAACACGCACCTGAAGAGCAACCACCGGTGAGTATTGATGAAGCAACTATGCAGATTCTTACTAGCTACTCATGGCCCGGGAACGTACGAGAGTTGGAGAATGTGATCGAACGCGCGATTACGTTGAGCCAGGGCGGTTGTATAACGAACAATGATCTTCCGCAACGGATTCATCAGGAACACCATGGCAACAACACGGCTTCGCTTTCAGCGGACGATCTCAATGAGCTCTTTTTGGGTTTGCCTAGTCTTGATGAGATTGAGCGTCGTTACATTTTGCATGTCCTGGATTCGACCGGAAGCAATCGAAAGCGCACTGCTGAGATACTGGGTATCAATCGCAAAACGCTCTACCGGATGGCGGCTCGGTTTGAGATAGAACTGGGTCTGATGCCGTCCCGTCAGGGATAGGAGAGAGTGACAAAACAGCCACACCGGGAAAAATTGCCACACCTGAGCCTCGCAATTGCTTTCCACAGATTTCGCAGATTACATAGATTATGACGATCAAATAGCAGAGGTTGTGGCCGCCCTTCCCTTCCTGTCTTTTGTCTGTGTAATCTGTGGATGATCGTGCGGCGACCAAAGCGGGCCACTCCTCGCCATACGAGCTACTGCTGCTTCTTCCCTCCTCTCGTTTGTCTGTAGAATTTGCGTAATCTGTGGATGTGCGTTCATCTGTGGATGATTGTGAGGCTCTGGAGTACATTGGTCGCGTGCCGGAACTGCCCGACATCACCATCTACATCGAGGCGCTACAGAAGCGAATCAAGGGCCGAGCACTCGAGCATGTTCAGATAACAGCACCTTTCCTGCTCCGCACCGCCGTCCCGACACTTTCCACCGTTGAAGGGAAAAGAGTCATTGAGCTGCGGCGGCTGGGGAAACGCATCTGCATCGGCCTGGAAGGTGATCTCTGGCTGGTATTGCACCTGATGATTGCCGGCAGACTTCATTGGCAGGAAGCACCAAAGAAATCTGCAAAGGGCACGCGTGTCGCCCTCTTTAAATTCACCGATGGCAACTTGATCCTGACTGAGGCCGGTTCTCGGAAACGGACATCTCTCCACCTGGTAATGGGCGAAACAGGTCTGCGTGCGCTTGACCCGGGTGGCTTGGAAGTTTTTGAAGCCAACATCGAACGGTTTGCGGCGGTGATCCAGTCGGTTAACCATACTCTGAAACGGGCACTGACCGATCCCCGATTGTTGAGTGGCGTCGGGAACGCTTACTCAGACGAGATCCTTTTTGAGGCGAGGCTTTCGCCATTTGCATTGACTCAAAAACTCACCGCCGATGAGATGAAGCGGCTGTTTGCTGCGACTCGTGAAACGCTGGCTCGCTGGATTGAGCTCTTGCGGGCGCAGACTGGTGACGAGTTTCCGGAAAGGGTGACCGCATTTCGGCCCGAGATGGCCGTGCACGGTCGATATAAACAGCCTTGTCTTCGCTGCGATGCTCAGATTCAGCGCATTCGTTATGCAGCTAACGAGATGAACTACTGTCCGAACTGTCAGACCGGGGGAAAGCTTTTGGCGGACCGGGCGCTCTCGAGATTACTGCGCCAGGATTGGCCGAAAACTGCTGAAGAGCTCGAGGTCCTAATGCCCGGGGCCCGGGTGAGATAGTGGACGGCACTCGAAATCATTGGTACAGATCATTTGACACAGATCATTTGACATTGATCATTTTTCATTGGTGACGAGTAGTGAATCAATCTTGGGAAGAGTTCGTTTTGTACGACCATACTCTTCCGCGTAACAAGCGCGTTTTGACGATGCCAAATGAAAAATGCCAAATGTCCAATGACCAACGTCAAATCATTTTCGTCCAATGACCAACGTCAAATCATCTTTTCGTCGCCTCCTCTGTTCGCCGGTTCACTTCGTCCCAATTCACATTCTGCATAAAAGCGTCAATGTATTTTCCTGCGGCTGCACCATAATCCATCTGATATGCGTGCTCGTACATGTCCAGCACCAGCAGCGGAAAACCCATAGCCGCATTGTGCATGTGATCCCAGGCCCAATAGTTATGAAGCTCGCCCGTGTGCAGGTTGAAACTAAGAATCGTCCATCCGGATCCGCCACCGAGAGCATTGGCAGTCTTCTTGAATTCCAGCTCCCATTGCTCGTAACTTCCGAACCACTGCTTAATAAGCTCGACCACTTTACCGCTGGCCCGGCCGTCACCGCCCAGATTCGCGAAATACTGTTCGTGCAAAACCACGGACCCTGTCCTCACTAGTTCTTCGCGCTTGAGATCCCCATAAATGTAGGCCGGCAAGTCTCGCTCGTTTAATAAAGCAGCGAGTCTCTGCTCGACCGCGTTCAGGGCTTTAACTGCTCCGCTATAGTTATTCTCCCAATGCGACCTGATGAGTTTCTCAGATATACCCTTGAGTTTTGTTGCTGCGAACGGGAGTGGTTTAGGTTGATGCTGCCCTCCAAAGGCACGAGCTGTTACCACCGCATCTGCCGTTTGCTCTTCATTTGCGACACCCGCTTTAGGCAGCGCTATCCCTGCACTTCCTACAGTGATCATCGTCAGTGCATCACGTCGTGAAACTTTCATATCCTCTCTCGAACCTCCTTACAACCCAAATTGCGTTACCTTTTTCCACCTAACTTTAAATCTTTCCGACACTAATTGCCGCTCAAGGCAACCAGATCCTGATTGCTCTATTAAAAATAAGTTGCCACCGCGTGCGTGTTTCCTGGAGAGCGGCCTTACAACCTATAATCCATAAATACGTCATTTTCATTTATCATTTTCCATTTTTCATCTTTCATTCTTCATTAGTACCCTTTTTGATTTGTCGCCTACGCATCTGAGCTCGCGGAGCAAAAAGGTATGTCGAAGCTAGTCAAGGATTTTGAAACCGATTGCTGTCTGTTATGTCAAATTGAAATGGAAGATGAGAGAAATGAAAAACAATAAATGGAAAATGTCGTATTTATATGAACGTTGAATACCATTCTATCCTCATGAACGAAGAGGTCTTTTCCAGTATCAAGCGAGCGCTTGATGAAGACATCGGCGCGGGCGATGTAACCACCAATAGTATCGTTCCAAACGAAGCGACTCTGAACGGACAGATCATCGCCAAGCAAAGTGGGGTTATTGCCGGGCTGGACATTGCCAAAGCTGTCCTGTTGCTACTTAACGACCAACTCAGGTTCGCGGCCCATGTGACGGAGGGAGCCGTGGTTACGGCTGGGTCGCTGCTCGCTGATTTGTCAGGTTCTGCCCGTGCTCTCCTGACGGGCGAGCGAACGGCGCTTAATTTTCTCGGCCGGATGTCGGGAATCGCAACGCTGACTCGACAGTTCGTTGAGGCGGTCCGGGAGACAAAGGCTGTAATCCTGGACACACGCAAAACAGTTCCTGGCCTGCGAGCCATCGATAAACTAGCCGTCGCGCGCGGCGGGGGGCAGAACCATCGTGCGGGTCTGTATGACATGGTTCTCATTAAAGACAACCATATCGATTTTGCCGGCTCAATCTCCGAGGCCGTCAATAGGGTGCGGGCAACTGGATCAGATTTGGAGATCGAAGTGGAAGCGCGTACGCTTGAGGATCTTCGCGAAGCCCTGGGGCTTGACGTCGCGCGTGTCCTGCTGGACAACATGCCGCTTGAGACCTTGCGCGCCGCGGTGGGGTTGAATAACGGGCGAGCGAAACTGGAGGCTTCAGGCAATGTTACCCTGGAAAATGTTCGGCAAATTGCCGAAACCGGCGTGGATTTTATCTCGGTCGGGGCACTTACCCATTCATCCAGGGTTTTTGACGTGAGTTTCAAATGGAGACCCTAGAAAACTAAAGGGCGGAAAAAATCAACTAATAAGCGGGGAGACGAGTTTCGACACAGGAAAAATGATAACTGAAACGACCACCAGCGGAATGTACCAAAAGATGCAGGCAATCCTGGCCGACACAGTGCCGGACTTTGAGCTGAGGCTCAAGGCAGAAGTTGCGGTCGAGATCAACAGGCTAAAACTCGAAAGGGATGCTGTGATCCTGGGCCATAACTACATGGAACCGGCCTTGTTCCACTCTGTACCCGACTACGTCGGTGACTCGCTGGAGCTGAGCCGCAAAGCCGCCCAGACCAACAAAAAGGTGATTGTGTTTTGCGGCGTGCGCTTCATGGCCGAGACAGCCAAGATTCTGAATCCGACCAAAGAGGTCCTGCTGCCGTCGAAGAAAGCCGGCTGCTCATTGGCTGCCAGCATCACCGCCGCAGATGTCCGCGCGCTGAAAGAGAAATTTCCTGGCGTGCCAGTCGTCACTTATATCAACACTTATGCGGACGTTAAAGCGGAATCCGATGTATGCTGCACGTCGTCAAACGCCGCGGCTGTTGTGGAGTCGCTCGCCAGCGACCGGGTGATTTTTATTCCGGACGAGTTTTTGGCCCGCAACGTAGCACGCGAAACCGGCAAGCGGATCATCTTTCCTACACTCGATCCGACCCGGCATGCCAATGGCGAACTTGACTATGAACTGGTCGGATGGCCCGGGCACTGCGAAGTCCATGAAAAGTTTACCGTCGCGGATATAACGGATGTCCGCCGGCAGTTCCCGGACGTTGTGATCCTGGCCCATCCGGAGTGTCGTCCGGAGGTTGTCGAAGCGGCTGATTTTTCCGGCAGCACGACCGCAATGATTAAGTATGTCGAACGAACCAGAGCGCCGCGGTACCTGCTGCTGACCGAATGCGCGATGGGCGATAACATAGCGGTGGCAAATCCTGAGAAGGAGATGCTGCGGCTGTGCAGCGTTCGCTGCCCGCACATGAACGAGATTACGCTGGAAGATACATTGGCCGCTTTGCAGAAAGATCAGTACGTCATCGAGATCGACGAAGAGATTCGACGCCGGGCCCTGCGGTCGGTGGAGCGAATGCTGGCAATCGGTTGAGTTAGATTCCCGGGACTGCGGACGTCCTATTCCGTTCTCTCGGCCGGGAGCAGATAACATACCACAGTCCCGGACGGTATAAATCCATTGGGAGAAACCGAAGTCCTGATCATTGGTTGCGGCATCGCCGGCGCAACGGCGGCCGTGCAGCTGGCACGCAACCCATCCCGGCGAATCACTGTCATTACCCGAGCGCCTGATCCTCACGAGTCGAACACTCGATATGCTCAAGGCGGAATTATCGGCCGGCCCCCCGATGATAATGCGGACTTGCTCGCGGCCGACATCGTGGCCGCCGGCGCGGGTGTAAGTTCGCCTTCGGCGGCGCGGATTCTCGCCGCAGAAGGACCGCCGCTACTCCATAAGATTCTGGAAGAAACCGCCGGCGTCAGATTCGACACCGACAGCGGTGGTCGACCTGTTTGGGGAAAAGAGGCAGCACACTCGCGCAGGCGGATCCGGCATGTTGGTGATGTAACGGGGCAGGCGATCATGAAAGGCCTCGTTGACACGCTCAGGAGTTTTCCAAACATAACGATAGAAGCGAATGCTACCGCGGTGGACCTGATTACCTCTCCGCACCACTCGCGGGATCCACTCGACAACTACCAGCCGATCTCATGTCACGGCTGTTATCTCTTTGATCGAAATCAGCAAACCGTTCACCGTTATCTCGCAAACATAACCGTTCTGGCTACCGGTGGGCTGGGCCGTATCTACCGCAATACAACCAATCCGCCAGGCGCACGCGGAGATGGTTTGGCCATGGCCCATCGGGCGGGTGCGAGGATTGCCAACGCCGAATACGTGCAATTTCATCCGACCGCGCTCGCAGCGCCGGGCGCCGAGGGATTGCTTATCAGCGAAGCCGTGCGCGGAGAAGGCGCTGTCTTGCTCACACCCGACGGGCGGCCTTTCATGGCCCAGTATTCTCCGCAATGGAAAGACCTGGCGCCGCGCGATATTGTGGCGCGCGCGATTCACCAGGAAATGGAAACCCATGGATTCTCGCACGTGTTGCTGGACGTTGCTTCACACCTGCCACCTGAGGTCATTCGCAGTCGCTTTCCTTATATTTACTCTGAATGTTTGAAGGTTGGAATCGATATTTCCGCAGAACCCATTCCAGTGGTCCCGGCTGCGCACTACTTCTGCGGAGGGGTCCTGGTGGATGAATGGGGTCATTCGAGTATTGACAACCTATATGCAGTAGGAGAGATCAGCTGCACCGGCGTTCACGGAGCAAATCGACTGGCGTCGACATCTTTGCTGGAAGGATTGGTTTGGGGCAACCGAGCTGCGCAGCATATTGAGACGAGTCTTAAAACGTTCACCGATAAGGAGCGACCACGTGTCGAGAATTTTCCACCGTGGGATGAAAGTGGCTTAACAGCCGATCCCGATCCGGCTTTGATACAGGGCGACATGCAAACGATTCAAAATATAATGTGGCACTATGTCGGCCTGGTACGAAGCGCGGATCGGCTCTCTCGTGCAATTCGCGAATTGCGGCATCTCTGGAATGAGATCGAGACTTTTTATCGTACGACAAAGCTCTCCGACAGCTTGATCGGCCTCAGAAACGCTGTCGAGTCCGCATTGATTGTGGCCCACGCCGCGCGGCACAACCGCCAGAGCCGCGGGTGCCATTACCGCAGCGACTCTGTTTCGGTGGAAGGTGAGCGATTGATCTAGTTCAAACGTAGACCGTCGGCTTTGCACGAAAGTGTTTCTCCAACCAGTCCACGCAGCGGACGTCTGAGAATAGCCCAGCAGTTCAGAGGCTGTGTCAAAAGTCGGAAAGGAATCCCACACACGGCAGTGTGTGGATGGGTTCAAATCCTTTCTACAGCAGATTCGCCGGATTTATTCCTGCGCGCTTCGCGCGTCGGGTTTTATTGCGGCCACGTTGTAGACAGGA
>DASQPD010000155.1:0-4457 GCA_035644135.1 Pyrinomonadaceae bacterium
CGCGGTGCTGGTCTTACTCAACGCGTCAAAGAGCGGTTCGGTGTTCCTGTTTGGACCACTTGCGGCAAGCCCCGGAGAGTCAGGCTCCATCGGCTTCATCCTCGTCTTTCAAGTTCTTCCGGTGGTAATTTTCTTTGCAGCATTCACCGCTATGCTCTATCACCTGCGAGTGCTGCAGATATTCGTGCGGCTCTTCGCCAGGCTCTTCCACCGAACGATGAAAATCAGCGGCGCAGAATCACTCTCGAGTGCGGCGAATATCTTTGTTGGGATCGAATCGGCGCTCGTGGTCCGACCATATCTGGAAAAAATGACGCGCTCGGAGTTGTTGCTGATATTGACAACGGGCCTGGGGACGGTGGCATCGAGTACGCTCGGAGTCTATGTGGCTTTTCTAACCGGTGTGTTTCCACAAATCGCGGGGCACCTGATCTCGGCTTCTGTTCTGGCCATTCCTGCTTGCGTGGTCGTTGCCAAGCTACTGATCCCTGAAACCGAAACACCGGAGACGCTCGCGGCTATTCCTCCGGAAGACGAGTCGACCCGGTCAAAGAATCTGATAAGCGCAATCATCGAAGGAGCTATGGACGGGCTGAAGCTGGCGGCAGGAATCTCGGCACTACTGATCGCAATCCTGGGGCTGGTTGCGCTTATCGACAAATTACTCGGCGCCGGCAGTTCCTGGTTGGGAATGAGCGAACCGCTTTCGATGGTGAGAATCTTGAGCTGGTGTTTCTATCCCTTCGCTTTTCTGCTTGGATTGCAAGCGAGCGATGTACCAATAGCGGCTCGCTTGTTGGGCGAGCGAGTCATCCTCACTGAGGTCTTCTCATACAACCATCTCGCACAATTAATCTCCAGCGGACGGGTAACCGATCCGCGGACTGTGGTGATCCTGAGTTACGCGCTTTGCGGATTCGCACACGTGGCAGCGGTAGCAATCTTTGTAGGGGGCACAGCGGCACTTGCTCCCTCGCGTCGCGACGACCTCGCCAGCCTCGGCTTACGAGCCTTGCTGGCAGCTACGCTGGCGACGCTGATGACCGGGTGTGTGGCGGGCATATTCAGCGGCGGCGAAGGGGTGTTGCTCTTGAGAACAGGATAAATCGGCTTGCTGCTTTGTGCCGATTACGACTGTTTTCATTTTCGGACCATGAGCTCTCTGATGTGTTCCCAGATTTCACACCGCAGCAGAGCCGCACCCAAAAAACTAAGACAATGATCCACGAAATTACACGAAATAAATAGAAGAACATTTCGTGTGACTTTGTTTGTCGGTTCGTGTGAGGCGCGTGGATCGATTTGTTTACTCGCAAAAAATCAGCTCAAGAAAACAAGGAGTTGTTCACTTTAAGATTGGGATTTCCGCTTTGCCTCGGATTTCTTTACCACTCTTATAGGACGCCGACGCCGGGTCAGACTCTGGCATTTCACGGGTCTCTTCTCCTTAAGAACACCAGGATGTGGAACGAAATAAGCGTTCATGCTACCGGCCAGCAGCGCTCTAATGAACGTAGAATTGTAGGAATGAAACCCATTTATCTTCACCTTGATGATAAACGGTCTGAATGCCCAGTTCTAACTTGACGCCATCTTCAATTGTGACTCTCGACATTAGAGTTTCGGGCCATCCTGGCGTCAGTTTCTTTGTTTTCCAGCCTTCCAGAGTGCTTGCGAAAACTTTATCCCGTGTCTCTGTTAACTTCTCGTATTCAGTGTCCAACGTGGCGATTGCTTGTTGGTAGTCTAATGGCTCAATGGGCAATCTAACTGTGACCGAATGTAGCTTCCCCTTTTCCTGATGCAGGTCTGCATTTCTCACTTTGAATTTCAAGTCCTTACCACCGGGTAAGTGGATTAGGAGTTCACTTGGTTCTTGAATCAGCTTTAATTCAAAAGCGCTACCGTTCGAGTATTTGGGCCACTTAATCCCCTTTATAGACTCGATGCTTTGGCCCAGAGCAACTTCCACATAAGGAAGCGTGCCACCCTTGTCGCTACCCGCGCTCTGAGAACTGGCGAAAACCCCAAGGAACAATGTTGTGAGCCAGATCAGCTTAAGCATCATTTCAAGCCTTTCAGAATCAAATTGATCAATCAGAAGAAGGATACTGCTAGGATTCTCTTCGGTCACCTTCTTTCCACGCTGGAAATACACTTTCAGAAATCCAATCCCAACGGTCGTCGAAATTTGCAAGGTTGCCATTGGGACTGAACTTAGCGTTTCAATCATTCTTTAAGACCTGTTAACTCCGCCACTAGCTTCGCAATAACTCTTTAGTCATGCCATTGGCGCCAGTAGCGTTGACGTCCTTCCAGCCTCTTGTCAGAATATCCCTCCAGCCTCTTGTCAGAATAAACATTCTGGGATCGTGCAGCCGTGGCCACGAGGATGCCCTCCAAGACAGCGCCTACTGAGTACGTGCTGGTGCCTCTCCGGGAAGGCGCGGACTTCACCCTGTACCGAGGCCGGCAGCACGGCAACCCATCACCGATCCTGGCAGTGGCAATCACCACAGAACAGCCGTCGCCTCAAAGTCTCAAGCGGCTCGAACATGAATATGCGCTCAGGGACACGCTCGATCCTGATAAATGGAGGTGAAGAGTGAGACAACTGTTTACCGTCCTCTCTGGGTTGACAATTGCCATTTCGTACATTCCCTTTATCAGGGGGACAATCCAGGGGTCGGTAGTTCCAAACCGTGCCTCCTGGCTTGTCTGGTTCGTTCAAGATGTGCTGATCGCCTCAAGCGCAATAATGGCTGGAGTCGGTCCGGCGGCTGTGATGCCTGTCATCTGGGGACTGGGTGCAACAGTGATGCTGCTTCTCTCACTGACGAAAGGCACTCGGGGCGCGTTTACTGGTCTTGAGAAGGCTTGCCTCGTTCTCAGCGGATTGGGAATCCTCCTGTGGGCTACGACTGGCTCTCCGCGTTTAACTCTCGTTGCGAGCGTGAGCGCTCTCTGTATCGGCGGGGTTCCCACTGTTGTCAAAGCTTGGGTAAAGCCCTGGACTGAGACGATGAGTGGCTGGTTGCTGATGATTCTGGGAACTGTCTTCAGTTCTCTGGCAATTCAGAAGTGGACGTTTGACTCTGGATTTCTCCCAGTAGTAATTGGACTGCTTCAGTTGTCAGTAGCACTACCGCTGGTGCTGTACACACTCAACGGCTCTGTCAGAAAATGAAGATGAGGCCACCGTGATGGAGCTTTCAGAATACATGCTCGAGACGCTTCATAATGATGGGGAGTTCATCGTTTATAGGGGCCACCACCGACGCCAAACCGACGCGAGTCCACCATCTATTCTCGTGATGACACCCGTCTCGGAACGGCCCACTCTGGGAAGCCTCAGGAAAATGGAGCACGAATATTCCTTAAGGGCCGAGCTCGATCCCGGGTGGGCAATTCGGCCTCTTGCGCTCGCACCGCACAAGGGGCGGACGATGCTCGTACTCACCGACCCTGGCGGCGAGCATCTGGATCGACTGCTTGGAAGACCGATGGAATTGACACAGTTTTTGCGCCCGGCCGTCGGCGTGTCAGCTGCGCTCGGCCAGCTGCATGGGTGCGGCCTCGTCCACAAGGATGTCAAGCCGGCCAATATCGTGGTGAACCGTGCGAGCGGAGAAGCACGGCTCACCGGGTTTGGCATCGCCTCACGCCTGCCGCGCGAACGGCAGTCGCCAGCGCCTCCCGAGTCCATCGCCGGGACGCTCGCCTACATGGCACCCGAACAGACCGGAAGGATGAATCGCTCGATCGATTCCCGCAGCGACCTCTACTCACTTGGCGTCACGCTCTACCAAATGCTCACGGGCTCACTGCCGTTCACCGCATCCGATCCGATGGAGTGGGTCCACTGCCATATCGCCAGAAAGCCGGTGCCGCCAAGCGAGCGGTTGGAAAAGATCCCGGCCCCGATCTCGCATATCATCATGAAGCTGCTCGCGAAGACTGCTGAGGAGCGTTACCAGACCGCGGCCGGCGTTGAGAGTGATCTTCGGCGCTGCCTTGCTGAATGGGAAATTCAGCCCCACATCGACGAATTCCCGCTTGGCGAACACGACACGCCAGACCGTCTATTGATCCCCGAAAAGCTGTACGGGAGAGCGCGCGAGGTCGATACCTTGCTCGCCTCCTTCGACCGCATCGTTAAGAGCGGCGCCCCGGAGCTTGTGCTGGTCTCCGGCTATTCCGGCATCGGCAAGTCGTCCGTGGTCAATGAGCTGCACAAGATGCTCGTGCCGTCGCGCGGTCTGTTCGCGTCTGGCAAGTTCGATCAGTACAAGCGCGACATCCCTTACTCTACTCTGGCCCAAGCCTTTCAGAGCCTTGTGCGACCTCTTCTCGGTAAGAGCGACGCCGAGCTGGCGAGCTGGCGCGACGCCCTGCATGAGGCGCTAGGTCCGAACGGGCGGCTCATGGTCGACGTCGTCCCCGAACTGAAGCTCATC
>DASQPD010000156.1:0-3924 GCA_035644135.1 Pyrinomonadaceae bacterium
TCCTGTCTACAACGTGGCCGCAATAAAACCCGACGCGCGAAGCGCGCAGGAATAAATCCGGCGAATCTGCTGTAGAAAGGATTTGAACCCATCCACACACTGCCGTGTGTGGGATTCCTTTCCGACTTTTGACACAGCCTCGGCAGTGGGTGGGATTTGGACTTTTTGCCTGACGATTCAGAAAGTCAAACCGATTTGACCCTGGAATGACCGTGGAGACACAAAGTGCGTACCGCTGAACGTTGATTGAAAGTTGTAGAGCGCTTCCTTGTTGGTCAAATTAAGAACGGTGAATCGCAACGTGACCTTCTTGCCTTCCGTTCGAAAGAGATTGTCCGTTCCCGCGCTGAAGTCAAACAGGTGGCGAGGTTCAATGCGGGGTGGATTATGGTCATCGTTTTCCGTGCCGTCGGCGGGAATGCGCACACGCAAGGCCCCGCGATTTGTGTCATTACAGGTGGTGATCGCCTGTGTCGGAGTCGCAAAGGTGCTCCCGCAGAAAAGACCAATCTGTGCCTTGTGGTCCGCCGGAAAGGTCAACGCCGTGGCAAAATCGGGCACTGCCCCGGACACGAGACCGCTGGTGCCGCTGACGGTACCGGCCGTTAGCGACTGCCCCGCAGCTGAATGGGCCAAAACGAGAATTATGTATGAGAACAAAAGCGTTCGGGAGATATTCGAACAAATTGACCCACCAATCATGCATTTACCTCACCAAGTACCTCAGCGCAGCAGAGCCGCAACCAAAGACCTAAGACATGATCCACGAAATTACACGAAATAAATAGAAGCGCTTTCGTGTCAGTTGTTTTTCGGTTCGTGTAATTTCGTGGATCGCTTTGTTTACTCGCCATAAAAACCTGGTCAAGAAAACAAGAAGTTGCGCGTTTGTATTACAGGGAGCGGCGCACTAACTGCGCTGTGGGCGCAAGATGCCGTTTGTGAACAGTGCTCAGTCGCGAACTTTCAAGATTCGTTCATGAAATATCTCGTCATGGATTACGTTGGCCAGCGCCGAGTCGATCGTCTTCAGCGCGGCGTACTCTGCAAGCGCCGCGTCCTTATTCTGCAAGCGAAGATAGGCTCGGGCTAGATTCACATGAATCTCGCCAATGCTCGGGTTCAGCGTCACAGCAAACTTGAAAGCGGCCAGGCCCTCTTTGTTCTTGCCAATTTGCAGGTAAGCGACTCCCAGATTGTTTCGGGCAAACGGATTCTGTGGGTTCAGTTTAATCGCCGAATCGTAGTTGTGAATCGCATCTTTGTAGTTTCCGTTAGAGCTCAATGCATTGGCGAGCGCGAGGTAGGCCACTCCAAAATCTGGCTTCAATCGAATCGCTTCCTTAAACAAACCAATTGCATCTTCAGTGCGCGACTGGTCCCTATAAATCGTCGCCAGTCCAAAGTAGGAACGATAATGGTTGCGATCGAGGGCAAGGGTACGCAAATAATAATCGGCGGCATCATTCAATTGTCCGGCGTCATCGTAAGCCACTGCCAGCAGGTAGTGACTGACGGCATCCTGCGGTTCGAGCCGCGTAGCCTCTTGCAAAGTAGGGATGGCCTGCTCGGGTTTTTTCAATCTTATGTAGCCGATTCCGAGATTCCTTCGAGTCGCGAATGAGGTTGCGCCCAGTGACACTGCGCGCTCATAAGTTTTGACTGAATTCTCGTATTCATTCAGACCAAGGTAGGCGTAGCCCAGCCATGTATATACGACACTCGAGTTCGGTGTGAGTTGACGCGTAACTTCGAGCGAAGCTATTGCATCTTTGTAATGCCCCGCGTTTACACTGGCAACTCCAGCGCGGAAAGAGTTCTGTGCGGATCCAACAGCACCTGGCTGATCTTCGTTTGCAGACGGGTTGACGTTCGCGGCTGGATTGGCCAGGTCACCGGCGCTCTTCGAGTCCGTCTTCGGAGCTGAGAGAATTGCCACCCGGAGACTTGCTACCCGATGAGGATCTTTCTCTGGCGCCGTTTGTGCAAGAAGAGTGGGAACGACGATTACGATCAAGAAAAGCACAAAGCAGGTTTGAACTATGAACTTCATTTCTTCCCTCCTTGTTACATGCCCTGACTGAAGGCAGTGTCGCTCCTGGGTTCCCTGTGTAAGACTGCAGCTCAACGAATCTTTCAAGTCTCTGCAAAACGCTGGCTGAACACTAAGACGGCACTGAATGTTTGCATCGTAAGCTTCGCTCTCTCCGGGTGCTTGCCAGTATTTGCTCTAAACGATGATCTTTTGCGCAGAAGGTATTGGGTTTGAACCAGACCCAAGCTCGCTCAAGTATGTCCTCCTAACAGGAGACGGTGTTTGAGTTGCTGAGTCCCTGTGACAGGAAATCGACATCGGTAAGTTCTACCGAATTCAAATGCATCGAATTTTTTAGCCTGATCACTTGCGCTCTTCGCAAGTCATAGTCGAATTGAGCAAAAAGAAGAAAGAAACATGATAGGCGCCGGTCTTAGCATCTCGCACAGAGCAAGCAGGGTGGTTTGAAAGTGAGAACAAAGCACATACCTTCCGTGTAATTCTCGTGCCGCTGACGGTGCTTACAAAGTACTTACAACATCATGACATCCTGCCATCCCGTCCCCAACCCAATCAATGAAGATCTTCGTCGATGTCTATGACAAAGGCATCGGGCCATCAAGGAGAAAGTCGATGAAATTGAGAATTGTGAAAGTGCTAATCTTAAGTGCACTACTAATCACTACCGCCTCTGCACAGTACAAACGCACCGATTTAGTCTCGAATCAGCCGGCCGTGGCCCCTACTACTGACCCACATCTTGTCAACGCCTGGGGTCTCGTTGCACTCCCCACCAGCCCCTGGTGGGTCAGCGACAACGGTACCGGATTCTCCACCCTCTACAATGGAGCCGGTCAACAACCCCAACTCTTCGTAACCATACCGCCAGCACCAGCCAGCCCTGCTGGGACCCTTGGCACTCCGACCGGTATCGTCGGAAATATCAGCACCAACCCGACCGACTTTACGATCACGGAAAACACCACATCGGCCCGATCCGTTTTTATCTTCGCGACATTAGACGGTACGATCAGCGGTTGGAATCCCGGGATTGGCGGTGCGACCGGCAACAGTCACGCTACTCTTGCGGTTAATCGATCAAACGTAGGTGCGGTCTACACGGGTCTGGCTATCGCGACCAACCAATCAGGCCAAACTTTCCTGTATGCCGCCGATGGTGGCCCGAACCGCAGAGTTGACATCTTCGATGGCACATTTGGTCTTGTGAAGTCTTTTGACGACCCGGGTATCCCGAACAGTTTTACCCCTTACGGAATTCAGGCCATAGATGGCAACATCTGGGTGACGTTCACCGCTCTGAACAAAGCTCAGGGTGGCTTCGTTGACGTTTTTGACACAGAGGGTAATTTGGTGAAGCACTTCGCCGTCCACGGTCCTCTCCATTCACCCTGGGGCATTGCGCTGGCTCCGGCCGATTTTGGTCCTTTGAGTAATGCCATTCTGATTAGCAACAACACTTCCAGAGGACGAATCAACGCATTCAACCCAGAGACGGGTCAATTTCTCGGCCCGCTTCGCGACGCGAACGGCAAGACTATTGAGGTCGACAATATTTGGGCACTGCAGTTTGGCCAGGACGCCGCCGGGAACGCAAACGGAGCGCACAACCAACTCTTCTTTACAGCGGGCCCGAACAGTTATGCAAACGGCCTGTTCGGAGTGATCACGGTTGGACCTTAGAGCGCCGCAATTGAAGTCTAGTTGAGATCAAACTATGAGAAAACTAGACGTTGATAGTAGGCGGAGGTGTGGGGCGGACACCGGTCCGCCCCTTTCGCAGTTACCAATCTGTCTGCTTCAAGCGGCTTTAGCCGCGATCTTGTGGAGCGTCGAATTAGCAACCTCAAACGTTTCCACCGTCGGTGTTC
>DASQPD010000157.1:0-15065 GCA_035644135.1 Pyrinomonadaceae bacterium
AAAGCTGATATGCGCCGGATCCTGTTTGGCGGTAAAGAACGCGATGACTCTGAACTTCGGATTGCTGTTATTCGCGTTAAGCGCTGAACAGCAAGAGATGAGCGCTGTAATGCTCAATGCCTTGAAAGCAGACATGGTGAAGGTCCTATACATGCTCAACGCTCTCCTTACGTTCAATTTGGTTTGCTCACCATTGCGATAACCGAGAGAATAGTCACGAACCGCGCGAACTTCAACCGAATGTGGTTAGGATGAATCGCGCAACGCAGAGAAAGATACAATGGGCGCCGTCGGCCCACGTGTGTGGGATTCAATCATGAAATTGACCTGTTAT
This sequence comes from Pyrinomonadaceae bacterium, assembly GCA_035644135.1. Classification (GTDB taxonomy): domain Bacteria; phylum Acidobacteriota; class Blastocatellia; order Pyrinomonadales; family Pyrinomonadaceae; genus PSRF01. The sequence goes on from DASQPD010000157.1 coordinate 335, forward strand.
TTCAGCGTTGTTCTCTTCCTCTTGCTATGCGCCGCATGGACGCCTGTCGGTGCAAGTGTCGGATCAAAGCAGTCGAAACCCTGGTGGGCTTTACATCTCCTCGACTACAACAGCGATAGTGCACTCGATGCACTCGGGCAGAATCTTGAGAATCTCGCGAAACAGGGACTCAACGTAATCATTCTCGAGATTGACTACAACTTCGCGTTCAAGTCTCACCCTGAACTTAGGCGAGGAACAAATCCGATTACACGCGAGGGAGCACGAAGATTCGCGGCGCTGTGCAAGAAGTTCAACATCCGGCTGATTCCGGAGTTTCAATCGCTCGGTCATCAGTCCTGGAAGGCTGAAACTTTTCCTCTTCTCACCGCCTATCCAGCCTTCGACACCACACCGGGAGCATTTTCGAACAACGAGGGTATCTACTGCCGTGAATGGGATCCGCTTAACCCAGATGTCTGGAGGGTCGTCTTCCAGTTGATGGACGAGATAATTGACGCGTTTCGTGCCGACGCCCTTCACGCGGGGTTGGATGAGATCTTTTTACTTGGTTCGGAACTCTCGCCATCGACGAAGGGCAAAGATCCGGGAGTACTCTTCGCGAAAGCAGTGAACGAAATATACGGTCATCTCGTGCGCAAACGTCACGTCGAGATGCTGATGTGGGGCGATCGCTTGATCGATGGCAAGAAGTACGACCTTGGTGAGTGGGAAGCATCAACAAACGGAACGGCTGCGGCCGTCGACTCGATCCCGAAAGACATTATTGTCTGCCCATGGCACTACGAACTGAAGGACAATTACGCATCGATACCCATGTTCATAGAAAAAGGTTTCCGAGTCTTGCCGGCGGGCTGGAATAACGTCGATGCAACAAAGGCGTTAATCGAGTTCAGCCGATTACACGCTGGCCCAAAACTGCTCGGCTACATGTTCACCACCTGGGGAGTAAACAAGGATGCTCTCGTTGAATTCCCACCGCTAGTCGAGGGGATGAAGCTTTTGCAGGCCCGCTAGTGACATGCCAACAAATCATCCACAGATTACACAGATTACACCGATTTAAGAGCTAAAAAAGGAAGCTTGAGTCAGCGCGCGCTCTTCAAGTTAACTGTATTTGCTCCAATCTGCGTAATCTGCGTAATCTGCGGATAGCCTTCTAAAGCATCTAATCTTTCCAACATGCCAACGAATCATCCACAGATTACGCCGATTACACCGATTTAAGAGCTAAAAAAGGAAGCTTGAGTCAGCGCGCGCTCTTCAAGTTAACAGTATTTGCTCCAATCTGCGTAATCTGCGTAATCTGCGTAATCTGCGGATAGCCTTCTAAAGCATCTAATCTTTCCAAATAGCTCCCAATCCGACTTCCCACAGTCGTTTATTAAGCGACAGAACATCCTTGTTAAGAATTTCATCGGCCCTTGCTTTCAACGCAACCCATTCCACATTGAGTTGCTTCAGCCGATCCAGCGATGGCTGATTCACTCTCGGAATATCACTTTCTGTCTGGTTGATCAGGAACAGATAATTCGCAGTGAACTTATTTGGGAAGTTCTCAACATCGTCGTACGCCTTTGATTTACGCTGCACCATATCCTCATCCCAGGCCTTCATTTTCTTTAACAGCGCATCGCCTTCTTTCTTAACGACACTAAATTTATCTCCTGCTGGCAATGAAGTGAGAAGCGATTCCAGCTGTTTCTGTTTTTCGTACATGGTGTTGATCGTTCGGTGCATCGACGTCACTTCGCTCTCCATACCCAACATGATCTGATGATATTCCATATATGTCGCGGCGCTTGTTGGGTAGAGAGGATTGGGAAGTATCTCAGTTTCGGTTGAGAGCGTTTGTTCACCCATCTTTACGGTGATGTTGTATTTTCCCGGTGGGGCTTTGTGTCCGGCATAACCGCCTTCGATGTGAACCCCGGGCACGCCCGGCATCGTTGAATAACGCATTTCCCACACAAACCTGTTCAGTCCTTTAGCTTTGGGCAGAAGCGGTTCCCGCTTTGGAGCGCCATCGTATTCTGTATACTTTTCATCAGCCTTTGAAGAAAAGCTGCGAACAGTAATTCCTGCCGCGTCCTTGATCTCCATCGTAATTTCGTCAGTCTTTTTCAGCTCGGGTAGTTGGTAGTAAACAACCACTCCGGTTGCGGGATTTACACCCCTGAATCTGTTAGCTCCCTTAAAATCATCACTCGTCTCATCCAGTTCGCTGGATCCATTTACCAAGTAAGCGCTCTCGGGTCGATAGATAGCAAAGGAAGCCACGTCCTTTTTGTACTGACGAATTAGACCCAAATCATCCAGTATCCAGAACCCTCGGCCCGACGTGGCTGCGATCAGATTTCCTTTATGTATGCGCAAATCGGTTATTGGAGTAACGGGCAAGTTCAATTGAAAAGGCGCCCAGTCCCTTCCCCCATTCCAGGACAAAAATAGACCGAGTTCGGTGCCGGCGAATAAAAGGTCCCTGCGCACGTCATCCTCACGCACTACCCTTGTAAACGCATTAGCAGGTAGTCCATTAATAATCTTTGTCCAGGTGTTTCCATAATCTGTCGTTTTATATAGACCTGGAGTGTGGTCGTTGAACTTATATCGGGTTGTTGCTATGTAGGCAGTTGCTTTGTCGTGCGGGGATACTTCAATGGCATTGATCAAACATTCTGGTAAACCCTGCGGCGTTACATTTTTCCAGTTCGCGCCACCGTCTCGAGTCAGGTAGACAAGCCCGTCGTCACTGCCTGTCCAGATCACCCCTTTTTCGTGAGGTGACTCCATGATGTAACTCAGCGTGCCATAGTTTTCGGCGCCCACTGCTTCGTTTGTGTATGGCCCACCGGGTCTTCCTTGTTTTTCTTTTTCGTTGCGAGTGAGATCAGGTGAGACATCCTTCCACGATCTGCCCATATCACTTGTCTTCAGCACGTACTGAGATCCATGGTAGTAAGTGTCGGGTTCGTGTTTGCTCCAGATGATTGGCGAATTCCAGTTAAATCGATACTTAATGTCTTTCGCATCCATACCAAGGTACTGAATGGGCGCAGCCATAATGTTCGTGCCAGCTTGCGCTCTGACATCGAGCACCTCGATCGTTCCCTGATAACTGTCGCCCAAAACATATTTGGGATCATCCGGATCAAATGCGAGAAAAGCACTCTCACCGCCGGCAGAATATGTCCAACTCGCAGTTGTAATCCCGCCGCTTCCTAACTCACGGCTGGCAATGGAAACAGATGTGTTGTCCTGTTGTCCTCCGTAAATGCGATATGGAAACTGATTGTCTACGTTGATGCGATAGAACTGACCGGTCGGCATATTGCTTTGCGTACTAAAGCTTCTTCCGCCGTTGAAAGTTATTGCGGAACCACCATCGTTGGAGATGATAAAGTTGTTGGGATTATCGGGATTGATCCAGAGATCATGAAAATCACCGTGTGTGCCGGACAGGGTCTCCCATGTTTTACCGCCATCCGTCGAACGCAATGCAGATGCGCTCATAACATAAATAGTGTCTTCATTCTTTGGGTCAATGAATAGCTCAATGTAATACCAGGCTCGCTGCAACAGCCGGTGGTCGTTTGTAATACGGCTCCACTTCTTACCGGCGTTGGTCGAGACAAATAAACCGCCGGCTTCTTTATCAGAATCGCTTTCGATCAGTGCATATACTTTTTCAGGATTCGAGCGGCTTACCGCAATCGCCATCTTGCCCATCTCTTCCGGCAATCCGTCTTTCATTTTCTCCCAAGTATCGCCGCTGTCGGTGGATTTATACAGACCGCTGCCCGGACCGCCGCTGATCACCTTCCAGGGGAGCCGGCCGTGTTCCCACATCGCCGCATAAAGTATTCGTGGATTATTCATGTCCATCGATAGTTCCGCTGCGCCGGTCTTATCGTCCACAAATAAAACGCTCTTCCAACTCGCTCCGCCATCAGTGGATTTATAGATACCTCTTTGCTGTGAGTGGCTATACAGGGTGCCCTGTGCTGCGACCAGGACTATGTTGGGGTCTTTAGGATGGATGACGATCCGCGAGATATGCTGCGTTAATTCCAATCCAATCTTCTTCCATGTCTTTCCCGCATCAGTTGACTTATATACGCCGTCCCCTGGATGGGTCATCACACCTCGTACCGCGTGCTCTCCCATACCGACATAGACGACATTCGGATCGCTTTCAGCAACCGCCACAGCACCAATGGAACCGGTTTTGAAGTACCCATCTGAGACATTCCGCCAGCTGATTCCCATGTCATCTGTTTTCCAAAGACCGCCACCCGTGGTCCCCATATAATAAGTCTTGGGATCTCCCACCACTCCGCAGGCAGCATTTGAACGGCCGCCGCGAAATGGGCCGATGGACCGCCACTTCACTGTTTTGAGAATGCTGTTGTAATCATCCGCAACCGGGTTTTGTGGGACCTGCGCGGATAGATGGCCCACAAGGAAGCAAGAAAGAAACATTGATAGAAGGTGTTTTGACATAGGAGAATCCTCACCGGGACAAAATTTGCCGCCGATGATACACGACTAGACCGCTTTTAAGATCGTGATCATCTCTATCATGCTAAAAATTTGTATGCGAGGCATAATTAGTGTCAGATGCTCCCCTTAGTAGTCCGATCCTTAGAGAAGCGGAGGTAACGAGTCGTGACCCAACACATCGGTATCGTGGCCGGCAGCGCCGAGGGCGCTGCCCTCTGTTACCGAACAATCTGCCTGGAGGCACCTGCCATCATGGGTGAGCATAACCACCCAGAGATCACAATGAACTCGATGCCGATGGCCGAGCACATGCGCCACATCCGCGCGAACAACTGGGAGGCGGTAGCCGAGGCTCTGATAGCTTCCGCGCATAAGGTAGCGCGGGCCGGGGCCGACTTCGCCATCTGCCCCGATAACACATACCACCAGGCGTTTGAGTACTTAATTCCGCGCTCTCCTATCCCGTGGCTACATATCGCCGGGTCGGTCGCTAAAGAGGCCCACCGTGTAGGCTACGTGCGGCTCGGTATCTTAGGGACAAAGTATCTGATGGAAGGCCCTGTCTACCCCGAGGCGTTAGAGGAATTCAGGATAGAGCGCAAAATACCTGATGAAGCGGATAGGGAAAGAATCAACGAGATTATTTTCAAGGAGTTAGTAAACGGCATCTTCCTGGAAGCCTCCCGGCTATACTTTAATGAAGTGGCGGACAAGTTAAGGGCGCGTGGGTGTGACGCAGTTGTCCTCGCCTGCACTGAGATACCTCTAATCGTGCGGCCTGACGACACTCCTTTACCGACCTTAGATTCGACACGCCTGCTCGCGAGAGCAGCCTTAAGGAGGGCTCTTGAGGGATAAGAGCGCCCACATCTCAGACGTCATTGAACCGAGTTTCATGATTAATCCACACACGGAAGTGTGTGGACTGTTCAGATCCTGTCTACAATGCGTCCTCTTAAAAACCAACGCGCTCCGCGCGCAAAAGTAAACGAGGCCCTCTGGTGTAGAAGGGATCTGAAACATCCAGCCGAAGCTGTGAAAAATTAGTATAGGTTTGAGATATCACTCAAGGAGCGGAAATTCGCAGGTTGGGAAGGTGGGCTTGCCCCCGCTCAAGATCCGCACGCACTCAACACTGAGATCCACCCTGAAGGTTGCGAAGAGTTCCTCAGCTTGGGCTGTCAATTTCAGTGTTGAATGGGCGCGGATCTTGAGCGGGGGCAAGCCCACCTTCCCAACCTGCGAATTTCTGTATCTTGAGTAGTATCCAGGATCGATTCTAGTTTTTTCAGAGCTTCGCCCGTGGGTGGGATTTGGGCTTTTAGTGAAAAGGCGCAGCGCGAACGAGCACGAGGTGAGCATAACACCGCAAATGGGAATATTATGATGAGGCTGTAATGCATAATGCGTTGGGGCGGCCAGCGTAATTGAAACTTCGGAGGAGAGAAAATCATGAACCACGTTGAATCCCTCGAAAGAAACCCGACAGACGCGGCCACCAAGCCCACCTACATCTCGCACTACGGCATTCGCGCCAGGCAGTACAGAGACATGATCCAATGGTACAAAACGGTCTTCCGCGCGAAGATTCAGCATGAGAACGAATTCCTCGCCTTCATGACCTTCGACGAAGAGCACCACCGGCTCGTGATCTTCGAAGATGCGGCGACGGTAGCGAAGCCGGAGAATGCCGCCGGGATCGATCACGTCGGCTATGGGTTTGCGAGCTTCGGTGACTTGGTGGCTACTTACGAGCGCCTTAAGGCTGATGGCATTACGCCATTCCTGCCGCTCAATCACAGGTTCACGACCTCGCTCTATTACCACGACCCCGACGGCAACGCGGTTGAGTTGAGTGTTGATAATTTCCCCACGAAGACAGAGTGTGACGCTTTTGTGCGAAGCGAGCAGATGGCAGAGATCGGCAGGCCGCCCTTCGGTTACGTCTTCGATCCTGATGAACTTGTGAGGCTGTATCATGAAGGCGCATCGGCAGAGGCGTTAGCGCGCATTGGTGTGCCCGCTGGCCACTAAAAGCGAATCGGTCCGTCCAACGAGAGCTTGATCTCAAGCCAGATTCGATAAGACGGGATCGCAGTGAATGAGGATCGGAGAGTAATCTCGTCAGGTCTTAAGTTGTGTCCACCAAGCGGCAAATGAATCCCCAGCCGCCACCGAGTTCGCTGACCGCCAGCATTAATTCATTGCTGCCCTTCTTCAGTGGAAGATAGACGGCGTCGTTTTCCGGGTTAACGATGCCGAGGAACCCGGGGTCGCGAAAATTCTGGGCGCTTCGGCCGCGGAAAAGAATCTTGCCATTCAAGAACACGCTCACGTCGTCGGAGTATCCGATGTACAGCTTTTTCACCTGCTCGCGATCGGATTCGATGCTCGTCCGCGCATACACCACCTTCGTTCCCGGTTGGGGTTCGAGGCGCTTCGAAAAGTCGCTCGCAAAAGAGACCCTCAAATGCGGGGCCTCGCGATAGCGATAGAGGACCACAAAGCCCGGAGGCTCTGCCTCCACATCCTGCCAATGCATCGCATCGCTCTCCGAGGGCGCGAGCGGAAGCTCCAGATTACGTGCGAGTGCATCGTACGAAGGTGACAGGCTCCACTTGGTCAGAGTGCCCGGCGGCATCGGCGGCAGGCGCCGTTCCCAGACCGCATCGGGCGTCGTCCGAATTTCGAAATTAGAGAAATAGGTCGCACCTGTCAGGACATGCAGGGCTACCTGGCCTTTCTGGATACCGCTTTTCAGATCGTCAAAACTCCGAAGAATCTGCAGTCGCGACTGGACAACTCGAGCTGCGTAAATTCGCAGGTCGGGAAGGGGGCAGTCGCTAGGTTAAAGGTTCGGTAAGTTCAAGGCGCCCCCGCTCAAGCTTGAATGCCAGAGCTTATCCCTATCACTTAAACCTCTGGGTTTACTGCACTGAGTGATTGATTCGATGATGAAGCCTCGGAAACTTGAGCGGGGGCGGCTTGAACTTACCGAACCTTTAACCTAGCGACTGCCCCCTTCCCGACCTGCGAATTTACGCAGCTTGAATTAGCGAACGCTTTCAGCTTAGGGGTCCACCAACCCTCGCACAAAATCTCGCCTGATTTTCTTCTGGAGCTGCCCCTGCTTGATGCCTGTATGCGGCTATACTACTATGCCCGCTCATCCAGGATTCTCCTTAATTCCGGAGGCCGCCCCCATGCTTGGCAGAACTATCTCCCACTATCACATCACGTCGCAGCTCGGCGAGGGCGGGATGGGAGTCGTATATGAAGCTGAAGACACCAACCTTGGCCGACATGTCGCGTTGAAATTCCTGACACCGGCGATGGCCGGCGACGAGAGTCTGCTTCAGCGCTTTCAACGAGAGGCGCGCGCGGCCTCGTCACTTAATCATCCCAACATCTGCACGATCCACGGCATCGAGCAGTTTGAGTCGGAGCATTTCATCGTCATGGAGCTGCTGGACGGCGAGTCGCTGGCCGACCGCATTCGTCGTGGTCCCCTCGACATAGATTCGATCCTGACGCTGGGAGTGCAGATCGTGGACGCGCTCGAGTCAGCACACTCCAAAGGGATCGTGCATCGCGATCTGAAACCAGCAAACATCTTCGTGACTTCACGCGGTCAGGCAAAGATCCTCGACTTCGGCTTGGCTAAAATTGACAAGATGGATCGCCTGGCGATGAGCGCCAAGGCTGACTCCGAGCTGCCGACAGCAGTGCGCCCAAAGGACCTGACCGAAGCAGGCTCTACCCTGGGTACGGTGTCGTACATGTCGCCCGAGCAGGTGCGAGGACAGGTCACGGACATGCGCACCGATCTCTTTTCCTTCGGCGCCGTCCTCTATCAGATGGCTACAGGGACTCTTCCCTTCCAGGGGGAGACATCAGCGGTCGTATTTGAATCCATCCTCAATCGAGATCCGCTGCCCGTAAATCAGCTCAATCCGTCGCTGCCGCCGGAGCTCAGCCGGATCATCGGGCAGGCGTTGGAGAAGGACCGCGACCTGCGATATCAGAGCGCCACCGATTTAAAGACAGCGCTCAAAAGGTTGAAACGCGATCTCGATTCGGGACGACATGTCGCTGATTCGAGTTCAATGCGACGAGCTGCGCCAACGCTCCAGGAGCACTCCATCGCCGTTCTCTACTTCGAGAATCTGAGCGGAATGAAAGAGGACGAATACTTACGGGACGGCATCACCGAGGACATCACTACGGAGCTGTCAAAGATCAAAGGGCTGAAGACCTTTTCCCGGGCAATGGTGCTTGCTTACCGCGACAAATCGGTGACGGCCGGACAGGTTGGAAAGGAGCTCGGCGCGTCGTACGTGCTGGTCGGCAGTCTGCGTCGAGCAGGCGCGCGCCTGCGCATTAACGCTCAGCTCGTCGACGCCGCCACAGATTTTCCGCTGTGGTCGGAACGATATGACCGCGAGATGAAGGACGTGTTCGAAGTGCAGGACGAGATCGCGCAGAAGATTGCCGCCGCATTGCGGATTACGCTCTCGCCGCAGGAACAGCAGGCTCTTTCCGCGAAACCGACCGAGGATCTGCAGGCCTACGATCTCTATCTTAGGGGGAGAAATTATGCCCGTCGCGTCGCCCGGCAGGATCTACAGTTTGCTCTTCAGATGTACGAGAACGCTGTCGCACTCGATCCGGCGTTCGCGCTCGCTCATGCCGCACTGGCCAACGTCTGCGCCCAGTACTACTACCACTTCGAGCGCCAGCAGCAGTGGATCGATCGGGCGATTGCGGCAACGCAGAAGGCGAGCGCACATGGCCACGACGCGCCGGAGATCCAGTGCGCCGAGGCGTGGGTGATTTTCGCCGAGGGGCGTTATGACGAGGCCGCGCAGAAGATGCGGATGGCGCTCAGCCGGAATCCAGATCTCGATGGGGGCTACTACTTGTTGGGACGCGCGCTTTTCTCGGCCGGACGATATCAGGAAGTCGTGGACATCATGGAGGAAGCGCTGGCGCACGCCGGCGAGAACTACAACACGAGCATTCCGATTCATAACTCACTCGGGGCGCTGGGAAAGAAAGAGGCGCTCAAAAACTACGTTCATCGCGAGATCGCTATCTACGAGGAGCAAGTGAAGAAAGTGCCCGAGGACGCCCGCGCCCGCGTGCTGCTGGCTGGTGACTACGCCAGGCAGGGCCGATTCGAAGAGGCCAAGCGGGAAGCGGACATGGGCATGGTCCTGCGTCCCGACGATTCGATGATTCTATACAACGCCGCCTGCGTCTACTGCGGCATGAACAATGTCAGCGACGCGCTGATCGCGATCAAGAAGGCGTGGGAGTCGGGTTACCGCGATCCGATATGGACCCGCCAGGATCCCGACCTCGCACTGCTTCACGGTAACCCGGAGTTCGAGCGACTCTATCCTCCCCCAAATGACTGACAATTAATCGCATCACAAGTGAGCCGCTTTCAATTGAAGCCAAGTACTGAACGATGTCGTTTAGTTCATGGTTTGGATGAAGGTGGATTGAATTGTGCATCATCGACGGGCACGTTCTGTTTTATCTCTGCAATCTTGCGGCCCCAAATTCTGCCGGGCATGGACCAGTAGATCAGGAAAGGCTGTTTGATTCCATCAACCTCTCGATAGTCTTCATAATCAGTTTGCAGCGGAAACTTGCCCAGAGAGGTTTCAGATTCCATATACCGTCGCACCAACAGTCCGGTCCGGACATCGAAGAATAGCTTCTCAGGACTGCCACTCATAGGAGTAGCATCTATAACATAAGCTTCGCTATCGCCAATCGTTGATTTGCCCACCAGGTTAAGTTTCCAATACAGCTCTTTGGTTCTAATCTCCTTGTAGAACTCTGAATCGCGTTTGAGCTGCGCCAACACCGGGCCGGGTAACTCCCTCGCGCCGCCCTTGCTGCTAGTCCCCCAGCCTGCCATTCCGTTAAAGCCAGTACTGAAAGCAACATCGGGATAAATAGTGATAGTGAGTATTTTATTCGGCGCTTTCTGATAGACGTCCTCAGGGACGAGCACGCCATCCGCGCCTATCCGCGACCCCTTCACTACGCGGCTGGTTATTTTCCGTAAGGCCTGCTCCCCGCCTACCGCTTGCACGTATCTGTCTAATACATGCTCCACGGTTGGTAAAGGACTTTCCTTTACGGGTGTTGGGTTCGGCTGCCAAAGATTCTGTCCGACTGCGGGAACGGAAACCGGCTGCGGCTTACCCCGATGGCATGTAAAGCAGCTAACGGCCTTCTCTCCTCTGAAGCTTCCTTTGTTCAGGTCAAACACCATCCGGATCATTTGTCGCGCAGTCTGCTTGGTGGGTTTGTCATCTTTCTCGAAGGGGTTCACATGACAATAGTTGCATTTGACTCCGAGTGAACCAGAGATGAATGCCATTGTCGGCTCCAACTCTGCAGCGGGCAGTGCTTTGAAGACTTGAATATTCTTGTATACCTGTTCGGCGACTTTGATTCCCTGATCAGGTGTCAGTTGTGCCGTTGGCAATCGCCTTGAGACGTTTGGCTCGTTTTCGGCGGCCGTAATTCCGCTCTCCCCCAAACCAACAAGCCCGAGCATAGGCACGGTGAAGAGTACAAGCAAAAACCAGGGATGATTTTTCATGGAGTTTCGAGCATTTGCATTGGCTTTATTTTGACTCATTACAGGTAATCCTCTTAGCGTGTTGGATACTTGCTTGTCGACTTTTGTATTCCGGCATCACGAACTTCAGGAGATTGATGCTGCCTTGCTCGTCACGGACAAAAGTTGCCTCGCCGTAGAACTGCCTAACAAAGAACTGCGTCTCCGAGAGGGGAAACAGTTCGACCTTTTGTCCCACCGCCTCAATCGTCAGCCTGCCGCCTTCATTTCGCACGATCAACTCTACATCCGGCCTGCGTTCATCATCTCGATAGTGACCGGCGTATTCGTCGTAAACCCTCGGGTCCAGCTCGATCACTTCTTTCAGACATTTTTCCAGCGTGACGTTGCTGGATAGAACCTGAAAGCCGAGTCTCTGGTTCAACGCCAGAACTGCCGATTGGGCGGGACGGTTGAAGGATTGAATGACCTTGTAACTATTTGTCCTGGCATACTCAATCTCCCGCAGCTTCAGTGAGGTGGCGATTCCCTGCCTGCGATACTCACGCCGCACGCCGGTAAAGCCCTGAGTGACTCCGCCCGGGAGAGCTTCGAACACGCTTATGTCGCTGACACCAACATACTGACTTCCATACTTGGCGATAAAGTAGGCATCCGGCAAAACGTAAGGCATATCCAGCCAGAGCAGCGCTTCGCGCGCGTTATAACCCGGCGGCGCGAACGGCTCGCGGCTAGGATCGTCCTCATGCAGAAGGCTCGTTAACTCGTAAAGTTTCTCGACGCAGCGCGGATCGCGACGGCGTTCTTCCGCAAGCGAAGTAATTGTGATACCGCGATCTTTCACTCTTTCTACAATGCTCAAAAATGGTGAAACGTCTGCTTCAGCGACTTGCCAGCGCAAATCCAATACTCTGTCCACTTCTTTGAAACCACGGGCTATGAGGAATGCCAAAAGGTCAGTCTGCGAAGCATACTCCCTGCAGGAGATACTCACGGCGTTTGCTGCTCTTAGATCATTCATCAGGCGTTCCAGTAAAAGATCGCCAACACCAAGTTTGAGCCAGCGTGGATCGGTTACAACGAATAGCCGGTACTTGGGCAAATAGATCGTCTGTTCAATGGAACCAAACCCAAGAATCTGTCCGCCGTTCGCATCCTCTGCCACATATTGCCGTCGGAAATAATGAGCTTCGTCAAAATTCTGTCGACGATGCAGCCATAGATCATTACCGGGAACGTCGCTCTGCTCTCGGGCATAGGCCATGGTCATAATCGGTGGCCAATCCCTATCAACCATTGGACGAAGTCTCGCATTAACTCGGTCAGAAAAAGTGCTGTCGCGCGAGGGACGTTGATTTTGAAGATTGTCTTTGAACACTTCGACACTTTCCTTCAGCCGCTGACGAGCCGTATAAAGGCGCTTGTTCACGGTGGATACGGGAACCTCAAGAAAGTGGCCGATGTCTGCCTGGGTATAGCCGTTCACGTAAAAGAGGGTGGTTACAAGGCGCTCGTTATCGGGTAATGCCTTGATCGCTCTGAGCACTTTATTCAATAGCTCATGCTTTTCGGCGATGATGTGCGGCCCGGGATCAGTGGTTGGACTGTGGGCGCCAGCGTCGAGAGGCACAATTTGTAGCCGTTTTCCTCGCGTCAGGCGATTACATTGGCTCAACACGATGCGCTTGAACCAACCGGGAAAAGCATTAGGTTCACGAAGTTGGTCAAGCTTCTGCCAGGCGACGACAAAGGCGTCCTGAGCGACATCTTCAGCAAGATAAGCGTCCCCGAGCACGGCATAGGCACAGGCAAAAGCCATGTCTTGAAAACGGAGCACCAGCTCGGCGAACGCCTCGTGGCGCACCGATAGGGAGCTGAGTGAATCAGCCGCTTTCGAGATCGGGCCGTGAGTATCGTTCACATTTCTAGTCCCTGATTGTTTCCCTGACATAAAATAAGAGCCAGGTTCTGGGCAGAAGCTTACCGGCAGTCTTCAAGTTGAGTTTACACCTCCCAAGACATGGAGATTCTTCGGTCCAACTGGTTAATACGTGGTTCAAGCTGCGTAAATTCGCAGGTGGGGAAGGGGTAGTCGTTAGGTTGAGGGTTCGGTAAGTTCAAGGCGCCCCCGCTCAAGTTTCCGAGGCTTCATCATCGAATCAATTAATCAGTGCAGTAAACCCAGAGGCTTGACTGATAAGGATAAGCACCGGCATTCGACGTTGAGCGGGGGCGCCTTGAACTTACCGAACTTTCAACCTAACGACTGCCCGTACGTTGTCGCACCCGCACGTGAGCGAGCGGCGTGTTCCAGGCAATATCGATGTGGCCCTTCAGCAGTTCTTCTACCTGACGTTCGTAATTTGAGAAGAGGGCAAAAATCCAAGGGCACGCCCTGTTCCAGGAAGTGTTCGCGGATACCTTCCCAGATCGTCACGACTTTTGGATCGTAAGCGACCGCCCCCAGGAGAATTGTTTTATCGTTACTCATTTTGCCTTTAGAGATGCGAAAGAAATTCAGAACAGCGGCAAGCCGGTCAACGCCCTTCCAATGAAATCGTTTAGGTGATCTACAGTCGGGGCCATCACCCAGCCGGCGCGCGAGTCGCGAAACAAACGCTCAATACCCAGATGCCGCGAGAACGCTGCGCCGCCGCAGGTTTTCATTGCCAAATCGGTAACATCGACCGCCGCTTGCAGCGCAGCCAGCCTGGTTTGCAAAACAAATAACGGTGTCACTTCGCTGGGACTTTCGATTTGATCCAGCGTGTGGCCCAGCAGGCTGCGCGATTGTTCGGTACGCACACTCATCTCTGCCAGGCGCGCTCGCAAGTTCGGCAGATCGCACAACTTGGAACCATCGTGCTCAAATCCAGTGGAGATTAAGTGCTCTGTCGTTCGCTGCACGGCAGCTCGACAAAGGCCGTTGGCCATCGCCGCGCTCCCGATCGCGAACCAGGGCAAGACGACTTCAAGAACTACCTTAGGCCCTTCACCCGGCGCGGAAATGAGATCAGCTTTATTGATTCTGATCTGCTCTAGCGAGACTGGCGCCGAGTCGTTCCCACGAAGGCCGAGTCCGTTGAAAGCCGAAGTGACACGAACTCCGTCTGCTTTGGTGCGTACGAGATAGACAGTGGATTCCAAATGTGAAACGGCATTTGGCTTTTGCGCAGTTGAAACGTAAGAGTCCGCGTGTCCGGCGGCCGTCACCCATGATTTTGCGGCCGAGGTCAGATAGTGACCATTCCGCTCTTCCAATTTTGAAACGGGCGCCCAGAACTGCGATCTCGATCCGGTCTCAGAAAAAGCAAGCGTGGTCAGATGCTTTCCGGCGGCAATTTCTCTCAGAATCGGATCGCGATCACCCAGGGTTGACGAGGTGGCAATCGCCTGCGACGCCGCAACGTGCATCACGTAGATCATCGCGGTGGAAGCACACGCGCCGGAGAGTTCCTCGACGACTCCGGCAAATGCGCGCATTCCTTCGCCCATGCCGCCAACGTCGCCAGGGAGGCAGAGACCATAAAGGCCGGCATCCGCCAGCGCCTTCAAACTCTCGGCAGGATAGCGGCCCCGAGAATCTACGTCGGCAGCGTTTGGCAGCAAAACCTCTGTTGCGAT
>DASQPD010000158.1:0-6388 GCA_035644135.1 Pyrinomonadaceae bacterium
GGGAAGACGGTCGTATAAAAGTAACGCGACGCGGCTAGGTGTTGGCCCCAGCGTCTAGTTAGGCCTCATTCATTATCATCTATTGTCTTTTGGATGTCCTGATTGCGTTTATCGTTTGCATCGAGGACACGATCAGTGGTCTTCCTGAGACGCTTGCCATCGTATCCGACTAGATCGGCAGCCTCTAACGCCTTCGTGCTCTGCCTCCCTTCATCCTTATTGTTTGGGTCGACGGCCTTTGGCTTCTCGTTGCATCCGACAAAGAGGAACAGCGTGAATACAACCGTTGGAATCAACTTGATGTGTGACATATTTTAATCGTCTAACGAGACACAAGATCAGCGACCGCGAGTCCGGTGCAACTCTCCACGCAGCCAAAGGGTGGATGGCAAAGACTTGAGAAGTGGAATGCAGACTGGCTCGCGCTTCGCTGCATCGTTTCGTTAGGGTTTTTGGATGGCATCATTGACCGCTCCCGGCATCCTTGAGATATCCTCTCAATATTTCTGTCCGTTGCTGAATCAGCTTGGCTTGCGCAGTCGAGTAATTAACACGGAAGGCGCTGCCACCAACCGCGCCGCCCAAACGTGCAACGAGATCTGCTTCGGCGTCCCGCCACTTGATCCAAGCACGTTGGGCTTCTTTTAGACTCTTTTGTTGTTCAGCGTCGAGTTTGCTCATGAGCTGCCCATAAACTCTATCGATTGCAGCATTTGCCGATTAGGGGCCGTTGGCTTCATCGGTTGGTTTTCGCGTGGTGGCTGATGTTGTGTCTCGTTAGACCTTAGGCTCGATGCTCCTCCACATGCGCAGTAGCCTCTTAGCGTTTGGAACGGGCGCGGCGTTTTCCAGCGCGGCGCTTATTGCAGTTGCCGCCGCGATCACGAATGAGCCGCGCCGCAGCCAGCAAGTCGCACGGGACCGTCGGGCACGCCGGCTCCATTCGTTGGTTAGGCCTCCTTTGCCCTTTCACCCATGCGATGGTTGCCATCATGTGCCTTTGCGACCATACGCAAATAGTTGTTGAGTTCACAGGCGATACTCCGGCGACCATGCTCGTGATCCGGTTCAATGATGAGCCTTCATGACGCAGGTAGAAGGGCATATCGGGAAGCGTTCTCTTAATTGTCGGGTGGCGAACGAGCAAGAACGGGCTAATTCCCCGAGCATGAACCTGGCCGAGTTCATACATGACGTTCGGATTCCATCCTGTCAGATCGATGACCACGGCCCGAGCGCGCTCCAGAGATGAGAGAAACAGAGACGGAATGTTGCCGGCGTAGTCGTCCTTGTCGATCCGGTGTGGAACAAAGTCCGCAGCGACAATGGTTCTTCGGATGACGTTGCTGTAAAACCCATCGTGGCCAGGACCAAAAGGCATCAAAACTAAGCAGCGCTTTTGTGCTGCCTCATGGACGACCGAAGCGACGTGCCAGGCGAGGCGGCTAAGCTGCCGAGCAGATTGCGATCGGTCCTCTAGGTGTCGCGTGAGCTCAGGAGTAAGCCTCAAAGAACCGACAAACTCGTTTCGATGGCGCTTCCACATGCGTCCGGAGTCGCCGCCAGTAAAGGCAACTGGCAATGCCGGTTTCTCTACTGCGAGCGCCAACTCTAGAACGCTACGCGTGTTACCCTCGCCGACAATCGTAATCAATGCATCCGCTGCGTTGACGAGCTTGAACCGCCTTGCTTGCGCAGTTCCAATAAGCTCGTGCGTAATTCCCTTCTTGAAGCGTTTTACTGAGTGTCGGTCAAGGGCCGGCGCAGGAACCCACGTTTCGAATCGCTTGGCGAATTGATTCGGAGGAAGGCGTTCCTCGGCTTCAGCCAGTACCGCACGGTCAACGGAAGTCCGTTCCGGATGTTGTTCAAAGCAATCAAAGCCACCGCTGAGGAGCACGACATCGCCAAACCCGAGAAGGTCACGGGTCAAATGCCGCACGAAACGGACCGTCTCGGTCGTTAGATTCGTACCTCCGTAAATGGCGACACGTGTCTTCATCCAAAGTGTCCGATGGTACGGGAAGGCCTAACTACAATTCGACGAACGTTTCTTTCGCCTATCTCGGATTTTACCCAGGAGTGGGTCCCGATAAAAAGAAAGCATGAGTTCTTCATTATCAGGACCCGGTCGAACCGAGCAAGCGAAAAAGGATCGTGAGCTTTTCAATCACTAATGAACACCAACGAACACTAATAAGAGGGACCAAATTCGTGTCTATTCGTGGTTAGATCTTTGTAGCGGGTCGCCGCGCCGGGCAAGCCCGCAGTTGGTTGATATTGCGCAAGACTACCTTATCGGTTAAGAATCCCGCCCATGATTCGAACAGCCTTCCTCATTATCGCCGTGATCGGGGCCCTGCTGATCACCGGTCCCGCGCGCGCCCAAGTCAATGTTGAACAGATCGTCGCGCAAAAAGTTCAGCCGATATTGCCGCAGAACGGCAAGGGAGGTGGGGTTGCGGTCGCGATCCGGATGGATGGTAAGACTTCGTTCTTCAACTATGGCTTCGCCAACGACGCGGAGAACCGCCGGGTCACGGCGGACTCGATCTTCAACCTCGGTTCGGTAGGCAAGGTGTTCGCGACCACGTTACTGGCGCAAGCCGTTAAGCAGGGCGAGCTCAGTCTCGATGACCCGGTTGCTAAAGACGTTACGGAGTTACAACGAGGCGGTGATATCCGACGAGTGACACTGGGGCAGCTTGCCAGTCATACTTCCGGACTGCCGCGCGTCCCACAGCAATATGAGCGTTGGCATCGAGGTAGATATAAGTGGCCAGATTTTGTTCGCTTTCTCAATTCCTGGAAAGCGGGCCCGAACCATGAACCTGGGCAACAGTATCTCTATTCCAACGCGGCCATGGTCTTGCTGCGGGTCGCTCTTGAACGGCGATTCAACACGCGTTTCGCCGCGTTGATGCATCAGCGGCTTACCGGCCCGCTCGGGATGACGTCGACTGCATTGCCTTTGCCGCGCGATTTGCTTGGTCGCGCCGTGCAAGGTTACAGCCCGACGGGCCAACCGAGTGGTCGACCGGGTGAGGAAGGCGGAACTTTCGAGTGGCCGGGCTCCGGCCAGATTTATTCGTCGTCGCGCGACATGGCTACCTTTATGGCCGCTAATCTCGGTGAGCTTCCAGAGCATCGTCCGATCGAGAACGCCATGGCCCTGGCCCAGCAGCCCGTGTTCACGGCGAGCCCGCGCCTAAAGTTAGGCCTTGCCTGGCAGAACGTTCCCGCCGGCAACTTCACCATCATCGACAAGAACGGCGGACTAAATAACACCTCAACCTACATAGGATTCGCTCCGCAGCGGAAGCTGGGCGTTGTTATTCTCGTTAATCGCGGCAAACAGCATGCCACTGGGATTGGCCGGCAAATCCTGCACGCGTTGGCACAAGATCAATCAGAGCCATCGAGCGAAGGCGAAGCGGACCCGGATACCGACTGACGTCGTTAAGCCAGCACGCCTGTTTGTGATCCATTTCGACTTGGCTGTATCGCCTGGTTAAAATGGTTGCGTGCCTTTAGTATCGATTACTTGGACTCCGCTTTAGGCAAGGGGAGGGAAGCCTGACCGAAGACGTAGCGCCAGCCCGTTGGAGTGCGAACGTAAGTATCGCTAAACCATAGTTTGTAGTCGGCTGGCTTACCGCCTTGCACCGACTTGATCCATAGAAGCGCAGTTACTACGGCTGTGCCACCCCAAACTCTGACCTTCTGTGTTCCAGGTTCCTCGTCCTGGCGTTCGTAGGTGACTTCCTTCTTTCGAGCCGAGTCTAGCAGGTCGGCCTTGCCATAAACCTTGCCACGCCCGGTTACCAACGTGAAGTCGTCGGCTAGAATCTGGTCCATTGTGGCAGCGTCGTTGGCCTTAACGGCGGCCTGGTATTTCGTGTCTAACGCAGCGACGGTCTTTGCGTCGTCTTCTGGAGACGCATTCAATTTGATCATCGCGGCCAATAATAAGACGCAGATGGTCCCGATTAGTTTCGCACGTGGTGACATTCCTTCGGTCATGTAGCGCTTGCGTACAATAAGTAAGGTCATGGTCCAATTTTGTAATTCGGTTTGTCAATCAAATCCAGTCAATGATGCCGTATCGATCAGAAGTTCCAATCCAGGGCACCACAGTTGCCGATCGATTACTTATCCGTTGCCTTGCGTCCCGGTTGACGGCTTCCGGAACGGGTTGCATCGACGACTTCGCGGATTGCATCGATCACCAGTTGCGGCTGTTCCTTATGTATTTCGTGGCCGCTATTCGTGTTGGTAATGTGCTTTTCGTCGGGGACAAGCTTGGCAAGCCGTTCCTGTGCCTTCTTCTGTGCAGCATCGGTGACATAGCCGAAGTCCGGCGGGATATCGGCTGGTAGCTTGCCTGCCGCTATCATTGACGGAACTTGCGGACCCCACGGACGGTCTGCAGACAATACTACGAGAGGAATTGAATGCAGCGGCGGAGCGGCACGAATTTGGTTCAAACTGCCATCGACGTCGATCCTTTCAAGAGCTGGATATAACGCCAAATTTTCGGGATCGTCATTCTGAATCAGTTTTCGCTGTATTACCCATTGTTCGGGCGTCTCTGCATCCTGAAGCCCTTCGCTGAGAGCGTCGATTAGCACGAGACCAGACACTTCCTTGGGAAAAGTGCTCGCATAAAGCCTGACGATTAAACCCCCATACGAGTGGCCAACAAGCACATAAGGTCCAGCCTCACCAGCGGCACTCAGCAGGGCGTGCAAATCGGCAACGGCATCCTTCGCTGTGGTCGGCTGCAGGGCTGGATCGCTGCGGCTGGGATTTTCACCAACAGGCGTTCCGGGACGATCCCATGCACACACGCGAGTGAACTTAGCAACCTTCGGGAAAACCGCCGGCGTGGATTTATTGGACATGCTCCAATCATCGGCGGAAGCCCTCAAACCACCGACTAACACGACGGTAGGCGATCCTCTGCCGCTACATTTCAGGTACATCTTGCGGCCGTCGCCGAGGTCGACCAAACCCGCGAAGTTGCCGCGCTCCGCAGCATCGGTGAGGGGTAGGTCGAGCGAGACAATCAGGGAAACCAGGAAGATCAGCAGAACGCTCATTGAAAACCGTCGGTTCATAGACTCGTTAGGCAATTTGCAGTGCCTTCGACATTATATCGCCGCGCCGCTGGTGCCAAACACACGGGCCCAGTTCTTTCCAGCCAAGGCGTAAATACCACGCCTGCTTGTTGAGCGTGAACAAATAAAGAGTCTGTACCGCTCGCGTCCGGGCCGCGTCCTCGACGGTAGCGCATAGCGCCGCACCGATACCGCGCCGCCGAAACGGCGAGCCGACAAATACTCCCCCGAGCCAGGGAGTCAGGTCTTCGTGTCCCTCGAGATCATGTACGCGAAGAGAGGCAGTTCCGAGAAGTTGTCCATTTGCATGCGCGACCCACGCAATAGGCAACTGATCTCGATTCATATGCGCGTTCAGTTTTTTGAGCCGTGTCTCAGGCGTTTTTTCACCAAGAATCGCATCCCATTCTTCAAACAGCCACTGTGCCAATTGCGGGATGTATTCTGGGTGCTCAACCAGGTAGCTAATCCGAACTCCACGCATATCGATTCAGTGTCCGCCTAACGAGACCAAGATGAGCCACGCCGCTGAGAACGCGGCAAGCTGCGAGAGGCGAGTCGAACTGAGAATAAGCTCATAATCAAGTCGGGCGGCGTTGGCTCCATCGATTGGTTAGGCCGAATCTTGGTGGTCCTCCTTCCATTGAGTCTCGCGTGTCTTCTGGTTGGCGAGCTGCTCCTGGATAAGTCGCACTATATCCGCTTCCTTCAGTACAATCTCTTTACGATTTATGTTGCTCCGTTTCTTGCCGCGTTTCGACAATGCAAGAAGAATCCATCCGGCAAGAACCGTGGCTGAAAACTGTGCAACGAACTCAATGACAATCTGCGTGAGAATCTGTGCGGGATCGGAAGCCTGTATTAGCCTGGACGGGCCTAAAACCTTAACACCTTCCGGCGGCTCGGCGTCGGCGAGAGCTTGCGCCATGTCAGGATCGGAGAAATCGAGATGGATGGACTCGTGTCTCATTAGGCCTAACGGTCAGCTCACCGATGGCGGCCCTCTGTGACTCCTGAATTACCAGGCTGCGTGGCGGGGCCGCCATTCGGTGCAGGGTAAGGTTGGGCCGTCTCATGGCCGTGAGGTTCGGGGCAGGTCCAGCGCTCCAGAAGCGTACGCAACGCAACCGCCTTCTCGCCCAGTTCAGGACTTCCAATGTTCCGAACGGAAAGAATTGGCGGAAGCTCCTCATACAACTTCGGTAATCCCAGCCAGTCCGCCACCTGCTCGTGAATCCACTTATTGTAGGCGAGTGGGTAAGTCCGTC
>DASQPD010000159.1:0-336221 GCA_035644135.1 Pyrinomonadaceae bacterium
TTACAATCAGGGTAAGCCGCCAAATCAACAACTACCTCAAAATGCAAATGTAACTGGTTACACTGGTCCAACATCTTCCGGTGACACGCCTTACAGAAACTTTACTGCGTCAAATCTGCGGAATCCAATGGAGATTCTGAAGAGTCAGGTTCACGAACTGGGACACTCTTTGGCGGCGATAACGGGGGTTGGCTTCGACCGGAACAACACACCGGAGGGAGGATGGAAGCTCGAAAACTGTGTTCGAAACGGAGGGGGATTTAAATATCGATGAACGCTGCAACAAGTTCGTGGAAGGATTTAATAAATCGTTTTCTGTTGGTCGTTGGCTTCGCAAGCTCTACAGGTGTTATAAACGCGAGGTCTGCGATTACGGCTAAACCTACCTTTGCGGAATCACCAGACAATTACGTGTACGATCAATCGCTACAGGATGGATCTAACATCAACTTTCGACCCTCTCAGGCCGCAAGCGGAACGTTGCCTGACGGAACGCGCTTTTCTGTTCAGAATTACGAGTCATCTGACGGCGTCGATATTTCAATCCGAATCGATACATGCTCATCACGAGCGGTAGCTAAGAAGAAACTTCTTAAGTTCGTCAAGAACGCGCGCGTGATAAAACGCGAGCCCAAACTTGATCAGAATGGCGCGGTAGTAGGTGAAAGATTCGTTGTGCGGTTTCCGGCAAAAGGAAAATACAAATCACAGGCTGGGATCTTGTGGGTCAACAAAGCCGAAATCTATTACATACAGAGTTCTTCGCTTCAGCACGCGATAGTGTTTGAAAAGCGATTTCACCTTTGATCTTTGAAAGGGAGTTCCGCAGAATCCTGCAACTCCTCAACAGCCGCAGCAACCAAAACCAGGTTGCAAGCAAGACAAAACCGGCGGTGACAGAGGCGATATCTTGGATCTCCTTGGCCGGGCGGGAGTGTCCGATTCCATCACCAACGTTCAAAGTGCTGCCCCGAAAAACCCGGAGGGGATCACTTTTGAGATCAGTAACCGCCAAGCCTTCGTCGCCGTCTTGGATGCCAATCCAAATTTTAGGCACGGAACACCATTTGGCGGGGAGCATACTGGTCAAGTCGGTGGCAACATAGGTAACACTCTCGACTACCGATCATTTACTACCGCTCGAGACACTGGGTATTGATAGTCATCGATTTAGACGAAGTTTGCAGGTCGATGTGGGGCCTCCTGGGACAATTCCTGGCAACTCGCAGGGTGCTCTAGGATATGCAGACCTCGACTGTGACAACCCAGCACAAGACGTAAACTCGGCCGTTCGTCACGGCGTGCCAATTATTTTCCGAAGACTCGGTGGTTTGTTTTGGGAGGTGAAATAGTAATCGTGTTGCCAACAATAATTGCCATTAATCTTATTTCTTTGCTTAGTTTCCAAAACCTCGCTCTGTCTGCGGTACCAGCGCCCGAAATACCGGTAAACAAATTCATCGAGCACATCGAAGGAATAAAGCCACCGGAGGAAGTACAACGCTTGTGGGATCAGGCCATTGCTGCTAAAGGCGGACGCGAACGCCTTGATGCTGTGCGCAACTTGATCATTTCGTCTGGCGCAAAGTACAGGACAAGTGCGTTCAAGGAGAATCACATACGTCAAGAAATGTTATATGCATTACCTAACAAGTTTTGGACATGGAACGATCTCAGGCCAGATGTATTTGGGTTACGGATCGAGATGTACAACTACGACACTAACGTAAAGTATGTCATCACCGATGGTGAGCCGAACCATCAACCAGAACCGATCACAGATAACAAAAGAAAAGAGCTTTTCCTTAATTCATTACTGCCTGTGTTGCCCGAGTCCAAATGGTTAAAACCTGTGTTAGTGAAGGCAAGCATCGGAAGCAGAGGCTTGCGACCAGTAGACGTTGTGCAGACAACGGTGAATGGCAAGCGAGTTGACTTCGCCTTAGATCCTAAGACTCACCTGCTAGTTACAGTCAGCTATTACGACGTTGTCAGTGACAAGACATACGTTACCTCTCTAGCGTTGTCTAATTACGTGGAGATCAGCGGAATCAAAGTTCCGCAAACTATCAAGTATGATGACGGCACGGAATACAATCAAAGTTACCAATTCAATGTCGAGTACAACCAAGACCTCTTCATAAAGCCGCCGAGTATTGAGGCAGGGCCGGAGGCTTGGAGAGTAGCAAAACGATAGTGAGGGGAGCAGGAAGAAGAGAGCCCGTTAGTTCCGCAGAACTCCAATCAACGAGCCATCGATGCTGCTGTCGCCGACGCGCTCACAATACTCAGCACCGATAATCCATGCAGTCAGTTCTTCGGTGGATCGAATCCTCAAAACGGCTCACGTGACGGCACCGAGGTCCTAAAGGAACTCGCCAAGGCGCTAAAACCAGGCATTATTTCAGCTACAGATACGACTACGGGGATACAGCTCTCCAACTTTGGCAATGTTCTAAATGCCCAAACGGGCTTTGAATACCAGATGCCGGCGTCAGCGGTCGTGAATCAGCGAGGTCCCTTTTTTGGCAGTGGATCGTTCGGCAGCTTCAGCTCAACTTCACGGGCAGGCCGAGCGTTAGCGATCCTGCATGAGGTCGCACACCTTATTAAGGTTGCAACTTTTGTAGAAATTGATAAGCACGGCGGCTCAAAAGTGTCAGACATGTGGTTAATTCCTGAGGACGGAGGAAAATCCGATCTCAGTCGCGAGAATAGCGCGTGGGTCGAGGCGCACTGCAGAGATCAACTGAAGGCCTTGAAGTGATCTCATTGTCCGTGAGGTATTCAGTCTGTCATGAGATATCAGTATCTAAACTTATTGCGGAATTTGGCTGTGTCCTTTCTAGAGTCGACTCTACTCCTTGGAGTAGGAATCAGTGCGGCTTACAACAATTACTTCCGGCTGGAAGCTTCTGGCAAATCATCGTCCGCGGTTGCGTGGCGCGATAGACGTCTGACTAGTCAAGTTAATGTTGGATCCGTACCTTTCTGCGTCCTCGTTACCAAGCCGACATTATACGATCAACGCATTGTTCGGACGACAGCAATTCTCATCGCCGGCGATGAACAATGGTTCCTTTATAGTCCACACTGTGACGGTCTAGACAAATTTGTGTGGGCCGAGAATGATCCGGCTCTAAAGTCAAGCCCCACAATCGATAAGCGTCTTGAGTCGATATTGAAAATTAAGTCATCCAAACACTCTGCCGGGCGAGCGGAAATTGCCGTGCTTGGACGCTTCATTGCGCCAGGAGGAAAGCGTTTTGGGCATCTTGATCAATTTCGGATGAAGTTCGTTATTATTCGAATCGAACACGTTACATCGGTGTCACACGATACTACCTGGCCTTTAAGCGATGGAGTGAGTGGCGACGCCAGCGAAACCGAGCAAACGATTCGGTATATTAACAAAGAGTTTGTCTTTCATCTGGCTGGAGCGCCCAGCTATTCGGTCGTTCCCTCGGAAATTCTCGCCGATGATTTCACATTTACTGACGTGAACGAGCATCGGAAAGGTAAGCCAGAATTTCTTGAGGCCAGGGTCCCGGTTTTCCTGGGTAAGATTTATGATACGGAGATTGAGGTCTATGCCTGCGGCGATACTGCGGTAGCAACAGGACTCTTGGTGAAGTCTCGAGATAATTCCCCCGAAAAGCGATACCAATACACTAACAAGTACGTTAGACGCTATGGAACGTGGCAAATTATTTCGTCACGACTGAAGGAACTGTGAACTAAATATGTAAGGGTTCCCGCAGAAACCTACACCAACTCCTCAGACCACTCCGCGTCAAGACTTTAAGAACTTTCTGCAAACGATGTCGCAGGATTGTAAGGACGCTTTGAAAAAAGTTGGCCTGCTCGGCAAGGTGACAAGTTTGGCGAATACGGCCCAGGTCTATGACGTGAACAGTCTTCAGAATGCCCGCGGCTCTACGTATGTGGATGGACTAGCGAGAGGCAGAGAGACTTTGGGGCAATGGTTCGATAGAACCACGCAATCAGGAGGTGCTCACACAACAGTCCGCGTTCCTCATGTTGGCATTTACATCAGAGGCGGTGAAAGCGCCTTCGCCGGCAATTTGTATCTCGAGTTGCATGAAATGACCCACCTGGCTTACCCCATCGGGCGTAATCTTGATGCCTCTTTAGGTAGCAAACTTGGCTTGACGAAAGGAGCTAGCGAAAGTTGGTCTGATGCCGTTAGTCGGTTCTTCAATAGCCAATGTACAAAGAAGACGCCATGATGATGCGAACGATTTTAAGGATAGTCCTTCTCAGTCTCCTGACAGGCAACATTGCAGGAGGGGTGAACAAGAGCATGTCACAGATATCAAATCGCTCGCCGTTTCGTTATGCCATCGTGAGCAACGAGGTCATTGACGACAGCGGCACTCCCCCGAAGGATGCCTACCGCTACGTTGAGGTTCTCCTGGATGAAAAGGCTTTTTCAGAAAACAACTTGAAAGAGCTATTCAAGCTTGTATCAAAGCGATTTCCAAAGCCAAAGGTCCTGCACGTTCAGGTCTACACCAACTTGAACGACGTTGAGACTCCGGAGGAGAGGGAGGGACCTAAAATGTCGGAAGTACCTGATGACCCGTCCCAGGACAGATACCATCAAGCGTCCTACCTTCGTGATGATGATGGTAACGAGTGGTTTACATACAATCCAAATGCACCAAGGACTGGCACGAAGAAGGTTATTCTCAAGAGGAGTTGAAGAACTCACACTCTCAAGCGCCGCGATTGTGAGCGATGAAAGCTTCTAAGAGGGCGGCGATCTTTTGTTGCTGGCTACGCGGGAGTCGAGAGGCTGCTTCGAATAGCTGACGCATCTTACCGGCTGGGCCAGTGCCCCGTTTCTTCTTTCCGTTAGTACCCACCAAATCATCGACCGAGACATTCAGAGCCTGGGCCAACTTCAATAGCTGGTCAGCGCACAGCGCGACTGGATGACGCTCCCAGTGCGCATAGGCTCTTTGGGTGAGCCCGAGTCGGTCGGCCAGCTGCTGTTGCGAGAGTCCTGCTTGCTCACGGAGGGCATAGAGGCGCCCGGAGCCTTGGAGAGTAGCAAAACGATAGTGAGGGGAGCAGGAAGAAGAGAGCCCGTTAGACGGCCGGCCGCTTTCCTTCGGCTCGCAGTACGGACACCTATGTTGCCACCGACTTGACCAGTATGCTCCCCGCCAAAGCAATGCTTCTGATCAGCGTGAGGTACTTGAGATGAAGCTCTTCATCAACTTCCACGGCCGTCGTAGTGAGTAGGATCATCACCGGGCCTTCCACCCGGTACGGTTGGGGGCCTGGCCCGACAGCCGACATACGAACGGCCTATGCCGATGACGCTAGCTCTCTTCGCAATCTCTATGCGCCGTTTCTGAATTGCCTAAAGACTGGTCAATAGGAGGGCGAGCATGATTTGTCAACTTACCTGTGCCGGTTTTCTGTCAGCATTACTTCTCGTTGGTGCGTGCAACACGTCATCTGACGTTAAGCCGCCAGAACAGCAGATCGAGAAGACGCTAGCACAGCAGCCATCACCTCAGATATTCCCAGCCGGATTACTTGACGACGACCCGAAAGCGAAAGAGGCGTGGGAAAAGTTCACCTCAAATGGCCGATATCGCATAGCACGCAGAGATGACTTTCAAATTCCGGAAAAGGTAATGAGAGAGCATCTAGACGACCCTTTCGTCACTAACAAATTTGCCTACGTTGGGGGAGACTTCAATCGTGACGGCCATCTGTTGGATCTAGCCTTTATTGTGGTCGATACAACTACGACGGCTAAGGAACGTTTTGGACTAGTCATATTCAATGCGCCTACAGACAGAAACGACTTGCCATCGGCACATTGGGTGCGTACGTCCTTCGATTTGTCGAAATCGGTTTTATCGGCGGCAACTGATGTTTTGTCGTTGAACGAATATCATGAAGACGGCAGTGAGGAATTGTGCAATGTTCGCTGGGACAAAAGGCGAGGCCAATACTCATGTGAGGTGGTCAGGTAGTTCTTTGAACACTCGAGGTTGGCAAGTCTAGAGAACCGCAGAACCCTGATCGCCGCTTAACGACCGATGAGACCAGCGCCCTTCGCAACAGGATAGCAGACTTACTAAGCGACCCTAATTGCCTGCCATTCATCAACGAGCTTCTGGCGAAAACAGCCGAACAGAATAGCAGTAACCCGCCTTTCAGCAACGATCCGCTGAAGCTCTTCGACGAGATCAATAGCAGAGGCGGTTACAACTACAGCACGCAATACGGCTACAACACGGTAAGCAGCAATCTCCAGTATTCCAACACGGCCGTGGCGCTTCTTCCTCCATCGAGTTTTGGTCCCGGACGCTGGCCGGGCAGAGAACAGTACATTAGCAATGAAATTGCCCAGGCAGGTTTACACGAGACGCTGCATTTAGCGGGAAGGAATGGGCAATACTCGGATCAAGCCTTTGCAAGGGCAGCGCTCGATATAGCTGCGGCCCACAGCTGGAAACTGCCAAGCGAAGCCGACAGACAGAAGATATTATCGGACAGATTTGCAGCCAGCTTTTACTGGGGCGGAATACTAAGATCGAAATGTAAGCCCTCCAGCGTAAGACGCTGCGTAGAGGTGTGCCTATGACAATCAGAACGAGTTTGCTGATCACTAGTACTATTTTCTGCGTGCTGACTGTCCTGCCTGCATCGAGGCGTATTTCCCCAGGTACAACTTCAACTAGTGAGGCTGTTCGATTCGACTCCGGCCGAATGTTTGACAAATATGGCGTTCTCTCAATGAAAGAAGAAACTGCGCGACTTGATAATCTCGCGGCCCAGTTAAAAAGGGAGCCACTTTCGAAGGGCTATGTAGTAATGTACGAAGGAAGTAGTGACGGTATCCGAGATCTGAAGGCCAGGGCTTGTCGTGACATTAAACATTTGATTGTCCGCCGAGGCGTGAATTCAAAACAGGTTGTCGCAATGATGATAAATGGCGGTCATCGAGTAAAGTTCACGGTAGAATTATGGATGTGGCCACTTGAAGCTTCTGATGATCTTCCGCGATTTGAACTCGGCGTGGATGAAAGGGAGGTGTCCATTATTAAGGGCATTGAAGTCACGAGAAAGTGTGGTCGAAGGCGCTAATGACTTCCGCAGAACCCTGCACAGCCCAACTTAGGACCATGCAACTCAGTCACGCCAAGCTTCATGATTTAGCTGGCCGTCCAGCTTTAGGTCTGCTTTCGGGAAATTTTGACGATGATCCTGAATCGTTATACAACTCCCTTGGCACATACCATCAAGCTGTGCTACTGAACAGGACCGCAGCACTTGCCGATGCAGGGTTGAACTTGGCTAATCCCAACTTCATCGGTTTCTGTCGCAGCGACAAACCTTGCATATGGCTTACGGACAGTTTCCGCCTGGTGCGCAACGCACCGTAAACGGGGAAAGAATCAAATGAGAAAAGTTCACCCACGGCTGGACTTTTTTCTTTAGGCTGCAGACTTGGAAATAAAGGCTTCAATAGTGCGCAAGAGTGTGTACCCTGATCTCTCTTTGCCAGATTCCCAATCTGCTCCAAGGTCATACTGTCGGACTACAGATCTCCACGTTTTGACACCTCTTGCCGGTGGCTTATCATTGATGCACACCAAATGAACCACGTACCGACAATGATGCCAACAGCCGCGAGCGGAACTCTACAGATGGACACAGCGGCGGCCATGGCACTTTTTCAACAAGTGCGCGCTCAGACGATGCGGATCGTTGCGCCACTCGAGACGGAAGACTATGTCATTCAGACCGCTGAGTTCATGAGTCCTCCGCGGTGGCACATCGGCCATACGTCGTGGTTCTTCGAGACGCTGCTGCAATCATACAAACCCGGATATCAGGTTTACGCTGAAGATTTCCTTTTCTACTTCAATTCATACTACGAAGGATTTGGCGCGCGAATAGAACGCCCAAAGCGGGGAACGCGCTCGCGTCCCACCGTTCGCGAGACTATTGCCTATCGCAACCGAATCGACGAGCAAATGCTTGAGTTCCTCGACGCCCTCAAATTCCATCCAGAGGCCGGCAGGATTCTCAAGCTTGTAAGGCTGGGTCTCGAGCACGAGATGCAGCACCAGGAGTTGCTGGTTTACGACATCAAGCATCTCCTCTGCGATCTTTACAAAGCTCAGATCAAACCGGCGCCAAACGTTGCTGAGCAGGTCAAGGGAATGGCTGAAATTGAAGGCGGGCTCTTCCGGCTGGGGTTTTCTACAGTAGACGGAAAAGGCGGCGTTCCGCTGAGGCCCGCAAGCTCAGGTTTTGCATTCGATAACGAAAAGCCAGCACATCAGGTTTTCCTGCAGAATTTCGCCATCGATCGGACGCTCGTCAGCAACGGCGAGTACCTGGAATTCATTCGTGATAACGGTTATCAGGATTACCGCTGGTGGTTCTCGGAGGGATGGGAGGTGGTAAACCGCGAACAGTGGCATGCGCCGCTCTACTGGGAGGTGCACGACGGTCGCTGGATGATTCGCGATTTTTCCGGCTTGCATCGGGCGGAGAGCAAAGCTGACGAGCCGGTGTCGCACGTTAGTTACTTCGAAGCATCTGCATTTGCCAAATGGGCCGGAAAACGATTGCCGACGGAGATGGAATGGGAAAAGGCAGCGAGCCTTTCAGTTGCCGGCAACGAGAAGCAGGCCTTCCCCTGGGGTGATGAACCGGTTGATACTGCAAAAGCAAATCTGTTTGAGAACTCGCATTGGGGCGTAACGCCAGCCGGCGCTTTTCCGGCAGGCAAAACTGTTGCCGGTTGCCGACAGATGATTGGGGACGTGTGGGAATGGACTAGTTCGGATTACGTTCCTTATCCGGGGTTCAAATCAGAATTTGATGAGTATAACGACAAATGGTTTGTTAACCAGAAAGTTTTACGCGGCGGTTCGTTTGCTACGCCGCAACTTCACATCCGCTCGACCTATCGCAATTTCTTTCATACAAACGAGCGTTGGATGATTTCGGGATTCCGGTGCGCGAAGGATCTGTAAAAATTTTACATCATCCTGCTGATTCAAACGCCCGCTTGCACACTAACAATTTATGGCAACCGTGTTGAATGACGTTGAGGTGCGGGTGCTTGCGTCGCTGGTCGAAAAGCAGGTAACGACCCCTGAATACTATCCGCTCACTCTAAACTCCCTCACGCTGGCCTGTAATCAGAAGAACAACCGCAATCCGGTCACTGCATTCGATGAAACCACGGTGATGCAGGCGCTCGAGAGTTTGCGAGAAAAGAACCTGGCTTACGTCTTTTATGGCAGCAGCAGTCGCGTTCCGAAATATAAGCACGTCATGCCGGAAGTCCTTCACCTCAGCCAGCAGGAGTTGGCGGTAATGTGTGTGCTGATGCTGCGAGGCGCCCAGACTTTGGGAGAACTCAAAGACCGGGGCGCTCGGCTTCATGAGTTCTCCAATGTCGAGGAAGTTGATGCAACTCTTAATCAGCTGGCGGTTAAGGAACCCGACCCGTTGGTTACCAGACTGCCGCGCCAACCAGGTCAGAAGGAAGCGCGCTTCGCACATTTGCTGTCAGGTGAAGTAGCCGTAGATGTCCCAATGGAGTCTGAATCTCCCCGACGGGCGATCAGAGTGAGCGAAGCTGAAAGAGTCTCAGCGCTTGAGCAACAATTGGAAACGCTCAGAGCCGAGGTTACAGCGCTGCAACAGCAGTTCGAACAATTTAAGAAGCAATTCGAGTAGATTCCGCGCTGCAGTAAACAACCAGAATAGCTATCCGGCCTCCTACCCTAATTGAAGCGACTCTACACTCGCAACTTCACGCAGCGGAACCTTATCACCGCTCGCCCAGGGTAAGTCGAGCGCCCGCGTAAGGAATTCCATGAACGGCCCGGAGGCACGACAAATAGTCGAAACGCGGCTGAGAAAATCGGGCGCACATACCTGAGTGTCCGGAAAGCTTGTGTACATAATGAAGTCCTTCCGTTTTAAGTCGTGAGCAAACGGATGATCCTCAAGCGCGGGTGGCAGGCGTTTCAACAAGTCGCCGCCCAAGGTGCAATTGGTTTTGAAAGCTTTCGAGCTGGTTGCTTTCTTCCATTGCGAAGGGTTTCCCACAATCGCATCTCTAATCCTGGAGCGTGTTTGCGGATCGGGATGCCACAGGCCGCCACCAAGAAAACATTTTCCCGGCTCGAGATGTAAATAGAATCCGGGAGCAACTGTTCTCTTAAAGGCGCTGTGGGGAAAGCGTGCCGCCGCCATTGTCTTGTAAGGAGGAGCGTCGGGACGAAACCTCAGATCTTTGTAAATGCGCAGCAGTGAGCCACCCGAAGGTCTGGGATCGACTATGAAGTGCGGACTGATTTTCTGTAATTGCGGTTGAAAATCGCGGATGAAATTCAAGAATGGGTCGCGCACCGATTGCTCGTACCGGGTCTTGTGAATTTGAAACCAGTCGCGGTTGTTGTGGCGTTTCAATTGCCGCAGAAAAGCGAAGAGCTCGGGACTGAAGTGGGATTCGCGCGGCATCGGCTGAGTGTATTTCCAAAGCCCTTCAGAGTCCATGAAATGTTCCTCTAATTTATTTCGTGTGATGCGCGTGGATCATGTCTTAGGTTTTTGGTTGCGGCTCTGCTAGGGCTGATCTCCGTGAGAATCCTGTCTTTCTGGATTGCAGGCTTGGGTCGTTGTGCCATCCGTGCAATTTCATTGGTGGGGCGCTATAATGTCCGCTCCTATGAATCTGAAAATCTTTCATCCAGCTGTTGCCGGCTGGTTCAAGAAACAGTTTGCTTCGCCCACCGCGCCACAATTCGCTGCCTGGCCCGCGATAAAGCAGCAGAGGCACACACTGATTGCCGCACCCACAGGGTCGGGAAAAACACTCGCCGCTTTTTTGGCGGCAATCGACGATCTGGTTCGTCTGGGATTGGAAGGAAAACTCGACGACTCGACTCATGTCGTTTATGTCTCGCCTTTAAAAGCCCTCAGTAACGACATCCAAATCAATTTGCAGAAGCCGTTGGAAGGGATCCAGGAAGAGTTACGGGCACTCGGACTCCCGGAAGTGAATATCCGTACTTTGGTGCGCACGGGCGACACTCCGGCCGCCGAGCGTACGGCAATGACAAAACGACCACCTCATATCGTTGTAACCACACCTGAATCTCTCTACATTCTGCTGACCAGCGAGGGCGGTCGTCGTATGCTCGGGACGGCCCGGACCCTAATCCTTGATGAGATTCATGCGGTCGTCGGAAACAAACGCGGTTCACATCTCGCGCTCTCAATCGAGCGTCTGGAACAACTGACTCACCAATATCAGCTCCAGGCTGCCGAACACACAATCGGCAATCGGAATTTGATAAGGATCGGTCTCTCAGCCACTCAGCGCCCCATAGAAGAAGTCGCTCGCTTTCTTGTCGGTACGGCAAATATCAACTCAAGCGGCCAGCCAAACTGCACAATTGTCGACAGCGGCCACACGCGCCGGCTCGATCTGGCCGTTGAACTGCCTGAATCACCTTTGCAAGCCGTAATGTCCGGCGAAGTTTGGGACGAACTCTACGATCGACTGGCGCAACTCATCCGCGAGCACAAGACGACCCTAATATTCGTTAACACACGCCGCCTGGCTGAACGGGTGGCGCGTCATCTTGGGGAACGAATCGGGGACGAAAACATCGCCGCTCATCATGGCAGCTTGGCGCGTGAACAAAGGCTGGTGGCCGAGCAAAGGTTAAAAGCCGGCGAGCTGAGCGCGCTGGTAGCCACGGCCTCGCTCGAATTGGGAATCGACATAGGCGACGTAAATCTCGCATGCCAGATCGGTTCGACTCGCTCGATCGCAAGCTTTCTGCAACGAGTCGGCCGGTCCAATCATACGGTCGCGGGCTTTCCCAAGGGCCGAATCTTTCCCCTTTCGCGCGATGAACTCGTAGAGTGTGCGGCGCTGATCGATTCCGTCCGGCGCGGCGAGCTTGACCGTGTATCTATACCTGAGCAGCCGCTGGATATTCTGGCACAGCAGATAGTCGCTTCAGTTGCTGCAGAGGAATGGAGTGAAGATGCGCTGTATGAAATGGTGCGGCGCGCCTATCCCTATCGAAACCTGGCCAGAAAAGAATTTGACTCGATCCTGCGGATGCTTGCCGAAGGGTTTTCGACAAAGCGCGGTCGACGCTCGACTTATTTGCATCACGACGCCGTCAATCACCGCCTGCGAGGACGTCGCGGCGCCAGGCTCGCGGCGATTACCTCAGGCGGTGCAATTCCCGACACGGCGGATTATGCCGTCGTGCTTGAACCGAGTGGTTTGGTCATTGGCTCAGTAAACGAAGATTTTGCGATCGAGAGTTTGCAGGGAGACATCTTCCAGCTTGGCAACACTTCATGGCGCGTATTGCGTGTCGAGCAGGGCAAGGTCCGGGTCGAGGACGCGCATGGACAGCCGCCATCCATTCCCTTCTGGTTGGGTGAAGCTCCGGCTCGAACAGAAGAGTTGTCGGCATCAGTTTCGCGTTTGCGTGAGGAAGTTGCGGAGCGAGTTGTGCTGAGCTCCCCCGACGCGGATGGCACAGATTTGAATCAGGGTGACGATGACAACCGTGTTGACCAGGGAGACTCAATTCTGTTTAACCTCGAACCGGCCACTAACTGGCTCGTTGATGATGTCGGCTTATCTCGCTCCGCCGCCGAGCAGATGGTCGAGTACCTTGCTTCAGCGAAAGCGGCCCTGGGTGTAATGCCTTCCCTCCAGAATATCGTACTCGAGCGATTCTTCGACGACAGCGGTAGCATGCAGCTCGTTGTTCATTCTCCTTTTGGCAGCCGCCTCAATCGCGCCTGGGGCCTGGCTTTGCGCAAACGTTTTTGTCGCAAGTTCAACTTTGAGTTGCAGGCGGCTGCCACTGAAGATGCGATCGTTTTATCGCTGGGTCCCACACATAGTTTTCCGCTGGAAGATGTTTTTCATTTCCTAAACTCGAAAACCGTCCGCGAGTTGTTGTGCCAGGCACTCCTTGATGCGCCGATGTGGAATATTCGCTGGCGATGGAATGTTACGCGTGCCCTGGCTGTGCTCCGACGCCGAGGTGGCAAAAAAATTCCCGCTCAACTGCAACGAATGGATGCGGAGGATCTTTTGACCGCAGTCTTTCCTGACCAGGTTGCCTGTGCGGAAAACCTGGTTGGCCAGCGGGAGATCCCCGAGCATCCACTGGTCAGCCAAACAGTCCGCGATTGTCTGGAAGAAGCGATGGACATCGACGGGCTCGAGGCTTTGTTGCGGTCAATTGAGGCGAACGAGAAGAACTTGATTGCCCGCGACGTACTCGAACCCTCTCCGCTAGCTGCGGAAATTCTGAATGCGCGTCCGTACGCTTATCTTGACGATGCTCCACTTGAGGAGCGCCGCACCCGCGCGGTCTATCAGCGT
This sequence comes from Pyrinomonadaceae bacterium, assembly GCA_035644135.1. Classification (GTDB taxonomy): domain Bacteria; phylum Acidobacteriota; class Blastocatellia; order Pyrinomonadales; family Pyrinomonadaceae; genus PSRF01. The sequence continues at coordinate 13,448 of DASQPD010000159.1, forward strand.
CGTTGGCTTGATCCTGAGACGGCTGCGGACCTCGGTAAGCTGGACCAGGCGGCGATCGATCGTGTTCGCGCTGAAGCGTGGCCACAACCGGAGAATCCGGACGAACTGCACGATGCCCTGGTCGAACTGGGTTTTATTACCACGGCGGAAGGGGTTCTGGGTGCGCTCGCTGAGGAGGCTGGGGCCGGTTGGGAGAATTTGCGCAGGGAATTGGAAGCCGAAAAACGTGCGGCAGTCCTGTTTCCCGGGACCACGGACATCTTGTCTGCAAGCGCAGCTTTGTGGGTTGCGGCTGAACGTTTGCCGCAGTTGCAGGCAATCTTTCCTGACGCTGCTGTCGATCCTGCGATTACTGCGCCTGACAGCTACGCTCAGGTTAAATGGTCGCGCGATGACGCGTTGGTCGAGATTCTTCGTGGTCGTTTGGAGGGCCTCGGCCCGGTGACGGTACAAGCCATTGCAGTCTCGTCAGCGATTCCCGTTAACGACGTCGAGGCTGCTTTGCTTCGTTTGGAAGCAGAAGGTTTTGTGATCAGGGGAAGGTTCACGCCGGGAGGCGACCAGACTGAGTGGTGCGCGCGTCGACTGCTTGCGCGGATCCACAGTTACACCCTCAATCGTCTTCGTCAGGAGATCGAGCCGGTATCTTCCGCTGATTTCGTTCGCTTCCTGCTTGCCTGGCAAAAACTTTCGCCTGAGCACCAGATGGAGGGGCCTGAGAGTTTGTCGGCGATTATTGAACAACTCGAGGGCTGGGAAGCTCCGGCCGCAGCTTGGGAAGGCGAGATCTTCCCAAGCCGGATAGTGGAATATGATCCGGCCTGGTTGGATGTGCTTTGTCTTTCCGGCGAAGTTATCTGGGCCAGACTGACGCCCGCGCCCGCGAAGAATGGCCAGGAGAAAACCAGATCGTCAGGGCCGGTGCGAACTACTCCTATTGCCCTGATTCGGAGAAAGAATTTCGCCGTTTGGAATTCCGCTTTTCCGCATCCCACTATGGAAGAACTAAATTTGTCGACCACCACGCAAACGGTCCATCAATACTTGAGAGAGCGTGGAGCTTCATTCTTCAATGACATAGTTGACGGAACACGCCTGTTGCGCACGCAGGTTGAAGAGTCGCTTGCGGATCTGGTTGCCGCCGGGTCGGTGGTTTCCGACAGCTTCACCGGGTTGCGGGCGCTGCTGACCCCATCTCATAAGAAGACACAAGCCGGAGTGCGGCGGCACGGACGAGAACCGGTTTACGACATGGCGAGCGCTGGACGCTGGTCGTTGCTTAACCGGGTAGAACAGGCATTCCAGCCGGTTTCTTCAGGGGCAAAGAAAGTCGCGGCTGCCGATCCCGCAGTTGACCGTGACACTGCCGAGCAAGTTGCGCGCATTCTTCTCAAGCGCTATGGCGTTGTTTTCAAGCGCTTGCTGGAACGCGAAGGAATCGTTATTCCCTGGCGTGTCTTATTGCGCACCTATCACCGGTTGGAAGCAAGAGGCGAGATTCGCGGAGGCAGGTTTGTAGCTGGCATTTCCGGGGAGCAGTTTGCTTTGCCGGAAGCTGTAGGCATGCTCCGTTCGATCAGACGCGCGCGAAACACTGAGGGAGTGGTTATTCAGGAGAGCCTGATCTCGGTGAGCGCTGCAGATCCGTTGAACCTGCTCGGGATAATCATTCCCGGCAGCCGGATCGCCGCGCACACGGCCAATCGGATTCTCTATCGGGACGGCGAACCGATTGCCGTCCGCGAATCGGGTGAGATCAGATTTCTGACGGAACTCACGCGCTCGATGGAATGGAAAGCAAAGGCGGCCTTACTACGCCGGGCGACGCCGCCTCAACTCCGAACTTACTTGCGGCGCCCCGCGTGATTATAGATAACGCAAAATGCACGCACGGGCCTTACTTGGCCCCAGGCGTCAATCAGTGAACGCGCGGCATGAAATCCTCTTCCTTCGCGCATGACCGCTTCCCGTGATGTTGAACCTCTAATCGAGTCATCTAATCGGTCCTACGACTTGAAAACCCTCATTGTTTTGAAAAGTATTGCGGCTGTTGTCGCCTGAAATCAAAAACCGCCGGTCGATTGGTCCATTGCCGGTGTAGGTAAGGGTGTTGCCCTCGATGCGGCTGTCTCTTAGTCCTTCAACAATGAAACCGGCCGTGCCGCCGCCACCGACGTCCGTCAGCTTGTTGTTGAGGACCGTAATGCGCGAGCCTGCCACTCGAATACCTGCCTGACCAGTGCGCGTGATGACATTGTTTCTAACCGTTACATCGCGCATGGTATTGCCTGCGATATAAATTCCGTTGCTTAGGGCGCTGTAAATGATCCCGTGATTTTCCCCGCCGATAATGGTGTTGTTCTCAACCAGAATATTTCCGATGAGAGGCGTTCCCGGACCAGCCTGCACGACGATCCCGTTGCCGGTCGTGCCCATCTCGGTGCCTCGATGATCGATAACGTTGTTCCTGATAATGACATCCTGCATCCGATCACTGGACTGATTCGGTTCCAGATCGATACTCGTGTTGCCTGGGCCACCCTTTTGCCCTGGAGCCATGAAACGGTTGCCTTCAAATACAATGTTTCGTCCATTAACCAGCGCCAAATTCTGTGACGCGACTCGCGTGAACAGACAGTTGGTGACGCGGACGTTCTCGGCCCAGTGACCCGAAAACGATCCACCTCCGACCTGGATGCCAATCGACCTCGTGCCATTCACCCAAACGTGATCGACGTTGCAATTTGAGCAGTTGGCGAGCGAAATTGCCTGGGGCGCTGAGTTAAAGCCCGGATTCGCGCCTTTGATCTGAATATCGCGAATGTTGATATTGGAATCGGCATTACCATTTACCAGCGTGCCGGCATAAGCACCAATGACCGTGAATTGGCCCGGCACCGTTGATTCGACGATGATCGACTCCCAGCCGGAACCGATCAACGAAGACCCTGACTTGAGAAGAATAGGTGCATCGGCTGTTCTCGCAGAGTAAGTGCCCGGCATTAGCCGCAGTACGTGACCGGATGAAACGACAATTTGAGTAGCGATCGTCCCGCCGCCCTCAACGATGATTTCACCGCGCCTTTCACCCAGCGACTTGTCGGCCGCATTAATCCTGGCTCCAATGTCGGCGCCCGGGAAATCCCTGGCTCTAACTCGTCCTGCTTGTGTCTGATTCGCGCGCGTTATAGCCGCACAACCGGGCAGCAGAACCAACAGCAATAATGCTTCGAGAATGATCTTCTGTTTCATGTTCTATGCCGCTCCCCTTCGCGGTCCTGACTTCGAGTTGTAAGCGATTCTGGTACCATCGAATGTTCCGCTTTTCGAAGAACATTCGAACTGGCATGGTGGGAGAGTTTAGCGCGGCGCTCAAATCAGGTCACCATGTTTAAGTGTGCAAAACGCGTTCGGTTTCGTACCCATACGGATCGCTTCTGCACGATCTCGTGTGCAGAACCGCTTCGGGAGGGTGCGTAGAAGGCGCATTTTGCGAACTTATCGGTTCGGTCTAAGAGTTGCTGCACGCGAGATTAGGAGGGTCAAAAATGAGTTCACTTCTGTCTAAGACAAAGTTTGGTGGATTAATTTTGGCGTTATTTGTAGTTCTCGGTCTGACGACAATCTCGGCTACTACTGCCCAGGCGCAGTGGCGACGTGATCGGCAGGTTCAGGATAGAGACTACCGGCGCGATCGCGATCGGGATAGAGATGGAGATCGAGACGATCGGCGCGATCGTAATTATCGCAATCGGCGTGATGATCGGAATGGCCGCAACGGTCGAGACCGGAACTATGGGAACTACGGGAACTACGGGAACTATGGGAACTATGGGAACTATGGCGGATACGGACGGAATGGTGGATATGGTTACAACGTTTATCAGGCAGCGATCAGCCAGGGCTATCAGGCAGGTCTGAATACAGGCGCCAGCGACGCCCAGCGCGGTCAAAGCTACAACCCGCAACGTTCACACTACTTCCGCAATCCTCCTACCAACGGCTACGGCTCATATGGAAATAGAGGTCAATACCAACAATCTTTCCGCGAGGGCTTCGTACGTGGTTATGCCGATGGTTATCAACGCTATGGCGGCTACAATCGTGGACGCTATAGTACGGGACGATTTCCCTGGTAGGTTTCAGCACAGTTTCTGAATTGTAAAAGGCCGTGACGAGAAGTCGCGGCCTTTTTGTGTAGCGTCCTCCACTGTACCACCATCGCATACGAAAAACTGGCTGGACCGGAACAGCAAGTTAGCCGATAATGAGCCAGCCAAACAGCGTTTGTTAAACTTGTGAGTTGCAACTAATCCCGTTGGGACTCGGCGGGTTCGCGAACAATTAACCACCTTCGGTATAACGAACCGAATGGATAAGATGAGAAAGGCCAGCATTAGTGCGGCACTGATTGTGCTGCTGTGTTTTTTTCTGCCCTGGATTCAGGTGAGTTGTGGCTCCGCGAAAGACTCCGTTTCAGGAATAAATCTCGCTCGCGACGGTCACAGCCTGCTCTGGCTCATTCCCATTTTGATGCTGGCGTCGATCTTCGCTGGTTTCGTACGAAGCTGGCGAGGAAAGCTGGATCTTAGTGCGTTGTTGGGTTTTGCCGCCGGCCTGATTAGCACTTACTTAATGAATCGAGAGCGGATGAGAGCAGATGAGGCTGCCGGGCTGCTTGAGATCAGACCGACAGCATGGTTCTGGCTTGGATTCGTCGCCTCGGTCGTACTTACCGTCAGTAGCGCCATAGACTTTCTGAGAGCGCCAAAAGCACGCTGATTAGGCTGGCCCCCAAAGCCACAAAGAGGCGCAAAAAGCATAAGTTCTAAGATTTTACAAAGGCAACGCCTCTCCGATTGCGAAGAAGCGTTGCCGGCTGTGGACGTGCTCTAGTGTTGCCACCAGGGCTTCTTAAGAAGACGAGTGCCACAGTTCACCCGTCCTCTATTTGTTGACGCGTCAACGTAAAGTTTATAGGTGTCCAACCAGGCTCGTCAGCATTACACGGCGCGCCGGCCGCTGATGATGTTGATAAGAAAAACCACCAGAGCAATGACCAGAAGCAGGTGAATTAGTCCTCCGCCGACGTGGGTAGCAAAACCCAGCAACCAAAGAACCAACAGAATCACGAGAATTGTCCACAGCATCTCAAAGTCTCCTTTTTGAAAAGACGCAATTTGTTTAGCCGTCTTGTTCAGGGACCGGCTCTAAAACACTTTGTCTGATTAGGGTTGTGAGCAACGGTCATGCCAGCAAGCGTTGCTGCCCGTGCAGGACTTGCCTTTCCTCGTTCTTGCTGGCGTTATTGTGATTTTTGCAAAACATAGAGTTCCGCTTTGGAGGGCCAGGCAGCACTCGAGAATGCATCAGAACAATTCAGCGAGGTTCTCTCGCGTGGAGGTGATTTGTGCGGAAAACGGACTCTGGGTTGAGCCGGGTCTTTACTTCTAGGGCGTCACCAGGCCTTTTTTGATGTTGCGTTGCCAGGCCTCGAAATTCCTTACCCGGCGCTTGGCTTGTTTTCGGGTGATCTTCAGTTCCTGTGCTACGTGATCGATTCGTGAGGTGCGATCCTTCTTCTTGTCGAAACGGTCACCTGGCGCTTTTAGGTATATGTTATAAGCTCGCGTCCACTCAGCCTTTACGTCCGCGGTTGCTTGTTTCCCACGTTGTTCCGGCATGTATTCTCTCCAACAAGAAAATTGACCCACTAAAGCGCGTCTAGAATAGGGGAAAGAGGAAAAAGTGGGAAGCTATAAGTTTTCCGTCGCTAGCGGGTCAGTTTGATGTCCGATAAGCTTTTAGCTTGTCGTAACGCGCGACAAACTGAAGTTTATCGGACACTTACGGACCAAACCACGAAAAAGCTCATCCGACAACTTCTGGAGCAAACTGGTGGCTTGGACGCGGAAGCTTGCTAAGGCTTGAACGTGTGGAGATCTGTCATTGGAATGGCCGTGCTGAGATCTGAGGCCCAAAGCTCCGGAGGTTGAAATTAGGGGCGGTTGAATCATTTTGCCTGTTACCGAGCAAACCCTGGACGATGGACATGCGCGCCAATATTCTTGATTCGGTGAACTGGAATCGATTTGCCAGCGACTGTGCGCGATCAAAATCGTTTTTGGCCAGCACCGCAAGGGCATCGCCATAGCGGCTGATCATACCAATCAAGTTATTTCGTCCCTCCAGTGGGAGTTCGCCATCCCTGAAAACATTGACCTCGAAGCCACTCAAGGTCGAAGCGGCTGCCAGCAGCTCATTCAATTGGACGATCCCAGGTTCCAGCACCTCAAAACTGCGCGACGGTTCGAGTTCTCGGAAAGCCTCGGCGACTCGCAGTTGCTGCTCGAATTGTTGGTAGTTGACGGCTCGCCGGGTGGTTAGCTGTTTAGCCTGATCGAGCAGCTGAAGGGCCAGCTTCGGATTTTTCTCACGCGTCGTAAATGATAGCTGGATCAAGAGATCCACGCGCTCATCATCTGATCGCAAAGCAGAGAGTGTTTGTCGCAACTCATCCAACTGGGTAGCGTCTGTCTTCTCGGACATCTGGCGAAACTCAACCTGCTGTAGCACGCGATCGCGTGTTGTTCCTTCCAAATGGTCGCTGGCGATCTGGCGAGCCCGATCCGCATCCCCTTCATCCAGGGCTTTGGTTGCCGCCTGCTGGTAGAGTCTCTGTTGCATCTGTGGCGGCGCGGTTTGGGCCACACTCAATAGACTATCGGTGGAACCTTGCCGGAGTGCGTTTAAAACCTGATTCATCGAGGCGCGCTGATTATCGACTATTCCCAACTCCGTCAGTTTGTCTCGCACCGACTGAGCTCGGCCAGGAAGGTATTGGTCTATCTGGGAGAGCATCACCTGTAATCCATTCAACAGGCTGCGAGCATTAGTCTGCTCAACCTGCGCATCACTTGGAGGGGTTGCATTGTTTTGGCCACTGCCTGGTCCAAAGCGTTGGTTGCCTCGAAAGCGCGGATTATTTTGACCTCGCTGAGAGTTGGCGGCTTGCGGGGTGGCTTTTAGTGCCGCATCGATAACCGTGCCCAGCAGATCCACGTAGCCGGATTGAGCCAGCAACTGGCCGCCGGAGTTATTGTTCGTCGTCGCTTTCGTTTCGGGTGAAGGACTTTCTGATGCTCGCGGCCCCGATCGCAATAGGTTAAGCGCAAGGCCACCTCCGTCTGTGTTTGCCAGCAGGTTTGTTCCTTGCAATCGTTTCAGCAGTTTGTCTTCGAGCTTTAAGGCAGCTTCTTTGTCCTTACGCTGAAGTTGGGCAAGCACGCTGGCCAGTGTCCGGGGAAACTGTCCCTTGTCCAAAAGCTGTTCGGCATTTTGGAGAGCCAATGCCGGATCAACCGCAGCAACGCGCGCCAGGAGCAACTGCTCGAGGTTGTCCTCAGCGTCTGAGCGAAAACCATTTCTTCCGTCACTCGCCGGCGGCGCTGGAGGTTTCGTCGCGGCTAACAATTGATATGCGAGCGGCGCATCGTGACGCGCCACAGTCAGCACCAGTTGCTGGCGAAGCTGCGATGCAGGGCGAGACTGATTGTTACCCCGACGCTGCTCGGTTGCGTCAGCATTGCGCATCATCTCTGCGATACTGTCGGCGGCAGACATGAACAACGTTCGCGCTCGTCCTTGGTTTCGATCCCAAAGCAGATCGGCCGTATCTATTTGCACATTGATACGATTCTCGGGCAGCTTTAACAGCTGCGCATCGGCTACGATCTGGTCAAGAAGGGTAAAAGCCCGCTTCTCGCTTTCGGCCTTCTGCTTTTGCTGCTCTTCGTCGTTCTGAGGGGATGAGCTTGGGGTTTCTTGAGCTCTGACTGCCGCTACCGGGAAGAGGATTATGGCTAAGGTCACCAGCAGGGGGCTGATGCGGAATTTCAACATGATGTGCTCACCTCAAGTGCCAAACGTTTTAGCGAACAATTTGCCTGGCTAGTCGTTAGTTAGGGAGGGATCTGACTATAACAGATTAGAGGTTAGACGCGATACGCGTTCCGTTGGCCGAAGCCCATTTGCGTGCTGGACATAGTTGGAAACGATCGGGTTGGTTTCCATGAAAATCCGCCAAAATCATGGATCAATGAAACGTGCCGGGTAACCACGAGCTAAAGCCTTTGCTATAATTCCGGCACTACTGAAACCAAGAATTCCGGGAGGTCTTTGTATGCCTGCCCCTGTCAATTTGGAAATAAACACGGGTGACTCTCTTTTGCTCGTCGGTACGATGAAAGGTGCTTTCCTGTTGCGTTCGGATGGCGCACGTGCGAGCTGGGAGGTTGGTGGTCCTTATTTTCCCGGGCGCGCGATTTATGCCCTTGCGTTGGACGATCGCCAGGGACGAAATCGAGTCTGGGCAGCTGTCAATAGCTCTTTCTGGGGTTCATATCTCAGCTCAACAACTGATTTTGGCAAAACCTGGTCAGAGCCGGATACCTACAGCGTCAAATTTCCCGTTGAAGCTGACAATTCAGTCAAACAGATCTGGCAAATAAGTCTGGGACATCCCGACGAGCCGAACGTCCTTTACTGCGGTGTAGAGCCGGCTGCCCTGTTCAAGTCTGAAGACGCGGGCGAGAGCTGGAAATTGGTCAATGGTCTTTACGACCACCCGCACCGGCCGCAGTGGATGCCGGGTGGCGGAGGGCTGTGCCTGCATACAATCCTTCCGGATCCGTCAAACAAACAGCGACTCTTCGTCGCGATCTCCACGGGAGGCGTATATCGAACAGATGATGGTGGCGGTTCCTGGCAGCCTCGGAATGTAGGTGTGCGGGCCCAGTTCCTGCCGCCCGAGAATCGATTTCCCGAGTTTGGCCAGTGTGTTCACAAAATCGCCTCGCACCCAGCGAACCCCAAGCGGATGTTTCTGCAAAATCATTGGGGACTTTATCGTAGCGACGATGGGGGTGACTCATGGACTGACATCGCCAATGGAGTGCCTTCGGATTTTGGCTTCGCGCTGGACATCGATCACAACGATCCGAATACGGCTTACATAATCCCACTGGAATCGGATGAATTTCGCTGCACGCCTGAAGCCAAATTGCGAGTCTACCGAACTACCAATGCCGGCGAGTCATGGACACCGTTAACGAAAGGTCTGCCGCAAGAAAACGCTTTCGAAACTGTCCTGCGAGATAGCCTCTCCACAGACAAGATGAAACCCACCGGAATCTATTTTGGCACTCGCAATGGGAAGCTGTTTGGTTCAAATGACGCCGGCAGGTCGTGGCAATCAATCGCGCAGGGACTGCCTCCAATTGTCTGCGTTAAGCCGGCGACGATTTGAATGGATTGGTTAGCGGAGAGGTAAATGAAGCGCAAAGTTTTAGCGGTGATGCTGGCTCTGATGGTTACTGGTTCTGCTTGGTCGGTAACTCGGCAGAAATCAGAACCTGAATTCAAGTTGGTTGAATTTCAGATGGCCTTACTCAAGCGCGCTCCACAGGATCAGCGGCCGTTGAATACCGATCTGAGCGACCTTCACAGTCAACATCTGGCTTACATTCAATCACTGCTCGAGTCGGGCAAGGCTGTAATCGCCGGACCGCTGGCGGGTGATGGCGAGATACGCGGAGTATCAATCTTTCGCACGAAGTCGACTGACGAAGCCCGCGGTTGGGCGGAAAACGATCCGCTGGTTAAAGCCGGCCATCTCATTGTCGAGATGCATCCGTGGTGGTCAGAAGAGGTTATGAAGAAACCAGCACTGCCGCTGAAGATGACTACGGCCTATCTCGGGTTTCTGGTGCGCGGGGCTCAGTGGACTCCTGAAAAGACACCACAGACAGAGGAGTTACAAAAGGCACACCTTGCCAATATCAACCGGTTAGCAGAGATGAAAAAGCTCGTTGTCGCGGGCCCATTCGGAGATAACGGTGAGCTTCGCGGCATCTTCGTTTTTAAGGTAGCTTCGCTCGACGAGGCGAAGGTCCTGGCAGAAACCGATCCAGCCGTGCGCGCGGGCCGGCTGAAGATCATCATGCACACCTGGTCTGTACCGGAAGGGGTTTTGCCTTGAATTCCCTTTCCAGTTTCACTATCGAGTTTCAGGTTCCAAGTTTCAAGTTCCAAGACTTGAGACTTGAAACCTGAAACTTGAAACCTGAATCTTTGCTGACGCATGATCACTTTCAACATCACCGGGTTCTTGACGGAGTTTGCGGATGGCCGCAGCCAGATTGCCTTCGATTCGTCGGCCCGGACGGTCGGCGAAGCATTGGAAGAGTTATGGCAACTGCACGTTGGATTACGCGATCGGGTCGTTAACGAGCGGGGCGAGCTCCGGCGGCATGTCAACATCTTTCTTGACAATGAGAACATTCGCCGGCAGGAGCTGTTGTCAACTCCAATCGGCGCAAACAGCGAGTTAACGATATTGCCATCTGTTAGCGGCGGCGAAGACACTGTGTTAGTTCTCATGATTTCGTGACGTGAATAAGAAGGGAAAGCGGAAGGTTCTTTGTATGAAAGCAATCTGGAATAACGTTGTCCTGGCGGAAAGTGATGACACGGTCGTCGTCGAAGGCAACCACTATTTTCCGGCCTCGGCTGTCAATAACAATTATCTTCAGGAGAGCAGCACACATACGACTTGTCCGTGGAAGGGGCTGGCAAGCTATTACAGCGTGGTAGTTGATGGGCAGGTAAATAAAGATGCTGCCTGGTATTATCCTGATCCCAAGCCTGCGGCCGCAGAAATCAAAGATCGGATAGCGTTTTGGCGTGGCATCAAGGTCGAAGGGTAAGAGCCTGCCAAGCGTTTAGGTTGCGGCACGCCCGTATTGAGTCCTGTGATGTATTGTCCAACCTGCGGTTCTGAAGAACGCCAGCCAAGCCAGTTCTGCCGGGCTTGTGGCACCGATATTCGTTCAGTACGTCTGACCCTCGAGCGGCCGGACGATGTTACCGCGTCAGCGGTGTCTGCACGCGAGCAGATCGGGATGGCGATCGCAGAAAAGATCCGAGAAGCTGAAGGTGCCCGCGACTTGGAACGGGTGGCAGAAGATGTGCTTCCACACATTGAAAAGTTTCTGGAATCGCCAGAGGAAAGACGCTTGCGACGAGCCCGGGCTGGTGTAGTCACTACATTCACCGGACTGGGCGTTGGAATTCTTTTGCTGTTGCTCCTGTTAGTATCCAACCGGGAAGCCGCCGTCCTGGTACTCGGGGGCCTGGGGCTAGCGGTGGTTACTTTCCTCGTTGGTCTGGGTCTGATTTTCAATGGAATGTTCTTCACGCTACCGCGGCGACATTTGCCCAGCCTCGGAGTTGATGCAAAACCCGGCGCGGCCCTGGGTAATCGACAAGCTTCAACAGTACAGCTTGCAGAAACGGCTCCGCCTCTCGCTGTTTCTTCCGTCACCGAGCACACAACACAGCATCTCAGCAATAAGCCTTAATATCCCTTCAGGATCATTTCGTCAGACCTGAACATTCAGTATTATTCGTGACACGAGGGAACTTACGTGGCGGTCAGACTGGAAGGCAAATGTATCGTCCTCGACATGCGTGAAGGAGAGCCGGCCGTCAGCGGGACGACCGCAATTTGGCAACAGATAGGCAAGCGAATTGGGGCTGAGGCGATATCGTTGCGCGTGCTCGAATTCGCGCCCGGGCTGTCTGGTGGTATTCGCAACGAAAACAGCGACGAAGTTCTGTATTTTTTGGAGAGTCTGAATGATACTGGCGGCGGACCGGCTCGGGCTACCGTTTACATAGACGGCTGGCCCGTTGAAACTGGACCACAAACCGGGATCTACTTGTCCGCCGGGCGAACGTTAACACTAGACAATTCAGGGCCGGGAGCAATAATCCTTATCAGCTCTCAATGTCCTGAACCAGAAACCGGGCCCTCATTGGTTGATCCGTTGACATCTCCCAAACCTGGAACAATGTATAGCGACGCTGCAACCCTGGTAAGCCTGGCAGATCGCAAATCGATTCCGACCGGAAACCGCTGGTATCGAGTACTTGTCGATGAGGAAGTCGGTAGTAAACAAGTAACGCAGTTTGTTGGTTCTATTCCGCCTGGGCGAGCGCCGGATCATTTTCACACGTATGAAGAGGTGTTATTTATCCTGCGAGGCCAGGGGCGCTTGTGGGCGGGCCAATCGAACACTCCCATTGGCCCGGGATCATGTGTGTATCTCCCCAAAGGGCAGGTGCATTGCGTTGAGAATATCGGAGATGATGAGTTGCGCTTGTTAGGAGTCTTTTATCCCGCCGGCAGTCCCAGCGTCAGATACGATGCTGATTAAGTTTAGCGAAGTTCAAAGGCAAGACTTAGTTCCAGGAGGAAAACTAGCATGAGGATGCGATTGGTTGCAGTCCTGATCTTTGTCCTGGCCAGCCTGTTAACCGTCGACTTCAGGCCCCCGGGTCAGGCCCAGAGTGAGGACGCTCTGGCCAAGATCGCGCCCTGGGTTCTCCAGCATACAGCAGCCAAGCAGGAGGCTGAGTTTCTGGTAGTGCTTACCGATCAGGCCGATTTTACCGGCGCTGACTCTCTGCGGACCAAAGAAGAGAAAGGGCGTTATGTTTATGCCTCGCTCTTTTCTAAGGCTCGGGCCACGCAGAAGCCTTTGCTCGACTGGCTGGCAGCGAACGGAATCGAACATCGTTCCTATTACATCGTTAATATGATCTGGGTGAAGGGAAGCCGGGATGTTGCCCTCACGCTTGCTTCACGCACCGACGTTCAACGCATCGAAGGAAACCCGGTAATACATAACGCGCTCGAACCGGCTGCTCCAGAATCAAAGAGACCTTTGGCGCCGTTCGCAGTTGAGCCGGGAATCAACTACACCCGGGCGCCACTTGTCTGGGCGGCCGGATTTACGGGACAGGGAATTGTTGTGGGAGCCGCGGACACCGGATATCGCTGGGACCACGATGCACTAAAACCACACTATCGCGGCTGGAACGGAGTGACCGCCAACCATGACTATAACTGGCACGACAGCATTCACTCCGGTGGAGGTTCTTGCGGCGCGAACTCTACTCAGCCATGCGACGACCATGGCCACGGCACACATACCGCGGGAACGGCAGTCGGTGATGATGGCGCAGGCAACCAGATCGGAATGGCGCCCGGCGCGAAATGGATTGGTTGTCGCAATATGGACCAGGGCGATGGAATGCCCTCCACTTACATTGAGTGTTTCGAGTTTTTTCTTGCTCCCTATCCGGTGGGTGGCACACCGGCACAGGGCGATCCCACAAAAGCTCCAGATGTAACGACCAACTCCTGGGGCTGCCCGCCGTCGGAAGGATGCTCGGCAGCATCCTTGCAGTCTGCCGTCGCAGCGCAACGCGCGGCCGGTATCGTGACGGTCGTTGCGGCGGGCAATTCGGGATCGAGTTGCTCAACAGTATCGGATCCGCCTGCAATTTACGGTGAATCATTTACTGTCGGCGCCCTGAACACGGGATTTGATAGTCTTGCCTCGTTCAGCAGCCGCGGACCGGTTACCATCGACGGCAGCAATCGTCAAAAACCAGATATCACCGCGCCGGGGACAAGCACCAGATCAAGTTACCGAACTACCGTCAGCACGTATGCAAGTCTTAGTGGCACGTCTATGGCGACGCCGCATGTTGCGGGCGGAATTGCTTTGCTGCTATCCGCCCAACCGAGCTTGCGCGGACAAGTCTCGACTATTGAAAACTTGATGAGAGATGCAGCCTTCCCACTGTCATCAATACTGTGCAGCAGCAACGGCGTGCCCAATAATCTCTTTGGGTATGGGCGATTGGACGTTAAAGGCGCGGCCGATATGGGGCTGACCACGTTTGCGCTGCAAAGCGCGGCATTTGGCAGCACGGGTAACAACGGCGTGCTTAACATATCGGCGCCCGCGGGCGCGAACTGGACCGCCGTCAGCAATGACTCCTGGATCATCATTGTCTCGGGCAGCGGCACGGGTAATGGCGCTGTAATGTACACCGTTACAGAGAATCTCAATGAGAGGTTCCGTACCGGCTCGATCACAATTGCCAGACGCAACTTCACTGTGCGCCAGGCCGGAAGCGCAATGGGAACCTGCCCCAACCTGATTAGTCCGGCTTTTCAAGCCATTTCGCGTTCTGGTGGGAACGGAAGCATCAACGTGATTACCGGCGAAGACTGTGTTTGGGACGCTTCCCCGAACGCGAATTGGATAACAATCTCGACCGACAACGGCGGCGTCGGCAATGGATCGATTTCTTTCTCGGTCAGTGCCAACGCAACCGGCGCCGCGCGCAAGACCACGATTACCATCGCCGGGAAAAGCTTTACAGTGAAGCAGAAGTAGAATTAATACTTCTTTTACTTGGCAGCAAAATCGCGGATATCTTTAAAGGGAGTGTCCTTATCATTGAAATCTGGGCGGTAGTAATAGGCAGCGCCGTCAAACTCCTGCATCCATCCTTCTTCCATTCCCAGCTCGTCGAGTGCGGCAACCGTTGAGAGCCATTCAGACTCCCTGATGCGCCGGGAAAGAAGCACATAACGTTGATTCTTTTCAGCCTGGTTGGTGGGGTAGTACTGGGCCATCAGCGAAACAGCGACCTTCGGGCCCAATTCATCCCTGATCCAGCGGAGGGATTCCTGAACGCCACCAATGTCATTAGGCAAAACCAGTAGCCGAATAACCAAACCGCGCTTCAGCAATCCATTTTCGTCGAAGACGAGTTCATCACCGGTCTGGCGATGCATTTCCGCGATGGCCGCTCGCGAAACTTCCCTGTAACTCCGGACTTTGGAATAAAGATATCCGGCCTCGTCCTCAGCATACTTCAGATCGGGCAAATAAATGTCCACTACGCCTTCCAGCAGGCGGAGCACTTCAACCGAATCGTACGCGTTTGTGTTGTAGACGATAGGAAGTCGCAATCCGTGCTCGGCAGCCAGCAGAACAGCGCGAGCCATCTGCGGCGCAAAATGTGTCGGCGAGACGAAATTAATGTTGTGACAGCCACGCTCCTGGAGCTCGAGCATCATGCCTGCGAGACGTTCATGAGTAACCTCATTTTTCAACTGCTCTTTGTGCGTCTGTGAGATCTGGTAGTTCTGACAGTACACACAACGCAAGTTGCAGTTGCCGAAAAAAATATTGCCTGCGCCGCTGGTACCGACCAGAGGGGGTTCTTCACCGAAATGCGCGGTATAAGAAGAGACGATCGGCAAACGCCCCGAATAGCATGCCGCCAGTTCGTTTTGCAGTCGATTGTTCAGGCAGTCCCGTGGACACACGGTGCACTGTTCAAGCAGGGCCTCCAAAGAGTCGACCCGTCGCAACAGCTCGCCACTCTGCAAAAGACGCAGATACGACGGACCCGCGGCAATGTCCGGCCTTTCCTGACTCCTGACTCCAGACTCCAAACTCGCGACTCTCATACGTGTCTTCGAAAATGAACGAAATGCGGCTTGTGCTGTTGCACGATTTCACTGGGCGCCACGCGTTTGGATTGACGCCAGATAAAATCCATCTCGATGTGAATTGTGCTCAGCGCCAGTCGTGCCTCGAAGATCAAAAGTATGCTGCCGTAAAAAAGGAAACACGCCCCGGCCAGTCCCAGGATGATTGGAATCAGGTTATGGCGCGGGTTTCCGGTAATGGCCACGACTCCGATTGCCACGCTGGTAGCCACAAACGCAGCGAGGGCGAGGTAGAAGGTTACCATCGATCGTTGCAGGATACGGGCCCGACTTGTCAGCTTGTCCAGTTGGTCAAAAATAACTTCCTGCCGATCGCGCGTCTCATCAGGAGAGCCGCCTTTTTCTGCGATCCCGGCCCAGCGATCGGATAGCGTTCTCACCCGATCCACCACTCGACCGAGCCGAACCGATGTAGACAGAATCATGCTGCCGCAAGCAGAGATTAATACTGCGGGCGTAATCATCGCGGTCAGGACGGCAATGGCTGAAGATGAATCCATTAGTTGCGAACGGTCACGTTTCTGAGCTACGGGTCCGACCCTAATTTATATGTAAGGTTCCGCAGAGAGCAAATTGAAGCTCTGTGCTATCCTCGCCGCAGCGAGCAGGGGCCGGCTCAAATCACTCATCCCGTCACCGACTTAGCCATGCGTCTTTGGCTGAAAAAGAATAGTGAAGTCCCTCTGCGAGAGCAGTTAGTGGCGCAGATCGTCCTGGGTATCGTCAGCGACGATCTGAAGGCTGGTCAGCGCCTGCCCAGTACGCGCGAGTTGGCGCGCCGCTATCAAATTCATGCCAACACGGTGAGCGCTGCTTACAGGGAATTGGCGCGGCGTGATTGGGTGGAATTTCGCAAGGGAAGTGGCATCTACGTTAGATCGCGTAATGTTGAGAACGAGGACGGCGTCGTGGAGCTCGATCAGTTGATTTCAAAATTCTTTCGCACAGCGCGAGACAAAGGTTATTCGCCGGCTGAGCTGCAAGTCGGATTAGAACGCTGGTTCGCTGTCCAGCCTCCGGATCATTTTCTGCTGATCGAGCCCGATGACGATTTGCGAGCTATTGTCGCCTCCGAAATTGAAGGAGCGACAGGGGCGCGAGTCGTTAACGTAGGCTTGGACGGTTGTAAGGACCCGCGTGTCTTAAGTGGCGCCTTGCCGTTGGCGCTCTACGGACAAGTAGAGAAAGTGCGGGCGACGCTAGGGGCGGGTACTGAGCTGATTGTGCTTCGTTCTCGTTCGGTTGCCGAAGCGATGCGCGGTGAGAAGCCTCCTCCCCGTGACGCTCTGGTGCGGGTGGTATCGCGTTGGCCCGAGTTCCTGCGCTGGTCGCGTGCGATGCTGGTTGCAGCCGGACTGGACGCAGATGCGCTCAGCTTTGCCGATGCGCGAGAAGCTGGTTGGAAGAGGGGACTGGCTTCGACGGCTTTGGTGATTACCGACTCGGTAACGGCAAGGGAGTTACCGGCCGGATGTAATCGCCGGATATTTCAGATCCTCTCAGATACATCTCGCGAGGAGTTGGTTCGTTATGCACAGCAGTTAGGAATTTGAGGCATGACCTTAAGACTTTGGTTTGTCTTTTGCCAGGGTCCGCACATAATTCACCACGTGCCAGCGCTCTTCTTCGCTCATCCGCTTTTCCCCTGCCGGCATGATCCCGTTGATGCCTTTAGAGACCTTCCAGAAGATCTCGCCATCAGTCATCGCTGCCATGCGTTCTTTGTTTGAAATGTCGGCTGGCTTTCTCCGCAACTTCGGCAGGTTGGCTTCGTTTCCTGACCCAGTGTCACCATGGCAAAAAACGCAGTTACCCGCCTTGCCAAAGTAGAGTTCCTTGCCTTTCGCAATGGACTCGGGGGTTGCTGGAACGGGATTCGGCGTTTTGTCGGCATCCTCGGGAAGTTCCCAGGTGTTCTTAGAGAAATCCTGCTGCTGCTTTTGCGACGGTGATTCGGGTGGTTGTGTGAGCGACACGGGCTGCGGCGGGCCGGGTGGCGGTTGTTGCGAAGCCGGGGGCATCGATTTAGGCGCCGGGGGAGGTATCGGATTTTGTGTTCTTCCGTAGCCCCAGGATTCCAGTGAGATGGCCAGTGAACTTAGCAACAGTAGCATTACTACTAGCGCAAACCTGTTCGTTCGGATCATTTTGAATTTTTCTCCTGATTTTGTTCACATCGTTTCGCGTTACTCTTTCGCTGGCCCAACCAGATTTTTCAAACCGCTATGTTCCACTTCGCCGCTTCCTGACTACCCTGCGTGCCTTTCTGGCCGGGGTTGTACTTTCGGGCGGCTTACTCACGGTCACGGACGCTTTCGGCTTCATCTGTTCGCGTATGAAATCCAAAACCATCTGTTGCGGAAACTCTGCCTGCAAGACCACTTCGTTTTCCTTTGCCGCCAGATTTATCCTCCGCAGCATTGAGGGAAATGATTTGGCATCCGTATTCTCGCCGGGCACGGTTTTCATTAGACCACCCAGCAGGTTGCTAATGATCTTGGCGGTATCGGAATTATCGGCATTCATTGCTCCCTGCAACTTGAAGTTGGGCCCTTCCAGAGTGACAGCGGCGTAATAATCGCCCAGGCGTGAGTCGCATTTAGCCGCCCGCGGAGCAGCATCGGTACCCATCAATCCAAAGCTTTTGGCAAACGCTGTCCAGGGCGATCCGGCCATGCTGATAAGGGCATTTGGATCACGCATTAGAGAATTCAGTGTGTCCTGGCTAATCCGCTCCCGGCCTTCGCCGGCATCAACTGCGGCCTTGATGTAAGAAACACTGCCGGCGGCGATTGTGTAGCTGTTGAGCGCCACCAGGGCAATTTCACTAAATGACTTAAGAAACGGGTTTGTCTCAGCTTGTTTAGCAATATCGTCAATGGTAGACAACGTCAGCGTTTTCGATCCGTATTTCTCTTCGCGAAGCTTTTCCTGCAACGCCAGGCGTGCCAGCGTTAGCAGCGATTCGGCGCTGAAATCACCGCTACTGACAATGAGGAATTCCGGTCCCTGAAAATTGAGGTCCACAGCGGGTTTGCGAAATCGTATTGCCAGCACCACAAGGTCGATCCGAGAGGGATCAACTCCGGCTGTTCGCTTCAAGTCACTAAACTGCTGACGCATCTTCGCCACATCGGCCTCAGACATCACTTTTGGCGCCGCTTCGTTAAGGATCCGCTGGGGATTGATATAGATAAGAGTGTCTGCTTCCGGCAAACCGGCAAGCACAGCGGTTACTGCCTGAGGCACTGTTGCACTGACCGGTTGTGAGTTTACGGGGGCCGGCTGGTCCTGCGCTCGCGCAACTACGCTCAAGAGCAGCAGTGTGGTCGCCAGGACTGCTGACCGCCGGATAGGAATTTTCAGCATAGGTGTCTCCGTTTGAAATGTTCAAGTAGGTCAGGTTAATGCTGTAAAACGTCTCAGGATAGTAACACTATTTTAGGATGCCCGCGGCTTGCCCGAGCGAGCATCACGCTTGCAGCTACGAAACAACAGAATTCAGATCTGTTCGAGCGTTTTTCGGGTTAGCTCATTGCTGACGTTCCCGGTGTTCAAAGTTGATGCTGGTTCAAAGAGCATTACCTCCGCCTCGGCATCGGCAACGGGACGATGTTCAATGCCGCGAGGAACGATGATCAGTTCACCTTCCTCAATCCAAACAGATCTTTCTTCAGCCCCTTCACGAAATTCCATGCGAAACCTGCCTTTCATGGTCATGAACAACTCGTCTTCGTTTTCGTGATGGTGCCAGGTGAAGGGTCCTTTGAATTTCACCAGCTTGATTAGCTGGCCGTTTAGCTCGCCAATAATTCGTGGATTCCAATAATCGTCGAATAGGGAGAGCTTCTCATTCAAGTTTATCTTTTTCATATGTTCTAAAATTCTAATCCCTCTTCATTCTCATCAGCGCCGCCATCGTCTCGATCCCGTCCCAAAGATTTTGCAGCCGCAGGTTCTCGTTCTCAGCGTGCTGGTTGTTGTCGTAATTAACTATCGGAACTGAGATTGTAACCGTGCGGATTCGATCCGTGATTATCGAAAGCGGCAGACTTCCGCCCGAAGTCGGCAATTTGACGATCGGTGCTGGAGGCGACGGCATCGATAACACTCAGCGAGACGGGGAGATCCATGCTCGTCCGCTCGGCGTTGTATCCGCCTGGTCGCGTGAGCACTTTCGCGATCATTGGGAATTTCCCGCGCTCGGCGATGGTGGGATCATGATCCACTACGTAAAAGCCTTGTTTTCGAAGGTGATCCAGCAGTCGCGCGACTTGACGGGTGTGATCGTTACCTTTCACCAACCGCAGATCCAGAACCGCGGTGGCGGTGGTGGGGATCACGTTACGCGCAAGGGTTCCAACGTCACCGCTACTCAGGCCATTGATATTCAACGATGGCTCATTTATGAGTTCCAGTAGAGTTTTTCCTGCACCCTCCGTCTGCCGGAGTCCCAACTGGCCTCGCAGTTCTTCGTCGTTTTGCGGAGCGTCGGCGATGGCCTTACGCTCCGCCGCTCCGAGGGGTTCCACATCGTCGTACCACCCGGCGATCGTCACATGACCAGACGAATCTTTCATCGAAGCGAGCAAGCTGGCCAACGTCATTGCCGGATTAGGCGCCCAGTTGCCGTAGTGCCCGCTGTGCAGGGGGCGAAGCGCGCCATAAACCGTCAAATCTACATTAACGTCGCCCCGTGCTCCGAAAACTACTTGCTTACGACCTGACTGATGCACAGGACCATCACACATGAGCCAAAGATCGGCTGCGAGCAAGTCGTGGTAGCGATCGATGATTTGCCCAAGATGCGGTGAACCTGCTTCTTCTTCGCCTTCGAAGAGAAACTTGATATTCGATGTGGGAACGATCTGGTTTGCTTTCAGCGCCTCAACGGCAGTCAGGATCGCCATCACACAAGCCTTATCGTCCGAGGCGGAACGAGCATATAGTCGCCACTCCGGATTGATTGGCTCGCCTGGCGGCGGAGACGGCCGGATAGTGCCACCGGCCTCGAGCGACGCTGATCGAAGTACAGGCTGCCAGGGCAAGCTTCCGGTCCATTGTTTGGGATCTGTCGGTTGGCCGTCATAGTGCGCATAGAAGAGGACCGTCCGTTTCGCCCCGCGGACATTCCATTCTGCGAAAACGGCGGGCGGCACATTCGGATCACTGGTTTCCAGCAGTTTCGGCTCGAGACCGCGTCGCTTCATCATCTCAACTATGAAGGCGGCGTTCCGGCGAATGTTCTGCGTGTCAGAGGCCACGTTTGGAATGGCCAGGAGCTTGACGTACTCATCGAGAATGCGATGTTCATTCATTCGCCGGAAGGCTCGGACTTGACCCTCGTCGGTGTTGATGAACAAGCCGGCATTGAGCAACGCCAACAAGAAAACTGTAAGAAAAGTGCGCATAATTACAAAGACTTTAGGAAGGTCTTGCCGCAACTAATACATGATCCACGAAATGACACACAATAACGCAAAGAGATTTCGTGTGAGTTCGTGAATTTGGTTTGTGTATTTTCGTGGATGGATTTGTCTACTCCACAATATCTGGTCGGGAAACAGAAATACGCATCTCAGAAATTGATTACAGATTCTCTTCAATTGATTGCCGGATCTGCGGCGCTGGCTGGTTGCACGGCATTGGCATGAATCTCGCCAGACATCGAGTCGATATAGAAATGCCTGCCCTGTCTTCCTGCCACGGGATCAGCCAGACAACTAAAACCGGCGTCTGATCCGGAATTGACAGTCAGCGTCAGCACATAATCCTTCAACGGCTTATCGGATCCAAAGCGAGAATCCAGGTAACCAGCCTCAGATAACTGCGCCAGGGTAGCGTATCCGCCTTCGTGGCTGAGGCTGTAACTTCTCTGCGCCTGAACAATGGAATGCAAAGCCGCGATGGCAACCGTTTCATCTGCCCGGTCGACAGTTTGTTGCAGTCCGGTCGTATAGTTCTGACAACCGGCAATGACAATCACTGCGGCGATCAACGCGAGACATCGAAGCATAGCCGGAACTCCTTTTGAAGTGACAACCTGCGGACCTATTCCGAAGGCCGACGCCGGTCAACTATGGGTCAATTTCGTTGTACCGAAAACACCACGGCTCGTGATCATTCACCATTCCAATGGCCTGCATGAACGCGTAACAGATTGTTGAACCGACAAATTTGAACCCTCGCCGCAAAAGGTCTTTGCTGAGCGCATCGGAGGTCTCAGTCGTGGCAGGAAGAGGAGCATTGCGTTTACGTTTCAGCTGACGACCGTTGACAAATTGCCACAGGTACGAATCGAAAGTACCAAATTCTTTCTGCACAATCAGAAACGACTTTGCATTGGTGATCGCTGACTCTATTTTTAATCGATTCCGGATAATGCCGGCGTTACCCAACAGTTGCTCGACTTTGCGCGGGCTATAACGCGCGACTTTTGCTACCTCAAAGCGATCGAAGGCGGCGCGATAATTTTCGCGCTTGTTTAGAATCGTTTCCCAGCTCAAGCCAGCCTGGGCCCCCTCCAGAACCAGGAATTCAAACAGCACCCGATCATCGTGTTGAGGCACTCCCCATTCGCGATCATGATAAGCGATCGATAGCTCAGTCCTGGCCCAGTCACAACGTTTCTTCATGCGTGGCAATTAATTCATAGTTGAGCGAGCGGCGCAACCGGGCAAGACGAGCGGCAGCGGCCGGAAGGCGGAAAGCAGAAGGCGGAAAGCAGAAAGCAGAAAGCAGAAGGCAGAAAGCGAGCGTTAGCTTCGATCAAGCCGCCCGGACAGGCTGGCAACAACAGTGAGGAGTTCATAACTCTCGATTGGTTTAACGGCGTGCGTGTTATATCCAGCAACCATTGCGCGCATTCGGTCCTGCACCCGAGCATAAGCTGTTAAGGCAACCGCAGGAGTGCGCTGCCCTTTGCCTTCGTTCCGTCGCACTTGTCTTATAAGCTCGTAGCCATCCATTCCAGGCATTCCAATATCCGCAACCAGTACATCGAATTTCGCTTCATTCATGGCCGCGAGTGCTTCCTCACCCGTAGTCGCCACTTTGACGATAGCGCCATGTCCTGTCAGCTCAATATTGATCAATTCCAGCGCATCTACGTCATCGTCGACGACAAGGACATGTACGCCCTCGAGATTGATCGCACTTGGGTCCACTTGTGACGTTGTCAGGCTTTCCCGCAAACTTCCGGTTGAAAGCTCGCCGCTCGGTAAAGGCAACCTCACTATGAAAACGGCTCCCTGGGAACCTTTGTTACGGTTCTCAGCGGAAATCGTTCCGCCATGCAATTCGACTAAGTGGCGAACTATTGCAAGCCCCAGTCCCAGCCCGCCATGAATTCGGGTTGTTGAGCCATCGGCCTGGCGAAAGCGCTCAAAAACGTGTGGCAGGAACTCGGGAGCGATCCCCGGCCCTGAATCGGTAACAGTGATCTGTAGTTGGGACTTGTGCTGGCTTACCCTTACTGCGACCTCGCCATTCGCAGGTGTGAACTTCACCGCATTCGATAATAGATTCCAAACTACCTGCTGCAATCGATCTGCATCTCCCGAGATGGGTCTCAGATTCGGCTCGATCGAAGTAGTTATCGTGATCTCTTTCGCTTGTATCGCCGGACGTACCGCATCAAGCGCAGCCTCGACTACCGAGCCGATGCGTACCGGGCCCAAATTTAGCTGAAGTTTTCCTGTAATTACTCGAGAGACATCAAGAATGTCTTCGATGATCTGTTGTTGCGCCCAGGCATTTCTTTCAATCACTTCCAGGGCGTGGAGGGCGCTGTCCTTATCCAGGCGGCCCGATCGCAACATGCGCGACCAGCCGATGACGGCATTAAGCGGCGTTCTCAATTCGTGTGAGAGCGTGGCAAGAAACTCATCCTTGAGACGATTCGCCTGTTCCGCCTCGGCGCGCGCCAGCTTTTCTCTGCCCAATAGTAGGCCGAGTTCTCTTTCAGCACGCGCTCTTTCCTTAAACTGGCCGATTTGTCCTCCCAGCCCGGTCATCACCTGTAGTAGTTCTTCGTCTGGCTGGCGGATTTCCTGGCTGAAGAATTCGATAACGCCAAGCACCTCGTTTCCAATCCGGATGGGAAAACCGAAGGCTCCCCGCAAGCCGGCGCTTTTTGCAGCATCTCCTCGGGGAAAGTTGGAATCCTCAAGAACATTTGGAAGCCAAACCGGTGCACCCCAGCCCCAAATGCGCCCGGGTAAGCCAATCCCTCTGGCAAAGGTCACCTTGCGACAAAGGGCCTCAAAAGCTTTTATCTGAGCCTCAGGCGAATGCCACATATCGACGAGATACAAAACGTTTGCCTGCGGATCGACTTGCCATAAGGCACCGACTTCCCAACCCAAACACTCGCCGATGGTCCGCAACAGCTCACTGGCGCAACTCGAGAAATCAAGCGACTCGGAAAGCACCCTGGTTACCGCATACTGCAAAGCCAACCGTTGTTGGGCACGGCGACGTTCGGTGATGTCGCGTGTAAAGCTGCGCGTGTGCACAAACTTTCCGTTCTCCCAGAGTACGCTTGAGCTGATTTGGACATTCTTGATGGAGCCATCCTTGGCGCGCATGCGAGCTTCGCAATCCTGAAGGTTCTCTCCTGTTTGCAGCCGGGCGAGCAAATCATCGATGAATTCTTTCTCGACGTAAAAATCGCGAACGGCTCGACCCACGTACTCTTCTCGGGTGTACCCAAGCAGATCCAACTCAGCCTGGTTCACCCTCAGCACACGTCCATTCGCGCCGACCCAATGCATGCCAACTGAAGCAGTTTCGAAAAAGTCGGCAAGTTCAGTTTCGCTGCGCCGCAGCGATTCCTCTGAGTGTTTGCGAGCAGTAACGTCTCGTTTAATCCCAACGTAGCAGAATGGTTCGCCCATACTATTGCGCACTGCGAACGCTGACAGTTCCAGATGGCGTTCCCGTCCGTCCTTGGTGCGGCTGGTCACCTCACCGTAATAGGTTCCGGTGCAAGCCAGTTCGCTCGCAATTTTGGCGAACACCGCTTCGCCCAGATGCAGGGCTGGGGTCTCGTTTTGCAGCTCGTCGTCGGAGTAGCCCAAAAGTTTATAATGCGCGCCGTTTTGTTCGAGGTAATGACCTTGCGGGCTGATAATGGCAATGGCTTCCTTCGAATGAACAAAAATCTCCCGATACAGTTCGGGGGTAATTAGCGGCAATTTCGCTAATACCGGACTGACGAACTGCTTTCGCTGTTCCACACTTCGGGACATTCTGGTTGCCGAGCGAGGGGATCCAAATATTCAGGGGGTTACAGGGGTAGGGTTCGATAATACCTCAAAAGGCGACCGCTGGGTAAGGGGGCAAGCGGGGCAGGTTACAGTTTCACCTTTTAGAGTGTTCAGTCGCCCTCTGAGTTGCCGGGCACAGGATCCAGGAATTTCTTGATACTCCGTGTCCTGGGTGTCTCCGTGGTGAAATATGACAAGGAAACCGCTCACCACCGAGACACGGAGAACACAGAGATGGCAGCGACAACCGAAAATATGACACTACGGCATTTGACTTGTCTTGGGCATTAGTTGTAAAAGCGTGTAGCTTCCTAAATAACGTTACATATCCCTCTTACCGTGTCCTGGAAAGTCACGGCTATTGCTTTTGCCGAATGAAAGGAGATCTAAAATGGCTTTACGTTTAGGAGACATTGCTCCCGATTTCACCGCCGAAACCACAGAGGGTCCGATTCGCTTGCACGATTGGATCGGCGATAAGTGGGCCGTTCTGTTTTCACACCCGAAAGATTTCACTCCTGTCTGCACCACTGAGCTTGGTTACATGGCCCGTATCAAACCTGAGTTTGACAAACGAGGCGTCAAAGTCGTCGGCTTGAGTGTTGACCAGACGGATTCGCACAAACGCTGGGCTGAGGATATTAAGGAAACACAAGGCTCAGCGCTGAATTTCCCTGTGATTGCCGATCCGGATCACAAAGTTGCGGAACTGTACGATATGATTCACCCGGAAATAAGTGACGTCTTTACGGTTCGCTCGGTCTTTGTCATCGGCCCGGACAAGAAGGTCAAGCTGATGATCACCTATCCCGCCAGCACTGGCCGCAACTTCGACGAAATCCTGCGGGTGATCGATTCATTGCAACTGACGGCCAAATACAGTGTGGCCACACCCGTTAACTGGAAAGACGGTGACGACTGCATCATAGTGCCATCACTGTCGGATGAAGATGCCAAAGCCAAGTTCCCCGCAGGCTGGCGAGCACCGAAGCCTTATTTGCGGATTACGCCACAACCAAACAAGATCGCTTCCGACAGCGCTGCGAAAACCGCACCCTAGCCCGAACGGAAGTCTAAACAATTTTCCGAGGCGCAGCGTTAATACTCTGCGCCTTTTTTGACGAGCTATCAGTATCGGATTGGTTAGTCGTTCGTATCCTAATTGAACCTAAGATCCCCCGACCAAGTTGGGGGTCTTATCATCTCAGGACTAAGGGTCAATGAAGGAAAAGCGAGCAATCGGCTCCATTCTGCTGCGAAGTCTGAAACTACTCTGCCCAGTCTGTGGCGAGGCGTCCATCGTTGAACGGCCCTTCCGGATCAAAAAACGCTGTAGCGTCTGTCGTGCAGTGTTCAAGCGGGAGGAGGGCTTCTTTGTCGGCGCGATTCTCGCCAATGTTATTACTACAGAGCTGGTGATTCTGGCCGTCTATCTACTCAGCCTGCCGTTTTTCAGCAATTACGATCAGCTTATCCTGGCGGTTCTTTTTGTGGTCGCGCTCGTTTTCCCGGTAGCGTTCTACCATCATAGTTGGAGTTTCTGGCTGGGGTTTGATCACCTGGTGGAATCGTTGCCCAATGATTTGAAGGACGACCGCTGGGATTAGGGAGAATTCACGGACAAGCATGAGACAGGTTGTCACCACAAAGAATGGCGACGTGGATGTCTTGAAAGTGTTGGAAAAGGCTGACCCTGCGCCAGGGGAAGGTGAGGTTGTAATTCGAGTACGCGCTGCCGGGCTCAATTTCGCCGATATTCTCGCCAGGCAGGGGTTGTATCCTGATGGACCGCCCAAGCCTTGTGTAATGGGGTACGAAGTTGCAGGCGTAGTCGACTCGCTCGGCGAAAATGTGAATCCGGATCTGGCCGGCAAAGCCGTGGTCGCGCTGACGCGTTTTAGTGGTCAATCAGAGCTGGTAGCGGTGAAAGCAACCCAGATGTTTGAGAAGCCTGAATCGTTGACCTTTGAACAGGCTGCGGCGATCCCAGTCAACTATCTCACCGCTTATGCGTTGCTGGTGGTGATGGGCTCGCTTCATGAAGGTGAAGCGATTCTGATCCATAACGCCGGGGGTGGTGTCGGTCTTGCCGCGCTCGACATCGCAAAAAAGATCGGCGCCTTAACCTACGGTACCGCCAGCCCGTCGAAGCATGAGTTCTTAAAGCAGCGCGGGCTGGACTATCCAATCGACTATCGCAATCAGGACTGGCTGCCGGTTTTGAAGCAATTGACGGGTGGCCGAGGTGTCGAGTTGGTGATCGATCCAATTGGCGGCGCCCACTGGAGGAAGAGCTACGCAGCACTGAGGCATACCGGCCGGTTGGGAATGTTCGGTGTATCTACGGCATCGGCAAATGGTTTAAAGGGCAAATTTAAACTGCTCAAAGCTGCGGCTCAGATGCCTCTCTTTCATCCACTGGGGTTGCTAAGCAAAAATCGTAGTGTGTTCGGGTTGAACCTGGGCCACTTGTGGCACGAGCCGGAGAAGGTGGCCCTGTGGATGAGGGATATTCTGCGTGGCGTCAAAGAAGGTTGGATCAGTCCATATGTCGATCGCAGTTTCAAGTTCACAGAAGCGGCTGATGCTCATTCCTACATCGAAGCTCGCAGAAATATCGGCAAGATAGTACTCGTGCCATGAGCTCCAAAACATCAGGCCTGCGATGATTGAGCGTTTTCGGAGAAGCGTTTAGCGACCGCGAATGAAATAATCGTTGAATAGACCAGACCGAAAATTAGTGGAAGAAAAAACATCCCTGCAAATGCCTTTGCCGCAACTTGGGCGATCGGTTCGTTCGGCGCGCCTTCTGCTGCCATCATTTTTGAACCTACAATCAAAAGTGCTGCGGCGAAAAACAAAGAAGTAAGAAAGGCATATACGAGAGAGATTAAGACACCTGTTTTCAAGACTTCTTTGAAGAGCAGTTTCTTTCCTGCCTCTCTTTTCCTGGCACTCATTCCCAAATAGATACCGGCAAACTGCAACACGTTGAAGACCACGACGGCGCCCAGCGTGTGAAGTATGGAACGAGGGTCCCGAACGAGAAAGTGAGTTACGACTACCCAGGCTATTGCGCCCAGGGCAATCAGCAATCCATACTTCAGGATTATCCTCATTAGCTGCTACCTCGTTTCTACAATTAGGACCACATCATTGGTTATATTCCCGCGCGCCATTAGTACTTGTTTTCCATCGCGGGACCAATCAAACGTGAAAATCTGATCCACGCGGAAATTCGTTAGTTGTTTGGCGGGACCGTCCAGCGGTTGGCTCCAGATATTGGAAACGCCGCCGCGAGTGTCGATGTAAAGCACCGAGCGTCCATCTGCAGCCCACTGTAGAGTAGCGAATGTATTTGCCGTGGGTGGCAAATCAATGGCCTTAACTTTCTGACCGGTTTCAAACGATAAAATGCCCAGTTGAAACGGACTGAGGTCCTGTTCCCTATAACGACAGGCGATCAATTTTCCATCCGGCGAAAGAGCCGGCTGGGAGACGAGTTTATCGCTTAATCTCTCGGGCTTACCGCCATCCAGCGAGACCTTCCAGAGTCCCAGACCGTCGATGTTTTGGTAGACGATCCATTTGTTATCAGGTGTAACGGTCGGATTAACTTCCGCGATACCGTTCGTGATCTGTTTGACGTTACTGCCGTCCAAATCCATGCGATAGATGTGTGGCCCGCCGGCGCGCGTAGAAAGAAAAACGATGTAGCGGTTGTCGCTCGTTACCACAGGAAAGCCGTTCAACGCTGCATCAAACGTCAACTGCTTTGGATTTGATCCGTCGGCGTTTGCGAGCCAAAGATCGCCGACTACGCCGGTAAATACCGAATAAACTATTTTGCCGTCTGGCGTCCAGGCCACGCGGCCGGCGCCATCATTGTTGCCCGAAGTGATCCGAACGGTTCTATTAGCATCTCCGTTCGGGGCCACCCACACATTAGCCGTTGTTTGACCTTCTACTGTTGCCAGGATCGATCCGTCGGCGCTGAGACTCGCCCCGTTATAGTTATTCAGATCGTTAGTGATTTTGTAGATCTGATCGTTCGGATAGCTTGCATAGAAAATTTGTACAGGCCCATTTTGTTGCTCCTGTGCCCCAAACACTATTCCGTCGCCGGATGGCGTCCAGTTTAGCTGGCTGAGATTAGACCAACTGCGCGAAGTTAGCGGCTTCTCGTTTTTTGCGTTGGGGTCTATCCCGACGATTGTATGGCGGTCAATACCGTTTAAAGGACCACCAACCGAGCAGGCGATCAAACGCCCATCAGGTGACCAGCTTGGACCCGGCGGACCCGCGTCGAAGCGATTAGGCCGCTGGCGGCTGGCGATCTTCTGTTCGCCTGTTCCATTTGCGTTGGCGACAAAGAGTGCGGTTTCACCGGATTGCGGATAGTTTCGAACGAACGCGAAGTGCTGGCTGTCCGGCGAGAACGTGATTGCTGAATCGACATCCTCAATAATCTTTTTTTGCTGCCCTCCCAGTACGGGTATCTGGTAAACGGTTCCCAGTGGGCTGTTCTTTTCATAGACGACGTAGTAGACAAAAGCGCCATCCCGGGAAAAGGTTTGTCCCACGAACCGGCTCTCGGCGGGGGGTACGATCTGGACGTTGCTGGCGGCTGCAACCTGTCTGACCCAGAGACTTGATTGTGCCCCATCGCTGTTGACGTGGACCACATACTTTCCATCAGGTGAAATCGTTGCTACGCCGGCTTTGCCTGTGTTCGTCAGGCGG
The DNA here is from genome assembly GCA_035644135.1 of Pyrinomonadaceae bacterium. Taxonomy (GTDB): domain Bacteria; phylum Acidobacteriota; class Blastocatellia; order Pyrinomonadales; family Pyrinomonadaceae; genus PSRF01. The sequence continues at coordinate 42,902 of DASQPD010000159.1, forward strand.
CTAAGACGCATCTGTTGAAATGGCCTTCGGCCTGAGTTAGTAGACTTCATTCTGGAGGCCAGGAAAATACCCCCACCTGCCAGGGCGAGCAAAACGATAGCGGCAATGCCGAAACCAAGCTTGTGTCCACTAATACCGCGAGCAATGTACTCTGCACTGGACACCGTGTGTGTGGCATCAACCGAAACTGTTCTTTGATCCGGAAACGCGCTGACAGTAGGAGCGTCTGTTCGGGTGTTCGTGCCCATCGGTAAAGCTCCTGCCCCGGTAATGTGAGGCGCGACGGATCTTTCCATTTCCGCGCCAACATCGAGACGTTGTTTCAGGCGGCGCAGATCCGTTAGAACTTCACGAGCGGTCTGATAGCGATCTTCCGAATCCTTGCTCAGAGCTTTGGTGACGATCCACTCTAGTGCTTCGGGCACGTCTGTCATGAAACGGGCCAGCGCCGGTGGATCTTTTTCCAGAATCGAAACAATGACGTGACTTGGTGTGGGACCTTCAAACGGCAGACGGCCGGCGATCATTTCGTAGATAACTACGCCGAGGCTCCAGATGTCGGTCCGCGCGTCGACGGCTTGTCCTCGCGCTTGTTCCGGTGACATGTAGTTTGCGGTGCCCATTACCGCGCCCGGGCTGGTATTCACCAAAGCCCGGGTGGCGGCTTCAGTGTCTGTTTCGGGCCGTTCGCTGAGTTTCGCGAGTCCAAAGTCGAGAACCTTCACATAGCCGTCGCGCCGCACCATAACGTTTTCGGGTTTGATATCCCGGTGAGCAATGCCCGCGGACTGCGAGGCTGAAAGCGCGGACGCGATCTGGATGGCGATATCCAGTGCTTCTGAAAGCTTGATGCCGGCGCCTGCAGTTTGCCCGCCGTCCGGCACAGAAGTGTGCGAGCGCGAGAGGTGTTGGCGGAGGGTGACACCTTCGACGTACTCCATGGCGATGAAACGCGTCGAATCAACCTGGCCGATTTCGTAGATTGTCAAAATGTTCGGATGGTTGAGTGCCGAGGCGGCGTAAGCTTCCTGCTCGAACCTGCGGACCCGGTCTTCGTCTTGAGTAAAGCTTGTGGGGAGCAACTTGATGGCCACGGCCCGGCGCAACTGTGTATCCTGGGCGAGATACACCTCGCCCATCCCACCGGTGCTGATGTGGGATCGGATTTCATACCGCCCCAATGTTGTACCCGGGGTGATAGCCATGGAATCCCCTGCCAACTAAACCAACCAAGCTCTCGCGAGTGATACGCTCGCCATTCTAATTGCATTCATGGTGGCGCGCACCTATCGAGGCTGTATGAAAAGTCTTAAATCCCCCCAACCGCAGTTGGGGGATTGTTCAAACCTAACCTACAAAAACTGGAAAAACATTTATGCGCGCTTGCGCGAACATGAATGGCAGCGAGGATTACGCGTCAAACGCGAGAATTGTTAAAGCACTTCGGAGGCAGGCTGGATCTGAAACATCCCCCAACTGCGGTTGGGGGGATTTGAGAGTTTCACACGGGCTCTATAGCTCATGGAGCGCCGGCATCCGGTCGCGGTCGCTATCGCCTCGCGGTACTGTAATGGGTTGAGTGGTGGCAACGAGTCGCAGTTGCTCGCGTTCTGAATCTGATCCCAGATTTCTCAACAGACTTTCCTGGCGGATGGACTCACTGCCACGCCGCGCTTGACTGTCCCTGCGCGTCACGCCAATACGGCGTCCAAACAAGCGTAACCAATGTCACTGCAATGTTTGTCTTCGTCGGCTTCAAACTCACCTTTTCCAACACTTCGGTTTGTGGATCCACCGACTTTTCCAGCGCCTCGGCTTCAGCTTTGAATTGCGTGTCCAGGTCTGCCACCTGTTGTGAAACGGCGTCCACGGTCTCCTGTGCCCGGGAGACATCGTTTGCCTCCTTCATCGAGCGACTGACGCCTCTAGCAGCGGTTGTGGCCCGGCCCAGCGTAGTCAAGCTCACGGCTTTGCGTCCCATGAACGAAGACAACAGAGTGGCGCCAAAGGAAATGGCAGTCTGAAACTTTTGCGTTTTCGACTGCTCGGCCTCACGCGCGACTGCTTGCTCGGCACGCCGCCTCTTTTCTTCCAGCGCCGCTATTTTCGGTGCGTAGCGCTGGCGCAGTTTCTCCACTGCCTGATCGCGCTGCTCGCGCGCGAGCTGTTGCAGACGCACTCGAAAGTCTCGTTCTGATTCACCGGGATTCGAAGCGATCTCCAGACTCGGACTCTCCATTAATTCGAGCCGCTGGTTGCGATACAGCCAGGCCGCAAAGTCCTTGCGCCAGGTGTCGTAGCTCTTGGCCTTGGCTGCTACCCCGGGGAGTTCGAGAAACTGCCCGCTTGCCTCAGGAGACTGCTCGAGATCTGCCACGGCGAGGTCTGTTGGTTGGCTTTGACTCCAATCGATCGCGACTGGTCCGTCGCCGATGGGCGTGAGGTACCCAACATGTTGGCTCATATCTATGTCCTTCTTATCGCTGTAGCGAACTTCCGCCACTCCCAGCAACGCCGGTTGGTACGTCAGTGTCGAATGCTCAGTTGGATTGCTCCTGAGGCCGATAAAGTATTGCTGAATTTCCGGAGGCAACACAGGTTGTTGAATCTTGGCCGGCGCTGTGGCAGCGGCGAAGGGCGCCCCGGCCGCGGCCGCAATGGTTGTAGTTGACGAGGCGCGGGCCGGCTTTGCGGGGACCGCCGCGGCACCAGCGTTGTTCTTCTTTTCGTCCATCAAAGTCTTGATCTGGCTGCGGGTCAGTGGCCCACGCAGGTAGGACATGGCCCATCGAGTTTGGAAGACTTCGGTGCCGTCTTCGTGCACGTTGTTCAAGAGGAAAATTCGATTAGTAAGTCCGGCCAGCACTTCTTCCATCTGCTGGCGATCAAACTTCTGCCCGCTGCCGGCCGCAATTCCCTCGAGACCTTCAATCACGCGAGCTTTGTCGCGCTCCGTCTGGAGACGGCCAATGAACCAGGTACCGGCATTCGATAACCCTTTGTAATCAAGATCGACCGGGTTCTGCGTAACCAGTACCACACCTAAACCGAAGGCGCGTCCTTGTTTCAGCAAAGTGAGCAGCGGCAATTTCGACGGCGGATTTGCAACCGGCGGAAAGTAGCCGAAGATCTCATCCATGTAGAGAATAGCCCTGAGGCTGGTAGTGCCTGACTGCGTCCTCATCCACGCCAGCGTCTGGTTCAGGAGCAGAGAGACGAAGAACATGCGTTGACTATCATTCAGGTGCGCAATGGAGAAGATCGCGATTCTTGGTTTGCCTTCGGTAGTGTGCAGCAGATGCTGAATGTCCAACGGTTCGCCTTCCATCCAACTGCTGAAGGCCGGCGCCGCGAGCAGATTGTTCAATCCCATCGCCAATTCGAAACGATCTTTTGCCGGGAAGAACGACTCGAGGTCCATAACGCCAATCCGGTTGACCCCCGGATCCTGAATCTGTTGGATCAGTGCGGCAATGTCCAAATCGTTGCCTGCGGTCCACTCACGATTGAGTATCGTCGAGATCAGAATGTGCTCGCGGCTTCTGATTGGGTCGGCCTCAATTCCGAGCAAACCAAGAAGACTGGTCACGGTCGTATTTACCCGCTCGCTCATCAATTCACCGTCCTCACGCAGTGCGGAAGGCGGAGCGGCAAATGATTTTAGAATCGAGACTGGAATCCCGGCGTTGCTGCCCGGAGTGTAAATTGCAAAGTCGGCAGCACTCCTGAGTTTGGCAATGCGTTGCGCATCCTGTCCCCAGTCGGCAAGACCTTTGCGCCACAGTTCAGCTTGCTCGGCCGCATACTGCTCTGTTGAAAGTCCCTTCTTTCGCGCATCTTCTTCATTGACCCAGGGAGCAAAATCTTCAGGCTCGAGGTCCGGAAAGGTCAGCAGCAGGTTTGCCAGATCGCCTTTGGGGTCTATGACGATCGCTGGGATACCATCGATTGCCGCTTCCTCCAGCAAGGCAATGCACAGTCCGGTTTTGCTGCTGCCGGTCATGCCGACACAAACTGCATGCGTCACCAGGTCGGCCGAGTCGTAAAGAAGAATGCCCGGTTTCACAGCGCGCTTGTCGAGGTCGTAAGGCTTTCCCAGATAGAAAGCGCCGAGTTTTTCAAAGTTTTCCATGTGTGTTTTGCAAAAAGCTAGAACCGCAAGCAGTCCTATACGGATGATGAACGGCAACTGGTGCAAACGGATTATTATTTCGACGTTTCAGGTGTCACGCGACCGGCGGCACTGGCGATCGACCGGACCAGCATTTTCGGCTCAATTGGCTTCGCAAGATGCAGCTGAAACCCGGCAGCCAGTGCGCGTGCTCGATCTTCACTGGTTGCATAAGCGGTGAGTGCCACAGCGGGAATCTGTTTGGCTCTTTTTGATCTAAGCTTTCTTAATTTCTTTAGCAGACTGTATCCGTCTTCGACGGGCATACCGATATCGGTCACGATTACATCGGGGTGCCAGGTTTTGAACGTGTCGAGCGCTTCGGCGGCCGACTCGCTACACTTCACCTGACTTCCACAGCGGGTCAAAATCGCAGTCAGCAAATCGCGTGAGTCCGCTTCATCGTCGACGACTAGAATGCGAATCCCGTCAAGCATCTTTGCGTAGTCGGTCCCCAAATATTTTCCGTCCGCAGCGGACACCGCACTTTTCGCATCAGTCTTCAACGCCGAGATTGCCAGCGGAAAGGTGACGGTAAAAGTGGATCCAAGTCCTTGTCCGGCACTATCTACTGAGACTTCGCCGTTGTGCAATTCGACCAGATGGCGAACGATCGCCAGACCCAATCCGAGTCCACCATGCGCTCGCGTAGTGGAGCCGTCTGCCTGGCGAAAGCGTTCAAAGATAAAAGGCAGGAACTTTGCATCGATGCCGATTCCGGTATCGGTAATTGAAATCGCGGTGTGCGAGCCTCGTCGCTTCATCCTAACGCTGACCTTGCCGCTTGAGGGCGTGAACTTCATCGCGTTGTTGAAAAGATTCCAGAAGATCTGTTGCAAGCGATTCGCATCACCACGCACGGGACAAGAAGCCATCTCTCCCAATACTTTGAGTTGAATCCCCTTGGTTTCGAAGATCGGGCGAACTGAATCCATCGCCACCTCGATGACTCTCCCGAGATCAACCTGGCTGAACTCGATCTGTAATTTACCGGTAATGATCCGCGATACATCGAGCAAGTCATCGATCAATTGCGATTGCGAACGAGCATTCCGCTCAATAGTCTCGAAGGCGCGGGCCAGTTGATTCTCCTCGAGCTTTCCGGTTCGTACCAATTGACTCCAGCCGAGAATCGCCGATAAGGGAGTTCTCAACTCGTGGGACAGAGTCGCCAGGAACTGGTCCTTGGCCCGGTTCGCGCGTTCTGCTTCTTCGCGTGCGGATTGCTCGCGAATGAGCAACTGGGCACGCTCTTCTTCGGCTTGCTTCCGTTCAGCTACTTCGGCGCGCAATTCAGAGGCATGATTCTGCGCCTCAGTGTAGAGGCGGGCGTTCTCATAGGCGATTGCCACCTGGTTGGCGAGGGTTGCCGCTAAACGCTCGTCTGCTTCACTGAAATCATCTGCGTTCTCTTTGTTCAGGAGGCAGAACCATCCTGAAACTCCGGACGGCGACAAGATCGGCGCGCCCAGAAACGAGCGCACATCGTCCGCACTCGCTAGCTCATCTCGCAACGGGGGATCAGATTCGGTTAAGCGGAGAGGACGCCGTTCGGAGATTAACCTTTTCAGTGCCTGTTGGGCGACTGCCGGGATTCCTGTGTTGGCGTTACCGTTCTCGCTCGAAACGCAATAATAATCGCGGATCCCGCCATGGCTATCGACCAATCCCGCCGCGGCCGTTTGGGCATTGACGATTCTCCTGCCTGACTGGCAAAACTTTTGCAAGACGCGGGCGGGGTCGTGCTCCACAGACAGTTCCTGGCCAAGATCCAGCAGCATTTTCAAACGAGCGAGGTTCGCATTTTCAAGCTCTAGATTCTTTTGTCGCAGCAATTCTGCCTGACGCTTGATCTCCTGAGTCTTCTTGAACAATTCAACAAAGACGTTGACCTTCGACCGCAAGATATCCGGCTCGACAGGTTTGACAATATAGTCGACCGCTCCAAGTGAATAACCTCTGCTAAGCAAACTTCCCCCACTGCTGTCCGCGGTGAGAAAGATGATTGGAATGTCCCGAGACTTGTCACGTCCGCGCACGAGTTCGGCAGTTTCGAGTCCGTCCATGTCCGGCATGAAGACGTCCATCAGAATCACTGCCACATCGTTATTCAGAAGATAGCGCAGCGCCTCTTCTCCCGAACTCGCCCGGATCAAGTTTCGACCCGGTGCGCGCAGAATCGACTCAAGTGCCAACAGGTTTGGCGGACTGTCGTCGACCATAAGAATGTTGATCGGTTCTTCAGCTCGCATATTGTCCAACCGTTGAACTACCCAGCTGTTTCAGTAGCGGCGCTATTCTCTCTATTGGTACCACCCAATCCACTTTATTGGTTTTGATCGCGGCCAGTGGCATCTCACGAACCGCAGCTTCCTCGGGATCTTCGACGATCGCCAAGCCACCGCGTGATTTGATTTTCGCCAGGCCGCGGGCTCCGTCGCTATTGCCGCCAGTTAATATCACACCGATCGCCCGTTCGCCGAATTCATCGGCCGTTGACTCGAACAGAAGATCGATTGACGGTCGAGCGAAAGCCACTGGTTCATCCGTCGATAGAGCGAAGCTTCGGTCGGTGATCAGCAAATGATAGTCGCGCGGCGCCAGGTAAACATGACCCTCGAGAATCGAATCCTTATCGTTAGGTTCGCTGAGCGGTAGTTTGCTGGAGTGGGCCAGGAATTCACACAAACCAGGATCTGAGTCCTTTCCGCGATGCTGCACAATGATGATTGGCAGGCGAAACTCCGCGGGCAAGTCCGCCAGCAGAAGTTGCAGCGCTTTCAGACCGCCTGAAGATGCGCCCACCACTATGATTTCAAACCCCACCTATCTAACCTTTCGATAAAGCTTATCGTCACTATTCAGATGTTCGTAAGCTGCGGCCCGGGGTGTGAATTTCAATGACTCCTTGTTACCCAGGCCGAAAACACCAAACATAGTCAAGCTGTTGTAAAGCAGATTATGAACCCGCTCCTGAAGGTGTTTGTTGAAATAGATCATCACGTTCCGGCACAGAATGACCTGGAATTCGTTGAACGAGCTATCCGTTGCCAGGTTATGCTCGGAAAAGACAACGTTCTTACTCAAGCCTGAAGAAAAGATCACACGGTCATAACGAGCCGTGTAGTAATCTGAGAATTCCTGGGCGCCGCCGGCGAGATGGTAATTATTTGTGTACTCGCGCATCGATGCGAGAGGGAAAATGCCGTCCTTAGCTTTCCGCAGGACTGCATTACTGATGTCAGTTGCATAAATACGACATCGCTCGTAAACCCCCTCTTCTTTCAACAGGATGGCCAGCGAGTAAACTTCCTCACCCGTAGAACAACCGGCAACCCAGATCTGCACAGTGGGATACGTCTTGAGCAGGGGCACAACCTTCGTTCGGAACGTTCGATAAAAGCTGGGATCACGAAACATCGAAGTTGCGTGTACCGAGAGTCCCAGTAGCAGGCGTTGAACGCTGGGCTGGTCGTGCAACAGCATGTCCTGATAGGCCGAGATACTCTCGATCTTCTCCGTGCGCATCAGCTCGAGTAATCGGCGCTTTATCGAAGCTCGCGAATACTCTCGGAAATCGAACCCATAAACCCGGTAGAGTCCCTCGAGCAAGAGAGTAACCTCGATATCCTCCAGCTCGGCTTTTTCCAGTTGCAACCTACTCATTTTCCTCCTGGTGATAGAGCCAAACTCGCAACAGTGAAAGGAGCTGATCTACATCGAGCGGTTTTGAGATGTAATCAGAAGCGCCGACCTCCAGGCACTTGTCACGGTCGGCCTTCATCGCCTTTGCAGTCAGGGCGATGATTGGAAGCGATTTGAACTCTTCCATTTCCCTAATTGCCGCAATGGCTTCATAACCGTCCATCTCGGGCATCATGATGTCCATGAGGACAGCATCAATTCCCGGCGTGGCTTTTAACAGCTCGATGCCTTCAGAACCGTTCTCCGCGTGCAGCACCTCCATGTTATGCGCTTCAAGCACGCTGGTTAAGGCAAAGATATTTCTTACATCGTCATCGACGATCAGCACCTTTCGTCCCGCGAGCACAGGGTCGTTTCGGTGCAGTTTTTCCAGCATCCGGCGCTTCGGCTCCGGCAGGTTGGCTTCGACGCGATGAAGGAACAACGCGGTTTCTGCCAACAGTCTTTCCGGCGAGCTGGCTTCCTTGACGATGATCGCATCAGCTACGCGTTTCAAGTGCATTTCTTCCTTATGCGTTAGTTCCTTGCCGGTGTAAATAATGATGGGAAGGTCATATCGTCCAAGTTCGGTTTGCAGCTTTTCGATCAACTCGAAACCGGTCATGTCCGGCAGTCGTAGATCAAGCACCATGCAATCAAACCGCTCGTCTTTCAACGCGTTCAGGGCTTCGCTGCCGGTTGCGACGGCAGTGGTGTGAACGTCGCCATTGCCGATCAGTTCGACCACACTCATTCGCTGTACGTCATCATCCTCGACAATAAGCAACTTCCGCACCCGCCGCTCTGCGAATTGAGCGATGTTTTCAAATGCGGAAGTCAGGTCTTCATGACTGACCGGTTTTTGTAGATGTGTAAACGCGCCTTGCTGTAAGGCTCGCTGTCGTTGTTCTTCGACAGTAATGATGTGAACCGGAATGTAGCTGGTTTGCGCATCGTGTTTCAGACGATCGAGCACAGTCCAGCCGTCGCGATCGGGCAGGCGGATGTCTAAAGTTATCGCTGAGGGTTTGTACTTCTGAGCCAGCGCGAGCGCCATCGCGCCGGTGGTCGCGACGAGACCTTTGAATCCCTTCTCACGAGCGAGGTCGAGCAGGATACCAGCGAAATTAATATCGTCTTCGACGATCAGAACCACTCGATCGCCCTCCTGAATGTCATGCCGATCGTCCTGGACGACGACGGATTCGCCGGCCAGTATTCCTTCCGCATCCACCGCGTCCAGCGGCGTCCAATCTGGACTCAACTCTTTCCATTGTCTCATCGTGCTTTGTACCTGAGAGGCAGAAACCGGTGCGTATTCCCTGGGCAGGTAAAACGTAAATGTGCTTCCCTCGCCGGGATGGCTTACGACTCTGATTTCACCGCCCAGCAACCTTGCTATTTCGCGGCTGATGGAGAGTCCGAGACCTGTGCCTCCGTATTTCCGGCTAGTGGTTCCGTCGGCCTGTTGGAAAGCTTCGAAAATAATTCGCTGCTTCTCAGTCGGTATGCCGATGCCTGTGTCACTCACCGAGAAAGCGAGCACCTTCCCGGCGCGGTTGAGTGAATCAAGATGGTAAGTCTCGTTCGCGGAGGCAGGCTCAATGCGAAAAACTATCTTGCCTTGTTCGGTAAACTTGAAGGCGTTCGAGAGCAGATTCATCAGAATCTGATGCAAACGTTTGTCGTCCGTCTGTACCGTTTCTTCGAGATCCTCGGCCACCTCGACGGAGAACTCCAGATTTTTATCCTGGGCGACCCCATGGAAATTCCTTTCCATCTGACCGGTGATTGATGCGATCGAAACTTCCGAGACCTCGATCTGCATCATCCCCGACTCGATCTTGGACAGGTCGAGAATATCGTTGATCAGCGACAGCAGGTCGGCTCCGGACGAGTGAATCGTTTCCGCAAATTGCACTTGCTTGGGTGTGAGGTTCTCGTCGCGGTTCTCAGCCATCTGGCGAGAGAGAATCAACATGCTGTTCAGCGGGGTACGCAGCTCATGCGACATGTTGGCCAGGAATTCTGACTTGTACTTCGACGTCAAAGCGAGCTGTTCCGCTTTTTCTTCCATCTCCCAGCGAGCCTCTTCGACTTCGCGGTTCTTGGCCTCGACTTCGGCCTTCTGACGCGCCAGCAACGCTGCCTTTTCCTGCAACTCTTCATTGGTTTGTTGTAGCTCTTCCTGCTGGCTCTTTAACAGTTCTTCCGATTCCCGCAACGATTCAGCCTGCTGTTCCAGCTGCTCGTTAGTCTTCTTTAGTTCGTCTTGCTGGCTTTGTAGTTCGGCCGCCAGGGATTGTGATTGCTGCAACAGGTCCTCGGTGCGCGTATTCGCCGCGATCGTGTTAAGCACGATACCGATGCTTTCCGTCAACTGATCGAGGAAGGTGAGGTGGGTATCGCTGAAAGTGTTGAAGGTTGACAGCTCAATTACGGCTTTGACTTCTCCCTCAAACAATACCGGCAGCACGACGATATTTCTTGGCGGCGCTTCGCCTAGACCAGAACTTACGTACACGTAACTATCGGGAACATTGGTTACCAGGATCCTTTCCCGCTCGAGCATGCACTGGCCTACCAGCCCCTCACCCGGTTTAAATTGATTTGCCAGGTTCTTGCGTTTCTTGTAGGCGTAACCCCCCAGCAGCTTCATTCCGCCGTCGCCATTGGCGCCCTGGTTTACATAGAAGACTCCCTGCTGTGCATCTACCAGCGGAGCCAGTTCTGAGAGAACCATCTGGGCCACCGTGGTCATGTTGCGCTGGCCCTGCAGCATGCGCGTGAAACGTGCAAGATTGGTCTTCAACCAGTCCTGCTCCATATTCTTCTGAGTGGTATCTTTGAGATTAAGAATCATCTCATTGATGTTGTCTTTTAAGGCCGCAACCTCGCCCTGTGCTTCGACGGTAATCGATCGCGTCAGGTCGCCCTTGGTCACCGCAGTTGAGACCTCCGCGATGGCGCGAACCTGGGTGGTAAGATTTGCGGCAAGGCCGTTTACGTTATCCGTTAAATCGCGCCAGGTACCCGCCGCACCTGGAACGTTGGCCTGGCCTCCAAGTTTTCCTTCGACACCAACTTCGCGCGCCACTGAAGTTACCTGATCGGCAAAGGTGGCCAGCGTCTTCGTCATGTTGTTAATAGTGTCGGCCAGCTCGGCAATCTCGCCCTTGGCTTCGACTGTCAGTTTCCGGTTGAGATCGCCGTTGGCGACTGCAGTTACAACGCGTGCGATTCCGCGGACCTGGTCAGTCAGATTGCTGGCCATCGAGTTCACATTGTCGGTGAGGTCTTTCCAGGTGCCGGCCACCCCGCGCACATCAGCCTGGCCGCCAAGCTTTCCTTCCGTTCCCACTTCGCGCGCCACGCGCGTCACTTCCGAAGCGAAGGAGTTCAACTGGTCCACCATCGTGTTGATAGTGTTCTTCAGTTCCAGGATCTCGCCCTTCACGTCGACTGTGATCTTTTTGGACAGGTCACCGTTGGCGACCGCCGTGGTGACTTCCGCGATGTTGCGCACCTGACCTGTGAGGTTGCTGGCCATCGAGTTCACATTATCGGTGAGGTCTTTCCATGTGCCGGCCACCCCGCGCACATCAGCCTGGCCACCGAGTTTTCCTTCGGTTCCCACTTCACGCGCCACGCGCGTCACTTCGGAAGCGAAGGAGTTCAACTGGTCCACCATCGTGTTGATGGTGTTCTTCAGTTCCAGGATCTCGCCCTTCACGTCGACCGTGATCTTTTTGGACAGGTCACCGTTGGCGACCGCTGTCGTAACTTCCGCGATGTTGCGCACCTGACCAGTCAAGTTGCCGGCCATGAAGTTTACGTTGTCGGTGAGGTCTTTCCATGTGCCGGCCACTCCCATCACCTGTGCCTGGCCTCCGAGCCTTCCTTCGGTACCCACCTCGCGGGCCACGCGTGTTACTTCTGAAGCGAAGGAACTAAGTTGGTCCACCATCGTGTTGATAGTGTTCTTCAATTCCAGGATCTCGCCCTTAACGTCGACCGTGATCTTTTTGGACAGGTCACCGTTGGCGACCGCCGTCGTAACTTCCGCGATGTTGCGCACCTGACCGGTCAAATTACCGGCCATTGAATTCACGCTATCAGTCAGGTCCTTCCAGGTGCCGGCCACGCCTCGCACATCAGCCTGGCCGCCCAGTTTTCCTTCGGTGCCCACTTCGCGCGCCACGCGTGTCACTTCCGAAGCGAAACCGTTCAGTTGATCCACCATCGTGTTGATGGTGATCTTCAACTCCAGGATCTCGCCTTTAACGTCGACCGTGATCTTCTTCGACAGGTCACCGTTGGCGACTGCCGTGGTGACTTCCGCAATGTTGCGTACCTGGCCAGTTAAATTGCCGGCCATCAGGTTCACGCTGTCAGTGAGATCTTTCCAAGTGCCTGCTACGCCTTTCACCTCGGCCTGGCCGCCCAATTTTCCTTCGGAACCCACTTCACGCGCCACGCGCGTCACTTCCGAAGCGAATCCGTTAAGTTGGTCCACCATCGTGTTGATGGTGATCTTCAACTCCAGGATCTCGCCTTTAACGTCGACCGTGATCTTCTTGGACAGGTCACCATTGGCAACTGCCGTGGTGACTTCCGCGATGTTGCGCACCTGACCTGTGAGGTTGCTGGCCATCGAGTTCACATTATCGGTGAGGTCTTTCCATGTGCCGGCCACACCGCGCACATCAGCCTGGCCGCCGAGTTTTCCTTCGGTTCCCACTTCACGCGCCACGCGCGTCACTTCGGAAGCGAAGGAGTTCAACTGGTCCACCATCGTGTTGATGGTGTTCTTCAGTTCCAGGATCTCGCCCTTAACGTCGACTGTGATCTTCTTGGAGAGGTCACCGTTGGCGACCGCTGTCGTAACTTCCGCGATGTTGCGCACCTGACTGGTGAGGTTACTGGCCATCGAATTAACGCTGTCAGTCAGGTCCTTCCAGGTGCCGGCTACCCCTTTAACTTTCGCTTCACCACCGAGCTTTCCTTCGGTACCCACCTCGCGCGCCACCCGTGTCACTTCCGAGGCAAATGAACCGAGCTGGTCGACCATCGAGTTTACAGTCTTCACGGTTCGCAGGAATTCGCCTTTAAGTAGGCGGCCGTCGACTTCCAGAGTCATCCGTTCGGACAAGTCACCGTTTGCGACAGCGCCAATAACACGGGCCATTTCGCTGGTGGGGCGGCCCATATCGTCAATAAGAAGGTTGGTCGACTCAATCAGTCGGTTCCAGGAGCCTTCTGCCCCCGGCACCGCCGCGCGATGCATGATCTTTCCTTCTTTGCCGACTATGCGGCTAACGCGCTCGAGCTCTTTGGCTGTGTTATCGCTGAGCGCCATGATGTCGTTCAGCGTATCGGCGATCTTACCGGCTTCGCCGGTCCATTCTCCGGGCAAACGAGTTGAAAAGTCCCCTTTTTTGAAGGCAATGAGGACTTTCAAAAGCAACTTCGTGTTCAGGGAGTCACTTGAATGGGGTTGGATTGGCATTGTTTCCTTCCGATTATGTTGAAGATTGTGAGCGACTGGGCCGGCGACTGTTCTCGCACCACATTCTGGGGAGAAGCGCTCGCTTAAAGGCAGCAGGATCCTCCCCATTACGGTTCAATGAACCGCATTGAGTACCATGGGAGCCAGGGGATCTGGGGGATGGCAAACGCGGAAGTCTTTCTCGGTTTTGCCGACTCGTATTGTATACCGAGCCGCTTAAAATTTGTAATATCTTTGGAAAATGTTGCGGTTTTGTGACGAAATCAAGGTAAAGGGGCAGCGACAGACCAGTAGATACTGAGTTGGCAGGTTGGTGAAGGGTGCAAGCGGGCCACCCAGGCTCACTCGAACATATACTCAACTCGACCTTGAAATGGCCGCTCAAATTCGAGAGCAAGCTTGAGCGTCGGATATACTGCGTGGGCCGCAAGGAAGGAAAATAACAATATTGCGAGCTATTGATCTGAGGCGGGTTTAGCTCATCCTCATTCCTGTTTGAAAGGCCACAGTTTCGCAGAGATGTCAAAGTGGCTGGCGTCTCAGCCGGTATGTGTTTCGGAGCTGAATAATTGTGACGGGCGCAACTTGCTATTTTGGCACCGCCGTGCGGATTTGAGGCCTGGCGGACTGCGTTTCTCGCAGAATATCATCGCTGGTTAAGGCTCTGAGGAACTCGACGAGATCATTAATTTCCTGGTCGGTTAGGTTGAGGGGCAGCATACGCTCGTCAAGATTGGGATTAGGCTTGCCTCCCTTAACGTAAAACTTCACAACATCGAGAAGTGTTTTCTGTGAACCGTTATGCATGTATGGCCCTGTCAGCTCAATGTCCCTGAGGGTAGCCGTCTTGAACACGCCGATGTCTTTTGGGTTTAGCGTTACAAGATAACGGCCGAGCTCAGAGACGCCTTCTGTGTGGGTCAAGAGACTGAGTCCTTGATCATTCGTTCGTTGAAGTTCAGTCAATCGATTTATCAAACTCTCAAGGTTCTTGTCAAAAAGGCCGATACCCGTATTGTGAAAATTGAAGTCGCTAAAGAACGGAGACTCCATACTGTAGTTGTGGCATTCAATGCACTTGGCCCTGCCCTGGAATAGCAGCCATCCGCGTTTTTGGGCTTCGGTGATAGCGTCATGGGTTCCGGTGATAAAGCGATCAAAAGGAGAATTTCCGGAAAGCTGAGTGCGTTCAAATGAAGCAATTGCTTTAGTAATCGTGTCGATCGTTAGCCCTTCCTTCTCGAAGGCCAGTCGAAATGCTCTCCGATATTGAGGAATGGCTGCCAAACGCGCAACGACAGCATCGTAGCTGCCCATTCCCATTTCAAACTTGTTCGTTAAGGGTTGTTTTGCTTGTTCCTCAAGCGTCAGTGCGCGACCATCCCAGAAGAGTCGCTCGCTAAACATCGCATTTAGAATAGTAGGTACATTTCGTGTCCCGGTTTTACCCGACACGCCAACGGCTACAGCATTGTGATCAGTGAAAGCGTTCGCCGGATCGTGGCATGTAGCACAGCTGACTGTACCATCTGCTGAAAATCGCTTGTCGAAAAAGAGCGCTTGACCAAGCGTCACTTTGGCTGAGGTCACCGGATTGTTAGGCGGAATTCTTTCTCGCCAAGTGCCGTTGGTAATACCAGTGGGCACCCGAAAAATCTCGGCGGGAGCAGTAGCGCGCTTTTCAGAAAACTGGCCAGAGATTTGGCCAGCAAAGGCTGTAACCACCACAAAATAGGTAGCCACAACCAAAAAAATACTCTCTGGCCGTCGTTCAAGCATGCTGGCCGGCATTGAATTGGTGGTGAAACTGATCGACTGCGCGTTCACCCATGTCCTTACCCTTGGTTAGCGAACACGAGCTGCCTACAAATTGAACCGCCACAATAAAAAGCAAGAGTACTGTCTGATTAGTTTTGATGCTCAAATAACCTCCATTACGGAAAGCAACATAACGAGTTCTCCAAGCAAGAACGCCGAATAAAAGGCGGGACTATTCACTCCCTCAGATGTTTAGAGACCTTGCGAGCGGGAAACTGCTTCCACCTAAGGTTCAGCAACAAACCAATTACAATCAGAAGGGCACCAAACGGCATTAGTAGCCTATAGACGAGTGTTCGCGCCTGGTGAGATAGACCCATATACCCTTGGATAGTCTCGTGGCATATAACCTTCCGGCGGCTGGCTGTGGTTCAGCGGGGCGATTTTCACGGTAATAAGCATCAAGACAGATCAACAGCCCAAGGAAGGCAAGCGCCAAAACAAAGCAGCCGACAATGACAGTCTTTTTAGTGCTGATGGGCACGAATTCGAGAATTGGTTCTTGATCTTTGAGGCGGCGTCCTCAGAAAACGATTGGGCCCGCACATGCTTTAGCACAAAATCCGCTGAGGGTCCGAACGATTAACAAATGAGCCACATGACTCCAAAGCAAAGGCGTTTTCTGCGTCTAAACTCCTATCAGCTCAAAACCTCTGCGTCTAAACTCCTATCAGCTCAAAACCAAAGAAACCAGGCAACGATTATTTGAAGCAGTAACAAACACCAACCTCCTAACCGGACTAACCAACCGGGGGTCGGTTTTGTGACTGAGGAAAGCATACCGGTGTAAGCTCCCATTTCGTCTCCGAACCAAATGCATGCAAGTGGAAAGAGAACTCCAAGAATTCTTCTAGATAGAAGGCCAACGCCATCGCTTACGGATTTAGGTTGAAACATTAATAGACCAATAATGAGATAAAATACAGAGATTGTTAAGGATAACGGCCGCTGCCAGTTCATGTTCAATTCCCTGCGCGCGCTGTCGTTGTCCAAAAACGAATTAAGTAAGAATGAAGATATGAGACCAGATCATCACTCCTTCGCTCCGGCTTCTGTGAGCATTTTTACGATTTGATCGTTCTTTTTCCACTTTGCAATCAACAATGCTGTGAATTTGGAAGTTCTCTTTCCATTTATGAGGGGATAGCATGACGCATTTACATCTGCGCCTTTAGATATTAAGAGCTGAACTATGGCGCTGTTGCCGCCCAGCGACGATTTCATTAGGGCAGTGTAACCATCGTTGTCCGTTGCATTAACATTTGCGCCGTTGTTCAGTAATAGTTTAACAGCCTCATATTTGCCGCTATCTGCCGCGGCAACGACAGGAGTTCCAAAGAGAGTGTCGGACGTATTTACATCAGCCCCTGCTTTGATCATGGAGTCCATCTCTTTTAAGTTTCCCATCGCCGATGCGACTAGGAGCCGTAGGTTAAGCAGTTGCGTACGAGGAACACAATCTTGGTTTGAAGCACTATCTTTAGAGGAGCTTTGACGGCAACAGATTAGCGTTACGCAGATCGAGATAGTTGCTACAAATAAGAACGCTGACCTAAGAGTCATGACACCTCCCACAGGTTAAGGAACGGGTCTCAGCCAAGGTAGTTCAAGGCTACGCGAAAACACATTTCATACCGCGACCTGATGGACGGGTATGACGGTTAAGCCAGGAAGGACTAGTTACTTTTTTTCCCGCGACCAGGAGGCATTTGAGCCGGGTCGTTGCTATTGCGCGGATTTGGCTTTCTGCCATCGTCCGGGTTCATGCCATCGTCTGGGTTCGGATTGGGACTATCATCTTCACAGCATCCCATCTTTGTCGCACAACATAAGTCGTGTATGTCCTGATTTTCCTCGCGTTTCTTTTCGACATAGTAATATAGTCCCGGAGCCAGACCACCCAGGCCCCCCGCAATTGGCAAAGCTCGACTTCCCGCCAACTCTGCCGGGCCATTTGTTATTTCACCCGCTGCAATTTCAGATGGAGTTAGTTCCGGTGGCGGTATCGGGCGACGCTGACCATCTTGCGGTTCCTGCTCCTGAAGCCCCAAAGGGTCAAATGAGTTGATAGGATCATTCTTGACGTAGGCATAGAGGTTCGTGTCACCGCTGCTAAACCTTATCGGATCCTCACTGATGAACCGTTGGAGAAATGGCGAATAGTAACGAGCCCGGTAATAATAAAGACCAGTGTTGTCATTCTCGCGACCCGTGTATTGGAAGGAATTAGTACTGCTCGTACCTGCGACGGTTGTCTGTCCGAAGGGCTCGTAAGTATATTCGGTTAGCAGGGCGCCATTGTCGTCAGTCAGACTTAGGGCCGAACGCAGATGACCGGACAGCAAGCAACGCATCCCTGCGGCATCTGCACGGGTGAATACTTCATCTATCCTGTCGGAAAGGATATTTGCGACGGGAATTGTGCCGGACAATTGCTGGACGACGTTTGCTCCGTCGTGAAGATAGCCGGAAGATGATCCGTTGATTAACCTGCTAATTCGTCTGCCGAAGGCATCATATTGGAACGACGCATTGATGCTCCCACTTATTGAGACTAGTTCATTGCGCGCGTTCCACGTATAAGTGCTTGAACCATCGCCTGTCAGGTTCCCGTTAGAATCGTATGTGAACGTTACCGATCCCCGCTGCGTAAGCTGGTTCGCTGTGTTATAAATCAGATTCGCGATCGGCTGAGGCAGGCCGGTGCGGGCAAAGCTTCCGCCGATCTTCACACGGCGCCCTGCAGCGTCATAATCATAGGTCAGATTACCAATCAGACTACCTGCGCGCTTGTACTCAAGGCTTGTTAATTGTGAGGCAAAGTCATAGCCGTATTCTGCTACGATACCATTCGGCAATGTCAGTGAAGTCTTTCGTCCTGCCGCATCATAAGCGATTGTAATTGTTGAGCTGCCTTGTGCAATCTGGGTAAGTCTATTTGCATCGTTATAGCTGTAGTTGACCGTGGGTTGGCCACTGATGGAAACGGTCGTCCGCCGTCCCGCTGCATCATAAGTGTAAGTTATCGTTCCCTGTGGTGTGGTCGCGGTAGTAAGCCGATCGAGGTTGTCATACGCGAGCGCGATAGTTCCAGAGAGTGAATCCACGACCTGCGTTAGTCGATTTCCTCCATCGCGAGTGTAGCTGGTTGTTGACGCATCTGAATAAGTCGCCTGAGCCAGCCGGTTCAGGGCATCATAACTATAGCTTGTCACCTGTCCTTTGCGATCAGTTTTCTTCGTCAAGTTAACGTTCAGGTCGTATTCATAGATCTCATCATGAAGCAAAGGATCTCGGCGTGTTGTGGTGCGGTCCATGTTGTTGTAGATGTAATTCGTAACGTTGTTGCGAGCATCAGTCACACTCATTAGATTACCATTAGCGTCATAACTGAAAGCCGTCTCACCCTGCAGCGGATCTGTTCTGCGAGTTCGCTGGTTCAATGCATTGTATTGATAGAGTGTCCGTTGGCCCATTGGGTTGGCCACCGCTATCAGCCTGCCCAGCCCATCTACCTCGCGCGTACGTGTTCTTCCTAGGGAATCTGTTATCGAGACGAGATCGCCGGACTCGTAAGTAAACTGAACAGTGTGCTGCAGCGGGTCGGTCACACTCAAAGGCTGACCCGTGGCGTTGTAAGCCATTGTTGTTTGATGATTAAGAGGATCGGTAATGGTGATTAGGTTTCCTCTCGCGTCGTATGCAAACGAGGTTAAATGATTTAAGGGATCGGTTACGCTCGAGACTTGATTAAAGGCGGGCTCATGAGTCATCGAGGTAGTCACGGCTTCGGACGTTCCCGACAGTCTCGTTACGCTTGTCACATTCCCCATGGCGTCATAGGCGAAACTAGTTACTCGATTTAACGGATCGGTAACGCTTAAGAGCAGGTTTGTTCCGGTTTGGCGACTGTAGCCGTACGTCTGTTGTTCCGGCATACCCAAAGCGCGCGTTTCGGAGAGAGTATAACCACTGGAATTAAACGTTACTCGTCGTACGTTGCCACGTGGATCTGTAACGTCAGCCTGAGTAATTTTGCCATTTGTGTCGAGTGTGTAAGCAAATTGGTAGGTAGAGTTGTCTGCCTGTGTTTGCTTGATTACTCTACCGGCGCTGTTGTACTCATTAGTCAGGTACACAATGCCCCGAGCATCCTTGATGGTGAGCATCCGGTTTGAAGTGTCGTAGGTGTATTCGGTTACTCCGCCCGCCGGGTCAGTTACCTTCCATAAACGCCCCCCAGTATCGTACGTATAATTGACTGCCCGTCCGCTGTTGTCTTTTGCTTGAGTGATGCGGTTGCTGGCGTCATACGTAAACTGAATCCACCGGCCGCTTGGCGAACTGATCTGTGTGATGTTGAAACCTGTTCGCGTAATAGTGACTTGGTTTCCGTAACGGTCGCGGATGGACCGTAGCGGAGCGAATTCTGGGAAGACGTAGACAGTGCCATCTTTGAGTCTCAATTCCCATCCGTTACTGCTCCATGAAATTCGTGACTTGTAAAACGCGCTCGGCGTGGTTGTGTGTTCGTAAACCGCATCGGTATAGCCAGTGCCAGGGGAAATGCGCACGTAGTGGATACGTCCGCCGTCGGGTAGGATCAGGTCGAGTTCCTGATAGTTGTTCACAGACCACAAGAACATGTCGTAGGGATGAGTTGCGCCAATTCCGAAAGCTCGGGAAGCATTGTCTTCCGGCCGGTATGTGCGTCGCAGCGTAATAGGCAGGATGTCGGTCACTGTGAGATCAGTCTTCTTCTGGACGAAGAGGCCCGTCCCTAGATCGACAGGATCACCATCGTCGCCTCCCGGCCCGTTACCGGCCTTAGGTCCAGAACTGGCCGGATTGCCACCGCTGCCGACCATGATGCCTGTGAATTCATAAATTACAACCCCTGGATCGGGAATGATCTGCTTGCCATTTGCGCTCACAGTACCCTGCCCATAAATGTACCAACCTCTGCCTTCAGGATCGTAATTCCAGAAGTTGATTCGTGCACCTGCACGCTCGTTTGTGTAATTGGGATAAATCAACTGTGCCCGCGGGGGAATGATGCGAGCGCCACCAGGCTGGATGGAGGCAAACACCGGCACGTTGAACCCGGGTGGGAGCGGGAAAGGCGGCCGGTCCGTCGGTACCGGAGTAATGCTGATTTGCGTCGCTGCTTTGCCATCCAGATCGCGAATGACGGTCCCGGCCGGGAGATGGAGTTCCAGCCCCGGAATCAGGGGATTCGTGATCACGATTTCCTGATTGGTGGGGGATGGGATATTCCTGGCATGCGCCATATCAAGCTTTGGCATCCATATCGTATACGGCAGGACGTTCGTCTGGCCTGATGTCAAGTCCACTCCGGCTCTGAAGATGCCGTACGTTGCGCCCGGACGGCTCGCAGGACGCCCATCGATCAACATAACCTGATGCCCGGACGGAATCTCAGACACAAGAAATCTTCCGCTAGTGTCTGTGCTCGTGGGACGGCCGCCTACTGTGATGGTCACATTAGTAAGAGGCTGGCCTCGTAGCGTCAGTACCTGTCCAGAGAAGGCTGTTTCTCCGGGTTTAGCTTGCAATGGCGGCTGATCCTGCCAACTCGACCTTGCTGCCCTGCTCCGCCAGTTTCCTCGGAGGTTCTCAGCATCCGGCACCCAATCAACATCAGTCATCGACTGGTTTGGCAGTACTTGATTGCTTTCATTTTTACTGTCCCCCGTCGTCGTGAACGAGAACACAGCGGGGGTTATCTTGGTAGCTCCATCAATTCCATTGCTACAAGTAACAGTGTAGGTAGTGCCTTTCTTCAGATGCTGGATCGGCAAGAGAAAAGCAAGCCTGCCGGCCTCTGCTAAGGTAATTTTCGCGCTTATCGGTTGCCGTTCGCTGGTCAACTTTACAGTGTCCTGATTGAGCGATTCGACATTTAGCGGTTTGGAGAAGCGAACCGCAATGAGACTATCGATCTCAACCTCGGTTGCGCCGTCGTTAGGTAACGACCCAGTGAGAAATGGTGTTTCCGACCCATCTTTTACAGACATCGTTGTGAAATTGAAACTCTCAGCTTCTGAGTTGAAAAACTCGTTGTTGCCAAGCCCCTTCCCCTCCTCATCAACTCCCTCTTCGATCAAAACATTGCCATCTGGTAATAGGGTCGCCTTAGCTTTCAAACGTTGCGAAGAGAGCTTCCCGGCGGCCATTCTGGTTACCAGAGTTTTGAAGCTCCATAATTCGGCTCTTGATAACGGAAGACCCTTTTCTGATACTCCTCCAATGATGAGCACGCGACCATCAGTGAGAAGCGTTGCGGTATGATATGCGCGCGGCGTGATACCTGCTTTCGGCAACTCCTGAAAGCTCAGCTTATCCGGATCAAAGATTCCTGCTTTTTCCAATACTTCACCGTCCGCGCCAATGCCACCAACGATCAGCACACGACCGTCAGGCAACATTGTCGCTGAGTGCCACGCCCGTTCCAGGGATTTATCAGTCAATAAAATATTTTCGCCGTTGCGAGCGTCGGAGATAGTGCTCGGTGCGACCTGGCCGTTAGGTCCAATGCCACCAATCGTTAGTACGCGCCCCGCAGGAAGCAACGTATTCGTTTGGCCTTCAGGTTGGCCTGAGTTCTGTTTTGGAAAGAGCAGTTTCGGGCGCCTCGTCTTAGGAAGTAGTGGTCCGCGTTTAGAAGGAATGGCTACCCTGACTGAATTCGCACTCGCAGCAAAACCAAGGAGAGGACTCGTCCCTATTATGACAATTAGAGCCAGGGCAAGAGGGATACTGGATTGCTGCTTCATGGGTTCTTCTCCGTTTTCGTTTTTCGATTCCTGAGCGAATGCTTGCAAATGATTTTGGTCACGGGAGGCGAGACAGAGCAGCCACTTGCGAAGCTGTCAACGCGCCGTTGTAGAGACGAATCCTTGCGACGGCACCAGCCGATGCCTCGTTTGCATTATTGTCGTCTCGGAAAAAGCGCAGCGTGTTATTGCTGTCTATCACTGCAAGGCCACTATTGTCAGAAAATTGGAATTGCTGAACTCCGTCAATGTAACCAGTAACGGTTCCCGAATTGTCGCGCGTAATCACAACCTGCACGTAAGTATTGGCAGAGATGGATACGGAACTGCCATATCCCGAAGGATAGAAGTAAAGGTGGCCATTCTGCGCATACAAGCCGTTGTCGCTGGTGCCGTTCTTGAAATCAGCAATGCGACGGTAACTGCTCGTTTGCTCGAGCGAGAAAAGCATAACTATGGTGTAGGTATCATTCGGCAAGACTCCGGTCGTTGGCGAAAGCGACAGCCCGTTATTTTGGCTGAACGTGAGCACAGTAGTAGACGTGCCGTCTACCGTAGCCGAAGCGAAACTGTTTGTGCCGAGGTCAGCCACAGCCGGCGGAGTGCCAACTGAACTGTTACGTGTGTTTTGGAATTGATAGTCAGCCTGCAGCGTAGCGGAACTCGTTACGTTGCTTACCGATACTGTAATACTCCCGATGCTCGCTCCACTGGGATCGATCTTTACCGAATAGGTACCCGTCACCGGCAGGGTCTGCGTCGCTAGACTGAAGCTGCCTGCGGCGGAGGTCGATGACGTGAGTGACGTGCCGTCCGGTTTCAGTAGTGTCACAGCAACTGTGCCCATTGTGTTACTCGTGAAAGCAACAGATACCTGCTGATCAGCCGTCCCGTTAAATGTCGGCTTTGCATTTTGGCCAGGTACGGTCGTGGTTAACGTGAGAGGAGTCCCACCGACGGTTATAGATCCTGTGGCATCTGGAGGTACGTCATTCAGTGTGAAGGTCACGCTACCGGTAGCGGTATCCCACGGATCTACAAAAATCATGTACGTGCCTGCACTGACGAGCGTTTGCGCATCAATGAAACCGCTGCCGCCACTGTCGTAAAGTGCCGAAGTCAACGTGGAACCGTCAGGGTTCTTAATTGAAACCGTAACCCAGTTGTGGTAACCGCCGGTGAGCGTCACACTGGTAACACTCAGACTTACTCGTTGGTTAGCACTTGCCGTGAAAGTCGCTCGCCCATTTTGCCCGGGTATAGTGTTTGTCACGGTGACGGCGGAGCCACCCGGTGTAACCGAGACGGAGGCGTCCGCAGGTACGTCGTAGAGGGTCAACGTCACGCTTCCGGTAGCTGAGTCCCATAGATCGGCAAACACGGTATAGGTGCCCGTCACTGGCAACGCTTGCACATCCATGAAGCCACCAGCATTGTCAAACAGGCTCGAACTCAACGTTGTCCCGTCGGGGTTCTTGATAGAAATAGTGACCCAGTTGTAGTAACCGCCTGTGATGCTCACGCCGGTGACCTTGAGGCTTACGCGTTGATTGGCAGTACCCCGCGAATGTTGCCCGAGCGTTTTGTCCTGGAGTAGTGGTTGTGAGCGTCACCGACGCGCCCCCGGGCGTGATCGAAGCTGTCACATCCGCCGGGACGTCGATCAACAACAAGGTCTGGCTTCCAGTGGTAATTCCTTGAGGATCTATCAGGACCGTATAGGTCCCTGTCACTGGTAACGCTACGGCGTCGACGAATCCGGCAGCGCTGCAAAGAGCACCCGAAGTTAGGGTGGTTCCATCTGGATTTTTGACGACGTCGTTGACGGCATAGCACCCTGTGAAAGTTGAATTGCTGAGCTTCAGACTCACGCGTTGTCCCGCAGTGCCGCCAAAGGTCAACATCGCATTCTGCCCGGGACTTGTGGTTGTCACGGTAACCGCCGGTCCGCCTGGCGTGATCGTGCTCGTCACATCTGTCGCGTTATAAAGCGTAAAAGTGATGCTTCCCGTGTTGGTGTTTTCGGGATCAATAAGAATCGTGTAAGTTCCAGTGGCAGGCAGAACTGGGGTCTCAAGAAGACTTCCACTTGAGTAGAAATAGCTCCCGGCCAACTGTGTTCCGTCAGGGTTGTAAATTGTCACGCTGCTGCCAGTCATCGAAAAACTGTTTGCGACTAAGCTCACTCGCTGCAAAGCAGTGCCATCGAACACAATCAGACCGATTTTGTTGCCGGTAGTAATCGTTACTGTTTTGCTTTCACCGACCGCCGTTCTGCCGGTGACTTCCACCTCTCCTGCCGTGAATGGCGCGGGCGGCACAAAGAAATCTGCGGCGCTAACCGCCTTTCCTGCTGGTGTGCCAACTGACACACGACCAGACGTTGAAAGACTCGGGACACTAGTTGAAATAGTTGTGCTGGTGGCGGCGCTGACTAAACTGTAACGGTTGTTAAGCGTCACCCAGTTGTTTGAGGCGGTCGTCTCAAAATTCGTTCCGGTGATTGATAGGCTGGTCCCTTGCGTTCCAATCGTTGGTGTGAAATTCGTGATCGTGGGCGCCGTGGAAGTACTAATAGTGAACGGGTTAGTGCTTGTGGCTGAACCGGTCGGCGAAGTGACCGAAATGGGTCCCGTTGCAGCTCCCGCGGGCACGCTTGTAACGATCTGCGTCGCAGAAGCGGACGTTACTGTTGCGGCAACACCATTGAACGTTACTGTATTTTGACTGGCGGTTGTGCTAAACGATGTCCCGTAAATCGTTACAGGTGTACCCACCGGTCCTTTGTTCGGACTGAAATGAATGATGGAAACCACTGAAGAGTTAAATCGCGAAATTGATAGCAGATTGCCGACTGCGTCGTAAGTGTAAACAGCTGTTTCCCCCGCAGAGTCAATTACGGCGACAAGCCTTCCCAGTTCGTCATAAACATAGGTGATATCACTCGCAGCTTGCGCTCGGATGCGATCGCCGACCCACACGGCAACGCAGAGCGATAGGACGATGACAATTAATCTGGTAGTGGAGTGCGAAGGTGAAGGAGAATTGTGCGCCATGGAGGTCGGCTCCCAGATTCTAGTTGAGCCACCACCACATAATGCGCTAAGATGCGGGCTGTCTAGGCGATGCACCTTCTGCGCAAATTTTGCAGCAGCGGATGTTTCGTAGATAAGCCCTTCGGTTACCGCCAAAGTAACTGAAGGGCTTTTTATCGGTTATGAACGATTGCTGATGGAACAGCGGCCTCGTCTGAAAACACTTCAAACTGCCGAAGGTAAGGGCCCTTCATTCTGAAGTTCTGAAGCTGGATCCGCCGCGCAAGAGAAATCGCAACGAACTTTCCTATCTCTGAAAATAAGTGAGCAAGGGAACGAGGGTAAAGGCTCCTCGTTAACGGAAAACACTTCGTCGGGAAGAGGGAGTAGACTATAACTCCAATACCATTGTCAAGAGTTTATTCTGACCAAGATCCGCGATCAATTCTTGTTGTGGATACTCCTCTGTGTTCGATTGCCCTTTGAATTTATCTGAGGCACAAGCGGTAAGTTGACACTTAGCTATCTGCGCGGTTTCCCTGGTTGTATATAGGCGTTTGTCTTAACCCAAAATTCAGGCAAGCACGCACGAATGACCATTTCTGATTTCAGATACTCATGCGCGTGTGCCTTCCGGCCCGGCTAGTTTTCCCGACGTTGAGTGGCCAATTCAATGTCGAGTGGAGGTTGAGCCTACTTGATCCAGACCGTCTTGATGTTGACGAACTCCCGTATTCCAAATTCACCAAGCTCCCGGCCGTAACCCGAGTTTTTAACCCCTCCGAAAGGCAATCTCGGGTCAGACGCTACCATACCATTTATGAATACGAGACCTGATTGCAATTCCTCTACAAACCGTCCAATCTCGCTCTCATCACTTGTCCAGGCAGCCGAACCCAACCCGAAGTCGGTATCATTCGCCAGTCGAATCGCTTCGTCGATATTATTTACCCGAAACAGCAAGGCAACGGGCCCAAAGACTTCTTCGCAATAGGCAGGTGAGTCCGGAGAAATGTTCGTAAGAACCGTCGGTTGAAAGTAATTTCCGGGCCGAGCAAGCCGTTCACCGCCAGTGAGAACCACTGCTCCCGCTGCGATGGCCGATTTCACTTGCTTTTCAAGGTCGTTGAGAATCTGGGGTGTCGCCAGCGGGCCTATATCCACATCATCCTTAATCGGATCTCCCACCCGCAAACCCTGCATTCCGGCAACGAACCGCTTTGTAAAGTCCTCGTAGATCTCTGCAGCCACGATAAATCGCTTAGCGGCGATGCAGGACTGGCCGTTATTAATGGTGCGCGCTGTGACGCCGGTGCCGGCGGCCTCGTCAATATTAGCTGAAGGCATGACGATGAATGGATCGCTGCCGCCGAGTTCAAGAACCGTTTTCTTGATTTGTTTGCCGGCAATGCTTGCGACACTGCGACCGGCGGGTTCGCTACCTGTTAGAGTGGCCGCTACCACACGCGCGTCATTGAGCACCCGCTCTACTGCTTCTGATCCGATCAGCAAGGTTTGGAACGCGCCCTCAGGAAAACCTGCACGCTGAAAGATTTCTTCGATAGCGAGAGCACACTGTGGCACATTTGAAGCGTGTTTGAGTAAACCAACATTCCCGGCCATCAGTGCAGGAGCCGCAAAACGGAAAACTTGCCAGAAAGGAAAGTTCCATGGCATGACTGCCAGCACCGGTCCAAGCGGCTGGAAATGCACGTAACTTCTGGACGCATCCGATTCAACGATTTTGTCGGCCAAATGATCTCTGGCATATTCAGAGTAGTAGCGACACACCCGGGCACACTTTTCGACTTCCTGGATTGCTGCCTTGAGAGGTTTGCCCATCTCGGTTGTCATGAGTCGCGCGAAGCGTTCTTTGTCCGCTTCCAGGATTTCGGCTGCGCTCACCATCAGCGGTTCGCGGTCGGCAAGTGATGTCCTCCGGTAGCCGCGAAAGGTATTCGCCGCCAGTTGTAGTTTTTCGTCAAGCTGCCGCTCGCTTAATGCTTGAAATGTTTTCAGTGTTTCACCCGTTGCCGGGTTTATTGATGCGATTGTCATAGGTGAATTATAGATTCCATCATGACCGGCGATCTACCGGCGCGATTGATTGTAGGATCTTTGACACACCATCCGCGAAAACAACACGAACAACACTACAAAGAAGTATTAACTCTGTTCGTATAATCTCGTAAGTCGAATTACACTCAAGACGCCGGAATGCCAGCATATCTTTTTGAACGAACTTTCTTATGGACAAAACCCTCGATCAATTTGCCATTGCCGCTGCACTTCAGGAAATCGCAACGCTGCTCGAGCTCAAGGGTGGCACGGACAGGTTTAAGGCGCGAGCCTACCAAACCGGCGCTAGAGTGATCGCCGGCTTGACGGAGGATGTCGGTACACTGATCGAGCAGGAGCAGTTAACTTCCCGCCGCGGAATCGGCAACGCCCTCGCGTCTCAGATCAAACAACTGTATTTGACTGGTTCGTCCTCGGTGTTGGATCGGCTGAGGCAGGAGTTCCCTCCCGGTGTTATCGAGCTTTCCGGCGTACCCGGCTTAAGCATCAGCAAAATAAAAGCACTGCATGAGGCACTGGGAATAACTTCAGCCGAGGAGTTGCAAGCTGCTGCCGAAGCTGGACAAATTCGACAGATAAACGGATTTGGCGCCCGTACCGAGGCGAAACTTCTCGAGTCGCTGCTCACTCGCGGTAAGCGCGAACAAGCCCGCCTTCACATCCATCATGCCCAACGCGTCGCGACGCAAGTGGTTAATTATTTGCAAGCCGCCGGAGCACTGGTCCACATCAGTTTTGCCGGTTCGCTGCGGCGCTGGGCAGAGACCGTCGGAACAATTCGTCTCGTCGCGGCCGCGAAATCTCCCAAAGTTGTTCTTGAACACTTCCTTCGTTTTCCTTTGATTGTCCAGACGGAAGACTGCAACGAAACGAATTGCACTGTAGTGCTCGCAGAAGGCGCCAGGGTCGCTCTGACGGTCGTCAAGATCAAGGACTACGCCAGGACCGTTTGGCGCGAGACCGGAGCGGAAGCGCATCTCGAAAGGCTGGAGCAGCTGGCAACGCGAAAAAAACCGAAGCTTGATCTAAGGAATCCCAAGGCACTCGCCAATGGGCCAACCGCAGATGTGGAAAACTACGAGCAGCGACTCTATCGCCGGCTCGGCATGCAATATATTCCTCCGGAGTTACGCGAAGATAGTGGTGAGATCGAAGCAGCGCTGCAGGGAAAGTTGCCTGAAGATTTGATTACGACCGAAGACATTCAGGGAATGGTTCACTGTCACACGACCTACTCTGATGGCAAGCATAGTGTGGCTGAGATGGCCCAGGCAGCAGAGGCGATGGGAATGAAATACCTGACCATCACCGATCATTCACCCACTGCGTTTTATGCGGGCGGAGTAACTCTGGATCGCTTAAAACGGCAATGGGATGAGATCGACGAAGTCCAGGAAAAGGTAAAGGTAAAACTTCTCAAAGGAACCGAATCTGACATTGTTGCAGATGGCTCGCTTGATTATCCGGATCAAATCCTGGAGCAATTTGACGTAATCGTGGCAAGCATTCACTCGCGCTACAAAATGGATGCAGAGAAAATGACCCGCCGCCTGGTTACGGCAATGCGCCAGCCGGTCTTCAAGATCTGGGGACACGCACTTGGCCGATTAATTCAAAGACGACCGCCGTCTGAATGCGACGTCGAACAAGTGCTTGACGTGATAGCCCAGTCGCAAGCAGCGATCGAGATCAATGGGGATCCCTTTCGACTGGATATGGAACCGCGCTGGATACGAGAAGCTCGGAAGCGAAAGATCAAGTTTGTGATTTCGGTTGATGCTCATTCAA
Organism: Pyrinomonadaceae bacterium; assembly: GCA_035644135.1. Classification (GTDB taxonomy): domain Bacteria; phylum Acidobacteriota; class Blastocatellia; order Pyrinomonadales; family Pyrinomonadaceae; genus PSRF01. The sequence goes on from DASQPD010000159.1 coordinate 71,783, forward strand.
CGGGCGCGCTGAATAATGTGAAGTTTGGAGTCGGGATCGCGCGCAGAGGCTGGGTGAGAAAGAGTGAGGTCTTGAATACGCTTAGCACGAAGGCATTTACGAATGCCGTGCGCCCCGGACGCAGGAAGACGAATTAGCCGCAGATTAACGCGGATTACAGGGATCAGACGAAATAATAAGCGAGACTCTCCAGACGCAAAAATAAGCAAGACTCTCCTTTGTAATACCTGCAAATCTGATCAGCGTTATCTGCGTTAATCTGCGGCTAGTTTTGTCTTTTCTGCTTGATCTTTTGACAGGTTGCCGGCAGCGGCGGATGAGCCGCTTCGTACTTCACGATTTCTTTCTTAAACGCCGCATCGCCTTTCCCCTGGTCGACTTCGTCGCCAATAAACTCGGCATTTCCTTCCTGGGAAACGACCGTTGCTCGCAGGCGCTTTGCAGCCACCCGAAGTCTAGGTCCCAGTTCGCCTTTGGTATCCACCACATAAATTACTGTCGTTCGTTTCAGCGGTACCAGAGTGCGAAAACTTACCCCGGCATGGTCCAGGCCCATTGCCAGAGTGCGAAGACCACGCATCTCCTGACCTGGATAAAGAATGTATAGCGTGGCCGGCCCTCCGCGTCTTCTATGAAAGTAAAGAACGGCCTTCTGGTGCGCATCGCGCCCTAACCGGGCAACCAGATAGCGCATGGTTGATTCGTCCGCATCCATCCGAAGCAGGATTGAGTGTTCCGCCCCGTCACTCCATGAGCCGACAGCTTTCCAGATGCGCACGCGTTTCCGCATCCGGCACCCGAGGTCACTGGTTTTCCTGATCAGATTCGCCTCTGCACTCGACGACAAGTTTTTGATTGCGTCTTCAAGCTTGAGATCGTTGCTCGTGTTCGGACTAACAAAACCATAGTTGACAGATTTGTTCGATTCCTTCGAGCGGCCCGCAGTGGTTATTTGCGCCGCCGCCGTCGAGGCCGAGACCATCCAACACAAGAGAACTGCTGCTTTAGCTAGACTATATCTGGGCTGCATCGAGTGGCTTTGTACAATTCAAGAAAGGAGTCATTACTCCCAGGGCAATCGGCCTTTTCCTCCGTAGGCTTCGTTTAATTTAGCCAGTAGTTTCTCGAATGCCTGCTTCGCTTCCGCAGGCGGTGGCAGAACGCTGTCCAGGGAAACATGCTCCGCCCAATGGGTCCACCCTTCGAGCAATTTCGCATGCGCGCCCTTCTTTGTGTGAAACTCTTCGGAATGAATCAGCAAGCGTGTCTCCAACTCTCGGGCGGCGGCTCCGAGCTTTGCAGGCTCAAGTCGTTTGGGCCACTGAGTTTCGTTGCTGCGCAACATTCCTTCCTGGTCAATAGTGCGAAGCAAATATCTGGCCCCTGGCGATAAACCACGCTTTTGCCAAGCCTCACGGGTAGTGGCGATTGAAAGAAAATCTGGCCACAGCCTTCGATGAATGAGAGTGACTTTTCCCGACACGAGTTTTGTGAACAATATATCCTCGTGATCGGCGAGTTGGTTTAATCCGATGAAGATTTCATTCGCCCGCGGGTGAACCCACCATGAACCGCGAATTGGCCCGGCGGCTAACAGACTTGCTGCGTTGGGCAGTGAAGGATCTGTTTGCAGCAACAGGCCATTTTTTTCAAGAGCCTTAACCACGGCTCTAAACTCACGCGCAGCTGTTTTCACAGCACGAATACTACATTACAATGTGGCCACCTTAAATCCTCATCCAAGGAGAAAAATCATGCGAAGAACAAACCTCACCGAATTGGCCGGTAACCCGAACTTCATTTCCGGCATTTACAACTACTGCGATCGTTGGTGCGAACGCTGCCCCTTCACAACCAGGTGCCTGGTGTATGCACAAGAAAAAGAGGACGAGGACGACTCTCCGGAAAGCCGAGATCTGAACAACGAAGCTTTCTGGCGTAAACTCGCCTCAGTTTTTCAGGAAACCCGGGAACTCATAACCAAGTGGGCAGAGGAAGCCGGTATTGACCTCAGCCAGGCGACTGAAGAAGCAGAAACCAGTCGCGTAAAAAGACGAGATCGGACAGGACAAAGTCGTTTGGCCAGAGCTGGTAAAGCGTACGCTAACGCCGTTAGCCAGTGGTTTAGGGAGTTTGATCAAATCATTTCGGTTAGCGACGATCCGTCAGAAAGTGACACGGAGCAAACCGAACGATTGGAGGAAGCTCGTGAGGTCATCCAGTGGTACCAATACCAGATCGCCGTTAAGACGATGCGGGCGCTGTCATCTCTGGATGATGAAACCGCAGATCCAGAGGACGATGAGTTTCCGAGAGATTCCGATGGTTCGGCCAAGGTGGCCCTGATTGGTATTGATCGTTCAATCAGTGCCTGGCGAATCATTCAGATTTGTTTGCCGGAAAGGGCGCAACTAATTGTTCCGTTCATCATGCAACTCGAGCAACTGCGCCGCCGCACCGAAAGGAAGTTTCCGGCTGCCAGGGATTTCATCCGCCCGGGTTTTGATGAGATCCTCGGCCAACCGAACTAGCGGAAATTGGGAGGCGGATTTCTGAGCGACACACACTTCAACTGTGTATTTTGTCGCGTCGTTGATGGCACGCTTTCGGCAACGATAGTGTTTGAGGATCAGAAGTCGCTGGCTTTTCTTGATCATCGGCCGCTGTTTCCAGGTCATTGCCTCCTGGTGCCAAAACAGCATTTTGAGACGTTATCAGATCTTCCTCCCGATTTGGTTGGTCCTTATTTTAAGAATGTCCAATTGTTGACTCGAGCGGTCGAGTCAGCCATGGCAGCGGACGGTTCGTTCATAGCAATGAACAACCGTGTTAGCCAAAGTGTGCCTCACTTACACGCTCACATTGTACCCAGAAGAAAAAAGGATGGCTTGAAAGGTTTTTTCTGGCCGCGTAACAAATACAAGAGCGAAGAAGAGGAATTGATGGTGCAACAGGCCATCAGAACTGCTCTGGAGCAAATCTCTTGCGACCAGAAAAAATAAAACACAGAAAAATTTGATCTAAAAATTGCTTCAGAGTATAAAGCGCATGTCACGAAGGTTACGGCTTTCGAGACCGACGAAGGGATCGGCAATCGGTGCGGTGACGCCCGAGCGAGAGAATAAACAGGCGGCTGTTGGTTCTATTGACGCTCTAAGTCGGAGCCGAAAGGCTTAGCTAGAGAAAGTTGCGAGACTTTCTCGAGCTACTCGGATCAAAACGAGTAGCACCTCTTGGAGAGGACCCGCCGAGAGGGGCGAAGTGGTTCAACGAAAGTTGAGCTTCGTTGCCGGAGCGTAACCGGCGGTGGAGGAAAAGCCACCAGAACAAAAACCTAACGGCACCGCATTCGCAAGAATGCGAGAATTGTGAAAACAAATCGCGTGCTGACCGGGAGTTAGCTGACCGCCAGTTGATTGTCGGGATACAAATTCGGCAGCTTGGGTGTGTACATGCTCTTGCTGCCAGCCTATAAAGAGCTTCGGCGATTTATAGGACAACGGATTGCGCTACCTTCAGCTTGCTGGAGGTAGCGCATTTCGTTTTTGTGCGCTTGCTTGTCGCCAAGAGCTCAAGTTGGCGAAGAAGTATTCCATCTTTCGACTACGATTCCTACAAATCATCCAAAATTCCAGCATCGACAATTGTCCATTTTGAGACAATGCTTTCGTCATTGGTGTGGAGGCGGTCATTACTAAAAAACGTCAATGAACGAGTCGACCGGCTTTTTCGTATAACCGCTTCACACCAACAGTTCAACGGAGGCTGACAAATGCCAGATTTATCTTCAGAAACCAGGTTTATGTTGATTTTGCGCGGCGGTAAAGCCGATAGGGATTTTTCACCCAGCGAATACGGACGGACAATCCAAAAGTATCTTGATTGGATTGAAGGACTGCGGAAAAAAGGAGTCTACGAAGCTGGAGAACCCCTGGAAGAAACTGGCAGGGTCCTTTCCGGCACGAGCGGCGCGATTGTCACCGACGGACCTTTCGCCGAATCAAAAGAGACTGTGGGCGGATATTTCATTATCAAAGCCCGAGATCTTGTTGAAGCTACAGAAATAGCGAAGGGATGCCCAATTTTCGAATCCGGTGGCGGCTTAGAGGTGAGGCAAATTGCTCCAATTCCCAGTGTTGAACCGGCTTGATTATTAAAGCCAGTGATGATCACGGATTCCAGAAGCTCAGATGTTTCATTGCCGAATTCGAACGGTGGCGGGCCCACGAATTCGAACGGTGGCGAGCCCACGCAGTTAGTCGACAACTTCTTCCGCCTCGAAGCCGGCCGGATGGTATCGACGCTGACGCGGATCTTCGGGTTAGACAATATCGATCTGGCCGAGGACGTCGTCCAGGATGCAATGCTCAAGGCATTGCAGCAATGGTCTTACGGCAAAGTGCCTGGTAATCCCTCTGGCTGGATAATGCAGGTTGCGAAAAACCGAGCTCTCGACATTCTGAGAAAACAGACCCTGGTCCAAAGAAAAGAGAATGAGGTCGGCGAACAGCTTCGCCGCTCAAATGAACAGTCATTCGCAGCCGAACTTTTTGCGCCCGAGGAGGTAAAAGACGATCAACTGCGGATGATCTTTGCTTGTTGTCATCCGGTCCTCTCCCCTGAATCGCAAATAGGGTTGACTCTCAAAACACTTTGCGGCTTGGGCGTTGCGGAGATTTCGAGGTCGTTTCTTGCCAAAGAAGAGACGATCGCGAAACGACTAAGCCGGGCGAGACAGACTTTGCGCGATGCCCGCGTGCCTTTCGAAATACCTTCCGGTCCCGAATTGTCAGAGCGGCTGGATTCGGTGCTCCAGGTTCTGTATTTGCTCTTCAATGAAGGCTACAATGCTTCACACGGACCCGAACTAATTCGCTGGGATTTAAGCGCTGAGGCTCTGAGGCTTTCAGAACTTCTGTTAGCCCATCCGTCGTGCAACACCCCAAAGAGTAACGCGCTTCATGCGCTGATGTTGTTCCAGGCATCTCGTTTCCCCGCGCGATTGGGTGATCACGGGAACATGCTGCTGCTCCAGGATCAGGATCGCTCGCGATGGAACAAGACCATGATCGAGTGGGGCCTGTTTTATCTGAACCAATCCGCCGCCGGAACGGAGCTTTCGGATTTTCACCTTCAGGCAGGAATTGCCGCCTGTCACTGTTTGGCCGATAGTTACGAGGCCACTGACTGGCGCAAGATTCTTTCGCTGTACGACTTGCTGAACGCGATCAATCCTTCGCCAGTGGTGGCGCTCAATCGCGCTGTTGCGGTCTCGAAGGTGCATGGCGCTGAGGCCGGACTAGTGTCCGTGACCCAAATGGAGAATACCCGATCGCTCGAGGCCTACTATTTGTTGTACGCAGTACTGGCGGAGTTTCAAATTGAGCTGGGAAACTTTCAAGCGGCGTCGGCACATCTGAGGAAAGCACTCGATCTGACAACGCTGCATTCCGAACAGGATTTTCTGCGAGGTAAACTTGAGTACTGCGAAAAAATGTCCGCGGTTTAGACCGCCAGAATAGCCACTCTGCGAAGCTCGACGAAATGCGACGTCACGATTGCCGTTGCTTGTGAAAGATGAACGTATAACTGAAGGAGACAGTAGCAATGACTGAAGCAAGAATGCAGGAAAACCCGACATATGCGCCCGGCACATTTTGTTGGGTTGAATTGGGGACAACCGATGGTGAAGCGGGAAAGAAATTTTACGCCGGACTCTTTGGCTGGGGATTCAATGATAGTCCCGTTGGCCCTGACATGGTCTATACGATGCTTAAACGTGATGGCAAGGACGTCGGTGGGCTTTACAAGATGGACAAAGAAATGACTGCCCAGGGCGTTCCACCACACTGGCTTTCGTATGTCTCAGTAGCAAACGTCGACGAAACGACTGCCAAGGCTAAAAACCTCGGCGGCACGGTGTTAAAGGATCCATTCGATGTAATGGACGTCGGCAGGATGTCGGTTATTCAAGATCCAACCGGCGCGGTATTCGCACTCTGGCAGGCCGGAAGACATGCGGGCGCCGGCGTCGCCAACGTGCCCAATTCGTTTTGTTGGAACGAATTGGCCACCAAAGATACGGCAAAGGCCGGAGACTTTTATAGTGGGCTGTTTGGTTGGGGGAAGAACGTTCAGCAGATGGGCCCGATGACCTACACCTCGTTCATGAACGGCGATCGACCAGCCGGAGGGATGTACACACCGCCGCCGGAAATGGGAAATGTGCCGCCGCATTGGCTGGTGTACTTCGCCGTGGACGATACGGACGCCAAGGCGCAGAAGGCAACCGAGTTGGGGGGGAAGGTTTGTGCGCCTCCAATGGACATTCCCGGAACGGGTCGCTTTGCGATAATTCAAGATCCGCAGGGGGCAGCGTTCGGTATCATAAAGCTAGACCATCCGTCTGCGTAGAATTTTAGCGGAGTATTTCGGCCACAGATGAACGCAGATGAACTCGGAAGGAGTGCCAATTGTGAATTGCGAACCTGGCATTGGAAAGCTGTCGAAGGTCCAGGTTCGCAATCCGACATCCGCAATGCGAGATTTCTATCCGCGTGTCTCTGCGTGAATCTGTGGCTGAATCCGTTCGGGGTAAATTTGCAGTGAACCGGGGCGGGGAATGAAGTCGCGTCTGGTTTGGTTGCTGCTTTGTTGCATCTGGGGTTCGACCTGGCTGTTCATCAAGTTAGGTCTTGCAGATCTCCCTCCCCTCACGTTTGCCGGCATCAGGTTTGTCATTGCCGCAGCGATCCTCTTTTGTCTTATAGCCATTCGGCGCCAGCGCTTGCCTCGCAATCGCAGCGATTGGGTGCTCCTCGCTGTTACCGGAGTGCTTTCCTTCAGCCTGAACTACGGGTTGCTGTTCTGGGGCGAGCAGTACATTTCCTCAGGCCTCGCAGCCCTTCTCCAGGCGACAATACCTGCGTTTGGGCTGGTCATAGCTCACTTCTATCTGCCCGGCGAGCGAATGACCCCCGCCAAAGTTGTTGGTGTGTTGATGGGAGTCGCCGGGGTTGCCGTGATTTTCTCTAATCAGTTGGCCGTTTCAGGGAACCAAGCACTCGCTGGCAGTGGGGCCCTTGTCTTGAGTTCAATCTGTGTGGCCTATTCGAATGTGCTCTTAAAGGCCAAAGGCACAAATCTCGATCCGGCAATCATCGCGGCGGGGCAGATGGTTTGTGGACTCGTACCGCTGTTAGTGGTGGGCATTCCTTTGGAAGGAAACCCGTTCCATTATCACTGGACCACGATGGCTGTTGTGGCACTGTTTTATCTGGCGATTATCGGATCCGTCGTGGCGTTCCTGTTGTATTACTGGTTGGTGCATAACATGGACGTAACCAAGACTATGTTAATTGCTCTCGTCACGCCAATCGTCGCCGTGACTCTGGGCATGCTGGTGTTGAGTGAAGAGTTAAACTGGCGCACACTTGCCGGGGGCGCAATGATCATGTTGGGGATTGGATTGATTGTGTTGCGCAGAAAGAAAGAGGTAACGCAAGCTGTTAGCTTGCGTTCGGTGGATGAGCACTCCGCCGGGTGAAGGAAGGCATTACTCATCTGGCGTGTTGAGTTGGCCGTCGAGATAAGCCTCGATCACTTGGGTAACTAGTGGCGCTTCATTTGCCGGATAATACTCGGAAAGCGATCTGAGCTGCGTGATCTGTTCCCGGGTCAGCCAGAACCCGCCAATTTCCGATCCAAAACGATTTTGTACCGCGAGTTCCAGTGCCGTTCTGTGTACCGCGCGAAGGTATCTGACTGATTCCGCATTCACCCGGACTGTACATTCACTCAGGGCAAATCCGAGAAAAACAACTTCGGATTCCGTGTCAGCAAGATCGCACTCTTCCGGAGCAGCCATGGCTCTCGCCTCTTAAAGCTAAATTGCGTTAATCGTCGTCTGCCCATATTTACGGATCAGGCCGCGTACGACGCCCTGAATCTGCAACCGCTCAGGTGTTTTGATGAAGATCGGTTTGAACTGAGGATTGGCCGGTTCGAGTCGAATGAAGTCCGGTTCGCGATAAAACTTTTTCACCGTGGCATAGCTGCCATCGATTAACGCCACAACTACCTGGCCGTTCTCAGCGGTCTGTTGCGAGGCAACGATAATCACATCCCCGTCCTGAATGTTCTCATCAATCATTGAATCGCCGCGAACTTGCAGAGCAAACATTCTTCCACGGCCGATCATGTCCCGAGGGACGGAGACGGCTTGATGAGTGAGCACTGCTTCGATCGGTTGACCGGCAGCAACCAGCCCCAGCAAAGGTAGTTCGGCTTCATTACCGGAGGGCTCTTGCCGGATGATTTCAATGCCCCGGCTGACGTTGGGAATGCGCTTGATTAACCCTTCCTGTTCCAGCGCCGACAAAATACTGTGGACGCTTGCCGAAGAACTCATTTTGAATTGCCTGCCAATCTCTGCGATTGTTGGCGGCTGTTTATTCACCTCAATAAATCGGCAGATGAATTCATAGACCTGTTTTTGCCGAGGACTTACTGGCATATCCACCTCCTCTCTTGTACTAACCATCCTACTTATGCTAATTTTTGGCTGTAAACGAAAGTAAGCGAATATTAACGAACAACTCAGATACGGTCAAGCTTTAAAGGAAGTTTTAGCCGCAGATTAACGCTGATTACGCGGATCAGAACCGAAGAGGGTTAAGAATTCAATGAAAACTGCGGCTTAATTCGCCAATGTTCTGATCTGCGGTATCCGCGTTAATCTGCGGCAGATTTTTTTGGGTTCCTTGATTACCCGGGCGAGCTTTTTCAGATCGTCGACAAAGCGACGGTGTTCGAGGCGGCGGGTTTCATCATCAGGAGCGCGCAAAATTGATGAGGGATGCACGGTAGCCATCACGTAAGGCGCAAGCGTCGATTCAATAAACTGTCCACGTTGTTTAGTGACCCGAAATTTGGGTCCGAGTAAGGCCTGGGCGGCAGTCGCACCAAGGGCCACGATTACTTTGGGTTTGATTACAGCAATCTCGGCCTCGAGCCAGGGACGGCAGGCAGCAATCTCCTGAGCATTTGGCTTTTTGTGAATGCGCCGTTTACCACGCGGTTCCCATTTGAAGTGTTTGACAACATTGGTGACGTAGGTTTGCGAGCGGTCAATGCCGGCTTCTTCCAGAGCCTGATCAAGCAGTCTTCCGGCAGGTCCAACGAACGGTTTGCCTGTCAGGTCTTCTTCGTTGCCCGGTTGTTCACCGACGAACATCACAGCTGCGCGGCGCCGGCCTTCGCCAAATACCGTTTGCGTGCCTAGTTTCCAGAGATCGCAGGCCTGGCAGTCGGCCGCTGCTTCTTTGAGAGCAGGCAAGGTAAGTTGTTCAGGCAGCAGATCGGCCGCTGAACTTTGTGAAGTTTTGCGTGGCATGTTTACCCGGGCTTGTTTTGTAGAGCCAGAGTACCAGAATGTTCGCAGAGACGCAGGCCAGTACTGATTGCGGTAGAAGTTTGTGAAGGGAATTAAGCCGCAGATTAACGCGGATGCCACGGATCAGAACCAGGAAAAGTAAACGTAGTTGTCATTCGTAAGCTTCCCAACTATTTATTTGTTCTCCGGATCCGCGTTATCCGCGTGTATCTGTTGCTAATATTCTGGAGTTAAGTTATGAGACTTGCATTATCTAAAGCCGCCATCGAATCTCAGCTCACAACAAAATTCGGTGAGGATGTTTTTAAGCTAAACGATCGCCACTATGCAGAAGTGCTTTCAACAGGTATTCCGGCTGTAGATGATCTTGTTGAGGGGTTTCCGCGGGGAGCGATCACTGAAATCTTTGGTCCGGAGTCGTCAGGCCGTACCGGTCTAATGCTTTCTGCACTGGCCCAGGCCACTACTCACGACGAAGTTTGTGCCCTGGTAGACACAAATGATGTCCTTGATCTCAGCTCGGCAGTTAATGCCGCTGTTGAGTTGGACCGTTTACTCTGGATACGTTGTGGCGGAAATCTTGAACATTCATTCAAAGCAGTCGATCTGCTTTTGCATGGTGGAGGTTTCGGACTAGTTTTCCTGGACCTGGGGGATGTTCAGGCAAAAGAAGCGCGTCGCATAATAACTTCATGGTGGCATAGGTTCAGACGCGTGGTGGAAAACACGCCTACGGCCCTGGTCGTGATTGCCCAGGACTCGTGTGTGCGCTCTTGTGCTTCATTGACTTTGGCTTTGGGAAGGAAAGAATCTGTCTGGTCGACAGTGAGTGAGGGAAATGTGATCCCGGTGGCAGGCATAGCTTCAAAGTCGATTTTGGCTTCTACAAGGCAGCCGGTAAAAAAGAATCCTCCCGTCACGCATGCAAATCTCTTGCGTGGCAATTCCATTATGGCAGAGCGTTTAAAACCCACCCAGCCACGCTCTTGCAACATCCGATTTACAGCCTGACCTTCGAGTTTGCTGATTTGAGTTAGCCGCAGATTAACGCGGAAACCACAGCGCAGCAGAGCCGCAACCAAACCTAAGACATGATCCACGAAATCACACGAAATAAAATAGAGGAACATTTCGTGTGACTTTTTGTTTTTCGGTTCGTGTGATTTTGTGGATCGATTTGTTTACTCGCAAAAAACCTGCTCAAGAACAATTGTCACTTGTTTACGCAGATCAGAACCAAAAGGAGTGGATAGAGCTTTTCGTATGAAGCTTTGAATCTTCGGATCGTTCTGATCCGCGTTATCCGCGTTAATCTGCGGTTAAACCCCTTGACAATTTTCGATGATTTTCGCTAATCTTCGGGAGCTTTAAATTTTCCTTAGCTGAGAAAGTTAGGCATGTTTGCGTGTGTTCATGGGCAAGCTATCCCCCCAAACGTTTCATTGAAGGAATTTGCCTACGGGTTTTCGCCGTTGGTAGAAGAAACTGCCCTTAATACCGTGGTTATTGATGTGGAAGGCTGTGAACTTCTTTTCGGATCCGCGTATGGATTAGCGAATGAAATCGCGAAACGTGCCAGCGAACCGACAACGGCCGGCGGCCTGGGTTGCAAGGTGAATGTAGCTCTTGCAAAAAATCCTGATGCAGCAATTTATGCTGCCCACTTTTTTACCGGCATAACCTTTATCTCGCCGGGCGAAGAACTCACTTGTCTCGGTGAATTACCGATCGAACGGCTCAGGGTAACCTCAAATGTGACTCTTGCGCCCAACTCGCAGGCTAAAGACTCGCCATCGAGTAAATCCCTGAACGTTGGACATTTGAGTTTAGAAGGTCGTGAGGTTGAAGAAATTCTCGAGACATTAAGACTTTGGGGCATACGGACCTTTCGTGAGTTTGCGGCACTGCCCCTTGCTCCTGTTTCCGAACGATTCGGCCAGGCGGGAGTAAAACTGCATCAACTCGCCAGTGGCAAAATAGATCGTAATCTCAAACTCACACAAGCAGCGCCCCGTTTTGAAAGTTCCATTGAGTTGGACCACCCGATCAGCCAACTCGAACCGCTGTCGTTTCTGCTGGCGCGACTCTTAAATCAGATTTGCGCCAACCTGCATGCGTATGCTCTGGCTACCAATGAGGTAAGTCTTTCTTTAAAACTGGAAAATGGCGCGGTCCATGAGCGCCGGCTGAGTCTGCCTCAGCCAATGCGCGACCCGCGAGTTTTTCTGCGCCTGTTGCTGCTTGATACGGAGATGCACCCGCCCGGATCAGCCGTCCTGGCCATCACCATCAAATGTGAACCGGTCAAACCTCGGGTCTTGCAGAGTGGCTTGTTTATTCCCCTGGCGCCGGAACCGGAAAAGCTCGAGCTGACCTTAGCGCGCCTGACAAAACTGCTCGGCAGCGACAACGTTGGTTCACCCGAAATATTGAACACGCATCGACCGGATGCTTTTCAAGTAAAACGCTTTACTCTGAATCTCAAGAAGACAAAAAAAAATCGGCAATCGGCAATCGGCAATCGGCAATCCTTGCAGGGCTTTCGTGTCTACAGGCCGCCATTGCGAGCGCTGGTGCAAACCCCGCGGGGGATTCCAACTGAACTTAGTGCCTGGGGACAAAATCGAAGTGTGCACGGCAAAGTCGTCAGCGTTTCCGGTCCCTGGCGCACCACCGGAAACTGGTGGCGTTCAGATCGTTGGGCGCGAGATGAATGGGACGTGGCCATAGAAAATCACTCAATTTCCCCAGGCGGAGAAAGGGGTCATGCACTTTATCGGATTTATCGCGAATTAGGAGATGGCAGCTGGTTTGTGGAAGGAACGTATGACTGATTGATTTTTAGAAATGTTCGTGTGAGTTCGTGGATCATTTTTTTGGACCATGGAAATCCGATCCACTAAAACACACGAAAAAATGCGAAGGTATTTATGTCTGAGTACATTGAGTTACATGCCCGATCAGCATTCAGCTTTCTTGAAGGGGCATCTGTGCCTGAACAATTAATCGCTGCCTGTGCGGCGCATGAGATGCCCGCCATGGCCCTCCTCGATCGTGATGGAGTCTACGGGGCGGCGCGGTTTCATCTGGCGGCCAAAAAGACCGGTATCAAGGCGCATATTGGAGCGGAAATCACTGTAAAAGTCCAACGTCCAATGTCCAATGTCCAATGTCGAAGTCAGGACTTTGGACAGTCTGTTATAACGATACCTGTGCTGGCTCGTAATCGAACTGGTTATCAAAATCTCTGCCGGTTGATAACTGTTATGAAACTGCGTGTGCCGAAGTACGCAAAACCCGGTGAGTGCGCCGTCACGACGGCAGAGCTGGCTGCGCATGCCGACGGTTTAATTTGCTTGACGGGAGGTGGAGATGGACCATTAGCAGGAGACTGGGAGACACGGGGAAGGGGTGACAAAGAGAAAATGCAAGGTATTGCAGACTGGTTGGTTGATACGTTTGGTAAGGGAAATGTTTATGCTGAGTTACAACGCCATTTCACTCGTCACGAAGAAGTACGTAACCAAGCCGTCATCGATCTGGCCCGGCGCCATCGATTGCCTTTGCTGGCTACCAATGGCGTTTGTTACGCCAGTCTGTTTCAGCGCGAAATCGCAGATGTCTTCACCTGTCTAAGAAACCATGTGCGGCTGGAAAACGCCGGCCGGTTGCTGGCCGGAAATTCCGAAACGTATCTGAAACCACCAGGAACAATGATCGAGATTTTTGCGGATTTACCCGAGGCGATTGCGAACACCCTCGAGCTTTCCTCGCGCCTGGAATTCACGCTCGAAGATCTGGGCTACGAATTTCCTAAATATCCCGTTCCCGCGGGCCAGACGATGGCCTCGTTCCTGCGTCAACGCACTGACGAAGGCGCGCGTCTGCGCTACACGGGGCGTAATGGTTCGCCTACTTATGAAGGCGCCCGACAACAGATCGAACGTGAACTAAAACTAATCGAGAAGTTAAAGCTGGAAGGCTATTTTCTAATCGTCTGGGACATCATTCAGTTCTGCCGCCGCGAGGGTATTCTCGTACAGGGTCGAGGCTCAGCAGCCAACAGCGCCGTTTGTTACTCGCTGGGGATCACTGCCGTCGATCCGGTGGGTATGGAGTTGTTGTTTGAACGATTTCTTTCCGAAGAGCGAGGGGAATGGCCGGACATTGATCTGGATCTTCCCAGCGGTGACCAGCGTGAACGGGCCATTCAATACGTTTATCAGCGGTACGGCAAACTCGGCGCCGCCATGACAGCCAATGTCATTACTTATCGCGGTCGATCGGCAGCACGTGAAGTCGGCAAGGTTTTGGGGTTCGAGGAAGAAACTCTCAGCCGGCTTTCCGGTTTAGTGCATACCTGGGAGTGGAAAGATCCCAACGACTCAACTGAACGACAATTTCGTGAGGCTGGATTGGATCTGCGGGACCAACGCATCAAAAAGTTTTTTCAGCTTTATCAGGCAGTACTCGATTTACCGCGTCATCTGGGCCAGCATTCCGGCGGCCTGGTGATCTGCCAGGATCAACTTGATTCCGTTGTGCCATTGGAGCAGGCAGCGATGCCGGGCCGCGTAGTGGTCCAGTGGGACAAGGAAGATTGCGCCGACATGGGCATCGTCAAGGTGGATCTATTGGGTTTAGGAATGATGGCCGTACTTGAGGATTCAATAAAATTAATCCGCGATGCTTATCGTGAAGAAGTAGATCTGGCGCATTTACCGCCGGATGACCCGCTTGTTTATGCCGCCCTGCAGAAAGCAGACACGATCGGAATGTTTCAGGTTGAGAGCCGGGCACAAATGTCCTGTCTGCCGCGTCTGCGACCACAGAGGTTTTATGACATTGTGGTGCAGGTTGCGATCATCCGTCCCGGTCCGATTGTCGGCAATATGGTCCACCCATTTCTCAAACGACGTCAGGGTCGTGAGCCGGTTGTGTATCCACACCCATTACTCGAACCGGTCTTGAAACGCACCCTGGGAGTGCCATTGTTTCAGGAGCAACTGTTAAAGATGGCCATGATCTGCGCGGGTTTTTCAGGAGGTGAAGCAGAGGAACTGCGCCGCGCGTTCGGCTTCAAGCGATCAGAGGCGCGCATGAAAGATGTGGAAGTGAAGTTACGCCAGGGGATGGCCCGCAACGGAATTACAGGCAAAGCGCAGGATGAAATCGTGCAATCAATAACTTCCTTCGCGCTCTATGGCTTTCCCGAATCACATGCCGCAAGCTTTGCTTTGCTTGCCTATGCAAGCGCCTATTTGAAATGTAACTACCTGGCGGCATTCACAGCAGCAATCCTGAACAATCAGCCGATGGGTTTTTATCAACCATTTACTCTTATTAAAGACGCCCAACGACATGGTCTGAAGATACGACCCATTGACGTCACGCGCTCTGATTGGCTTTGTACGATTGAGACGGATGACCCGGAGACGCGGGGACACGGGGAAGCGGGGACGCGAGGAAGCGGAGATGGGGGGAAACGGGGACACGGGGAAGGGGAGAAGCGGGGACACGGGGAAGCGGAGACGCGAAACGGAGAGGAGTCGCCGAGTCACCCCATCTCCGTTTCCCCGTTTCCCCGTGTCCCCCCTTCCCCGTGTCCCCGCGTCTCCGTGTCCCCGCATCTCCCCATCCCCGTGTCCCCGAGTCTCGTTCTTCGTCTCGGTTTGCGATACGTGAAGGGCCTTAGTGAACAATCGGGAAAAGCAATCGAAGCGGCAAGAAGAAAAAATCCTTTCGCGAGCATCGATGATTTCTATCAGCGGGTTCCGGAACTGCGAAAAGATGAATTGCGAAAATTGGCTGCGGTGGGAGCGCTGAATTTTATTCAACCAAGCCAAAGACCGAAAGCCAAAGACCCAACACCAAAATCTGAAAAGGGAACAAATCGGCGCGATGCTTTATGGCAAATTGCTCGAGTAGCACGCCCGGCCGGATCTTTGTTTGCAGATTTGCATGAGGCAGATGCCGGCTCTCCCCTGCTCCCCATGACTTTACCGGAACGGATGGATGCAGATTTTCGCGGCACCGGACTCACGATTGGCCGTCACCCCGTAGCACTTTATAGGGAAGAATTAATTAAGCTCGATGTAACTCGAGCCATTGACATTCGAGAGCTGAGGAATGGCCGTGCGGTTCGCGTTGCCGGGTGGGTCATCGTTAGGCAACGACCCGGGACAGCCAAAGGGTTTTTCTTCCTGACTCTGGAAGATGAAACTGGTGTGGCCAACGTGATCGTCACGCCGCAACTTTTTGCTCGCTACCGCCTGGTGCTGGTAGACCACCCATTTCTGTTAATCGAGGGCGCATTACAACATCAAGACAATGTAGTATCTGTAAAAGCCAAAACCGTGCGACCGCTTTCCTTTCAGGTTATGGCTGCTCAGTCACATGATTTTCATTGATGACCCCGAGTCATCGTCGCGGTTGCCTCCCAAAACTCTTTGGCCACTCTGTCCTTAAATTATTGACAAAAGGCCCTAAGCGTATAGAATCCGCACGAACATCGAACACCCCTGGCGAACGCGCAACAGCCGACGCGATTGAATCCGGCAATCGCCCGCTTTGAAATGCGTTGTTCCTCGCCGGAAACCCCCAAAGCAAAGGAGTGAGTAAATGAAGATCAATTACCCGGCAGTGCTTGTCGCGGCGATAGCCCACTTCCTCATTGGCGGACTTTGGTACGGGCTAGTTTTCAGTAATCAGTTCACCAAGTTAATCGGCTGGTCACCCGAAAAGCTGGCCCAGGTGGGAAGCCAAAGTCACGGACAGGAATACCTCATGGCCTTCGTCTCATCTTTGGTTTTGGTTTACATACTGGCGCACTTTGTGCAATACACGCATGCGAAAAATGCCGTTGACGGTATTCAAACAGCCTTTTGGCTATGGCTGGGGTTTATCGTCACGACGCAAATCTCCACCGTTGTTTTTGAAGAACGCAAACTCGGACTTTACTTACTGAATATCGGCTATCAGTTTGTGGGAACGGCAGTCGCAGGAGTCATACTTGCCCTTTGGAAGCCGAAAGAAATCCCGGCCGCCGCACCCCTGCCAGTCTGAACTGAGCCTGTCGGTGTTTGAGGAGAGCGATCGAGTTCGACAAGGGGTTCAGGGCGGTTCGCCACTCGAAACGGATTATGAAACGTCTGGTCGACCGACCCAAACGAAAGAGCCGGCGCCGGTCTCTAAATAGCCAGGCCGAGTCATCTCCGGCCAGGGCTATGATCGTTTCCGGTCCCACGCATGAGAAAAAGGCAGGAGCGAAGAAGCTCCGCGCACCTCTAAAACAGCCGCGCGGGAATAAACAACGGTTCGGATTGCCAAAAGGTTTCCTCTCACGCGGCCAGCGTTTCGGCAGAAGCATCCTACTGGAGGGGAATATCTACCGCTTGCCAAATGGCAAGGAGTTTGTTCCCCGCCTGCCCACAGGGACACTGGGTACGATAGGACACTTGTATGCCCTGGTAACTCTCGAGCAATACCAGAACGGTCAACGAAGCTCGGTATATGTGCGGAGTGACGGCCGCATTTTCGATTACGCTGTTGACACTGTAGATCCGACTCGCGAGTTCTTTGATACGGGTTACACAATGAACGATCTCGAGCGAACCGGACGTTACGCTTCTAAACCCGGCTAAAAGGCGAAGATGCCCGGCCGGAGATAACAACCGAGTCTCAGCTACAAAGACAATGTTTATTCAAAGGGGGAAATCTTGTGACTGTGAAGTCTGATCACGATAAAGCGCTGCGCGAGCACATCCGCTATCTCTTGCTGGGCGGTGGTGCGCACATCGACTTTCGGAAAGCCGTCGACAGCTTTCCGCCGGCACTGATGAATTCGAAGATCGGGAATTTGCCGTACACCCCCTGGCAGGTGCTCGAGCACATGAGAATTGCACAATGGGACATTCTGGAGTTCAGTCGCAACGCACAACATATTTCGCCCGAATTCCCAAAGGGTTATTGGCCTTCCTCGACAAGTAAGGCAGACGAGGCGGCCTGGAAGAAAACTGTCGAATCATTCCTTTTTGATCTGTCACAGGTGGAAGAACTGATTATGAGCCCCGCTACAGACCTCTTCGCCCAGATACCTCACGGCGATGGCCAGACAATACTTCGCGAGGCTCTCCTAATTGCGGATCACAACGCATATCACTTGGGGGCACTTATGACGATGAAGAAAATGAAAAGCTGAAGGAAAGGGTTGGCCTGGTTTTCAAAGGAGAACTAAGCGGACCGGACGGCCTGCTTCGGAGGAGCTTCAATCAGTCCCTGAATCACTTGCGCAACTTGAGAGAGTGGTTTGGGTTTTCTAAGAAACGCATCAGCTCCACAACGCCGAGCCTCATCTTCCATCTCAGTTGAGCCGTAGGCGGTGAGAATAATGATCCTGGTGGACGGGTTGCGTTCCTGAATTCGTCTGATAATGTCGAGTCCGTCGGGATTGCGCGTCATTCCCAGTCGCAGGTCCTGGATGACGACTTCGTAGGCGGTAGTTTCGATCAGCTCTTCGGCTTCTTCCAAGTCCCGTGCCGTGTCTACTTTGAACCCATGAAGGGAGAAGTACTCACTCATCGAGAAACAGATCGATTCTTCATCATCGACAACGAGTAAGCGGAGCATTGGTGCTTCCTGCGAGATGGTCTCGTGATGACCGCTCAACATTCTCTTGAGCCGGCCCGAGACTTTCTTTAACTTTCCCAATCGAGTTTGCTTCACGATTATTCAGTCAGACAGTAAACACTCCGGGTTTCTTGTTCTGCACCTGCTGATATCAAATTAAACAATATGGGCGCAAGACTCAGCTTTAAGAAAAAACAATGAATTCTTCAATCCGGCGGCTTAGTTTTCACTCAAACCGATATTGGGCCCCTTGCTTAGGACTGCTACCGTTTCGCAGAGGTATCAATAAGAGGCGAAAAGCCCGTTAGTTCTGGAAACGCCACCCACGCCCGCAAAAGACTACGTAGCTCCGTTCTGAGCGATCCCCGGAAGCGGAGGCAATTGGAGCACTTCACGCCTGATCTTGCTTGGTCCAGCTTGATGTCTCACGAATACTATTGATTCCGCAGAGCACCACTTACGCTCTGAGAGGACAGAATCAATGGTCGTTGTCGGAAAAGGAAATGCTGCGCGTTGAGGATGGATAAGGTCGGAAGATGATCGACATTCGCCTGGTTCCGCGAATCGGGTACTCCATACTGCACTCATCGTCCAATCCTCCAGCGCGTCGCTCGTACCGATGAGGCCAGGGCAGGATTTGAAATTCAATCGCCAGAATTCGGCTGGCTGCCCGGCCCTGTTGCTATATTCCTATAGCAGCCCGCACGTTGGGCCGGTGCGGAATCTTTGAGCACGACTTGTGAGACAAGTTGGACTGGGCTCTCGTAATCATGAACATCAAAACCTCACAAACTTCACGAGTGCCTGTTCCAATCGTATTTCCCTTCTCGTCCTGGATAGAGTAGATCTTGCCTTCTATATCCAGCGGAAGGATCATTGGCTCCTTATACATTAAGAATCTCCCCAGGCCGCCCGTCATATACCCGACTGGCGGCCTTCCGAGTAGCACTACTTACCTAGGGCAACTCCTGGCTGCCGGGTAAAGCCCAGCGCGTTACACCAATTCTTAATAGTCTGACGGTGAAACGCGCAGGTCCTCATTTGCGAAGGGAAGCTAATCGACACGGTGCCGTTATTACAGAGTTGGTTTTGGAGCGGCATTTCAATCAATTAACTCACCGCCGCGAGTTTTTCTGCCGGTGCCAAGCCTAGTGCATGCACCGGCGTACGTTGTGGTTCGTGTTCATCCACCGATAGACGTAGCTTCGGTAGCGAACTTCGGGAGATTGGTTATTTCCGCATCCGACGACGCAGGGCGGCGCCCAGCCCAGCCAGCCCAGTGCCCAAGAGGAACATACTGGTCGGTTCAGGTACTGAGGTAACCACAAATTCCGCGGTTCGGTCTGGGCCGTCAACGCCAATGATTGGCACTGTCGCACCGACTGTCAGCGCGAAACTCGTTACCGGCGCAGTCAGAAGGATATCGAAAGTAAAGCTGCTGCCTTGGTTGATACTTACTGGCCCGGCACCCATCGCGCCACCATTCAGACTGACTGAGAAATTCCATGGATTCTCATTCACGTTTGCAATTGTGACGATAAAGTGATCGCCAGCAACGCCGCGAGCGGCGAACGCAATCCCGATGGTCTCTGACACAGGACCTGAGACGCTGCCGTCCCATGCCACTGTATACCGTCCATTAGCCTGGTTGATTAACGCTGGTGGGGGAGGCGGGCCCGAAAAGCTTATGTGGGTTAAGCTCGAAGCCTCTCCCGGAGAAAGCCCGACATTAGCAGCTTTGGCAGAAACTCCTGCCATCACTACCATTGCCAGGATTAGTAAGAGTTTTTTCATTGATCTTGCTCCTGTTTAGTTCGAATCAACGGCGTTGTCGAATGTATGAGACGACAAACCGGCAACGCACTCTAACGGTTATGGTTAATCAGTTGTGTCGCGCCTCGGGCAAGGGGCGTGACACAACTGAGCGAAGTTAAGTTCTATTCCCGGCGACGCCGACGAATTCCCGCAGCAGCTCCCGCCAAGCCTGTACCTAGGAGAAGCATACTGGCGGGTTCGGGGATGCTTTGCGGCGGGGTTGTCGGGGTCGTAGTTCCGATAAACCCGGTTGCTCCCTGGCCGCCATTACAGCTTGTACAGAAAATGTCTAATGCGAATGGCGACTGAATACTGCCTGGTGGATTGGTTGAATTGGATACGAGATCGAATACCGATCCAAAGACACCGCTCTGACGGGATACAGTGAATACCATACTAGATACGGCACCGGCGTCACCTGCTCCGAAACTGGAATGAATCGCATATTCGAAGGTGCCAAACCCGTCCGCACCGAACGCTCCAGGGCTAGTCGTGTCAAATGTATAGCCAGCCGGTAGTCCGGTCACGTTAACAGCTGGATTCGGCGACAAGCTCGAATTAAATCCGATGGAGACACCTTGTCCCGTTTCGATTATTCGATTGCCCGCATTTAATGCAATCGTTACTTGAATCGAATTCCCGACCAACAGGAGATCCAAGGTGCCGTAGTTTTGGCTTGGCAAAGTACTGCCCACATTTAAAACAAAGTGTGCGCTGTCTGCCTTCGCTACCTGAAATGACGCAAGGCTTATAAGCGCAAACAATGCCATCGGCATTACTATTTTGCGCAAAGCATATCTTGAGGGCATGTTTACTCCTTTTACCAAAGACTGCCACCCGATCGGCGGCAACCTTGAACATTGTGGGAGGCTGTTGAGCAGAACCGTGCGGGGCAAATGCAAGGTTCAAGGCTTTCGGCCAGGATTTCCTCTGGACAAGAGTACCTGAGGAGCTACATCTAGATTGGCACGCCGAATCTTGAGCAAATGAGGGGCCAAAGCATTACTGCTGAGCCAGTTACAGTAAATTGCCCATAAGCTGGGAGTTGTCGTGTTCTGGCGATGGAACGGCTGGCATATCATTCTTGAATTCAGACTCCAATTCTAGACTTTGGACACGTTGATCCGGTGTTTCTTGATCTTCTGATACAACGAACTCCGAGGAATTCCCAGACGTTTTGCAGTTTTTTCGACGCGACCAGACTCTTCCCGCAAAACTCTCTCGATGTGTTGCCTCTCCATGTCCAGTAGCGTAAGGCTGGAATCCAAAGTCAGGTGACGTGACTGACTGTGGCCGTCAAAGTGAAGGTCTCTCAGCTTGATGTTCGGCTGTTCGCTCAGCAGGACAGCGCGTTCGATGACGTTACGCAGTTCTCTTACATTCCCCGGCCAGGAATAAGACTGAAGAGCCTTGATGCTGTCCGGTTCCAGTCGTATCTCACCACGACCGAGGTCCGCGATGAACTTCTCCAGCATGTAGTCTGCCAGGACTGGTATGTCCTGAATGCGCTCGCGCAGCGGTGGAAACGCGAGCGGTATCGTGCTGACTCGGAAATAAAGATCATCGCGAAATCTCTTCTCTCTTACGAGTTCCCCGAGGTCCTGATGAGTGGCTGCGATCAATCGCACGTCGACCTGACGGTCTCGAACGTCACCAACCCGCCTGAAGCGCTGTTCTTCCAGAACCTTCAACAGTTTCGGTTGAATCTGGAGGTCCACGTCACCGATCTCATCCAGAAAAATTGTGCCCCGATGCGCCACTTCAAAGAGACCCTGTTTGGAGGTGGTGGCACTGGTAAAGGCACCCTTTTCATGACCGAATAGCTCTGTTTCAAGCAATTCGCGTGAAAGGCCAGCGCAATTGAGATCGACAAATGCTTCATCTGCTCGCGGGCTGTTCTCGTGCAGCCATCGCGCGAGGACGCCTTTGCCGGTGCCGGTCTCACCGAGAATTAGAACTGGACTTTCCGTCATCAAAACTTTGCGGGCCTGTTCTGCGAGCGCTCTGATTGCAGTGCTGGTCCCAATAAAGGGGTCAATGGCTTGCCGAACCTGGCGAGTTTTACTTGCGAGCTGCTTGTGATGATTGCGTTGCTTTTGCAGCAGACGCTGAAGGATGACATGCAAGGCCGGCAGTTCCAACGGTTTGGTCAGAAACTGTTCGGCTCCTTCCTTAATTGCCCTTACGGCGAGATCGATTGATCCGTGAGCAGTTAGAATCAGGAGAGGAATCTCTGAGTCGATTTCTCGAAGGCGAGGAAGCAGGTCCAGGGCCGTGCCGTCTGGCAGCATATAGTCTGCAATAACCACGTCGGGGCGCAGACTGCGAAAGATCTGTTGCGCGTCGTGACAGCTCTCAGCCTCTTCGATGTCATACCCCTGGAGCTCGAGAAACTCGCGGATACCAAAGCGCACCCCCGGTTCATCATCGACTATCAGGATCCGATTCCGCGACATTATCGAACTTCCTCTGAGTCAGGTAAGGGAAATCGGGTGGTCATACAAGCCCCGCCTTCGGGGCTGTTACCCGCTATTAGTTTACCGCCATGCTCTTCCATGATTCTCTGTGCGATAGCGAGTCCCAGGCCCGTACCGCCACGGCGCTTTGAGAAAAACGGCTCAAAAATTCGTGGCAGATCCTGCGCTAGGATGCCCGCTCCCATATCCCGAACAGCGCATTCCACCCATTCTTTTCCCGCTTCAAAGGTTTGCCGCCCTTCGACAATGACCGAGCCGCCGACTGGTGAGTGCTGAATGGCATTCTCAATGAGATTGACGAAGACCTTCGACAATCTCCGCCGGTCAACCATTACCTGGGGCAGCGAACCTGCAAAATCGTTTACCAGGGCCACTCCGCCGACTTCGGCCGCCGGCAAGCAGGCCCGCACTGATTTGGCTATAACGTCATCAAGAGATACGAGGAACAGGTCTCCACGGAAGGGTTTGCCATACTCCAGTAACTCTTCCATCAATACCGTGAGCCGCCCAATTTCGTCTCGCAGAACGTTTGTATAGCGAAGATAATCCGTCCGATCACTGAAGCGCGTTTCAAAGGCATCCAAAATGGAGGAGATCCCGAACAGAGGATTTCTGACTTCATGAGCTACTCCGGCCACGAGAGAGCCAAGCAATGACATCATTTCGCTTTGCCGCAGCGAGGCTTCGAGCTGCGTTCGTTTTGTAATATCCTGGGCTATAAGGATCGCTCTATCGCCGAAGGCGCCAAATTCATGAAGCAGATAGAGAGTGATGGCCCAGGTCTTTCCGGTTAGCTCGTCTGTAACTTCAGAAGAGACTGACGCTTCCTCCGCTTGTATTTCGGCGACCAATTCCGCTGCCTTTTTCCAGGGCTGACCTTCTCCGAGTTCGGCAATATTCTTTCCGGTAAACTCTTCGGCAACAGGACCGGCAACGAACTCTGCTGCTTCGTTTGATCGTTTGATTTGACCTGAGAGATCCAGGATGAGTACAGGAAAGTCAATCGCATTGAAGGTCTGACGCCACTCCATTGCAGACTGCTGCAAAGAAGCGTGCATGCGTCGTTGCTGCTCATCCAGGAGTTTTCGCTCGGTCACGTCATTAACGATTACAAGACGTGCCGGTCTTTGGTTGAAGGTCACCGGATGTGAATTCATTTCAACATAAATGATTCTGTCGTCTTTAGTCCGGTGTCGCCAGGGACTGGAAAGCACCGGCTCGCCGCTGCCATTTGGGCTCTTTATCAGCAGCGCCGGAGCTCCCTCGCTGAGGCGAATTCCGTCGATTGTCAGGGAAAGGAATTCTTCTCGTGAAAATCCGTAAGTTTTTGTCGCCGCGTCGTTTACAGCTAGAAATGCGAGGCTGACTTCGTCGTAGACCCAAATTGGTTGAGGGGTTGACTCGAAGAGTGTGCGATACCGCTCTTCCGAATCACGCAGAGCGATTTCTATCTGTTTGCGTTCCGTAATATCCCGCGCTAACCCTCTGAAACCAACGGTCTCGCCAAGCCGATCCTTGATTGGCGAAACTACGAGATCGAGCCACCGATCCTGCCCCGCCGCATTCTTGGCGATAAACTGGTTGCGGAAGTCCTGCATGCTCTTATCAGCGCGAAAGAGACCTTCAAACGATCCGTTTTGAGCTTGAACGCGAAACGCATCGATGAAAGAAGTGCCAATTACCTCTTGTTGTGTCAGACCTAGAAAATGAGCGCCGGCAGTGTTTAGGTTTGTCAGGCGGCCATCCAGGTCCTGAGTGAAGATGGTGTCGCTGGCATGCTCGACCAGATCCCTATAGTTGGTCTCAAGACGCGAACGTTCAAGCATCCGTGAAACTTTTGCTACCAGCCTCGCCGAGTCGAAAGGAACCTCGAGGTAATCATCCGCACCGGCTTGCAGGCCGGCCACCACGCTCTCAGTATCTTTTCGTTGAGCGCTGATTAGCAGGATCGGTACCGAGCGCATTTGAGTATCCTGTCGAATGAGCCGGCAAAACTCGAGTCCATTCATCCGCGGCATCGAAACATCGCTGATAACCAGATCCGGATGGTTCTGTTTCGCGAGTTCGAGAGCCTCGAGGCCGTCGCCGGCAGTGAGCACTGAATATCCCGCTTTTCGCAAGAGGGCATTCATCAGTTGCAGCTGCTCGGGAATGTCGTTGACGACAAGGACAGAACCCTCTTCGTAGCCATTCTGGGAAAACTGTACCCGATGCTCTGGGGGCATTTTCATTTTGAAGCGTATTGGGTTTTTGGAACTAAACCGGGAGTCATTCTTCCCAGTTTGTGGAGGACGTTCTCAATCTAAATCCGACCGAGAAGCGCGACCGGCGTTTATTTTTGGCTTTCGACGGGCGGAGTATATCACAGAGAGCCGTCCGGTGTGACCAAAAGACGGACAAGCTTCCGAGCCCTACGCGCGGATCGAAAGCTCGGATCGGGTTGGTCTCGTCCTCCAAGTTTTTTAGGTTCGCCAACGATCATAAGACGCTTATTGGCCGTCAGTTTCCCGGTACGGTTTCATTCATTTGTAACAATTTCATCACGTGAATATCCCTTTCGGGGGTCGGGCGATGCGGAGACCGCAGATCCTTTTTCCACCTACACGGTTGACCAACGTAAACTAGCAACGCAATCTGTGAGTTCGGCCACGGAGAGCGAGGGGCGATTCCTGGGGAGGAGAGCACCTTCGAACTGCCAATATAACCAGCCCGGATCAAGCCAGTATGGCCTGGATCGTCTTCCCCGGTTGTTTATCCTGCTCCAAAGCCCGCATACTAAGAGGTTAAGCGAGCTTTCTCAAGAAAGAGAGTCTAAATTGCGGCTGTCTTGTTTTCAGCCGTCGCCGAAAAATGGAACAATCCGACATAGAAAGACGAAATTATTGCGTGAAATTTTTCGAGTTGATTTCATGCACTAATCAGAACCAGAGGTAACTAAGTGGAGTTGGCAAGAAAAGATTCAGATCTCCCTGAAGAGAAAACCAAGGTTTGCCTGTTAGGGACTTATCCTCCGCGTGAGTGTGGAATTGCCACCTTTACGGCGGATTTGAGACGGTCGCTGGCTGCGGCGAGCAAAAACGTTCAGGCAAGTGTGATTGCCATTACGAACTCAGCGGACAAATTTCAGTATCCGGAAGAGGTTGTTTTTGAGATCAGACAGAATCATCTCGCCGACTATCGACTTGCGGCGGAATACATCAACTTTTCCGGTGCAGATGTTGTCTGCCTGCAGCACGAATTTGGAATTTTCGGTGGGCCTGACGGCCGCTATATTATTGAGTTGCTAAAAAATCTGCGTGAGCCTGTAGTTACCACCCTGCATACGACACTTCCCGAACCGACTCACTCGCAGCGTGAGACATTGATTCGCATTTCTGACCTTTCGGATCGACTGGTCGTCATGAACAGCCTGGCTATACCCATCCTCAAGGATGTCTACGGAATCTCCGAACGTAAAATTAGTCTGGTCCATCATGGCGTTCCGGATGTGTCCTTTATTGATCCAAACTATTACAAGGATCATTTCGGTGTCGAAGGTCGTCTCGTCCTTCTGACATTCGGTTTGCTCAATAGAAACAAGGGCATCGAGTTAGCAATAGAAGCCCTGCCTGAAATCGTCAGTAAGCATCCTGAAGTAGTTTATATCGTCCTGGGAGCAACACATCCCGAAGTCAAGCGGCGGCAGGGTGAGGAATACCGCGTGTCGCTGGAACGGCGTGCGCGTGAACTCGGCGTTGAACAGCATGTGATCTTTCACGATCGTTACGTCAGTTTTGAGGAGCTGTGTGAATTCATCGGGGCCTCTGACATCTACATCACTCCGTATCATTCACGGGATCAAATCGTGAGCGGCACGCTTGCTTATGCGGTGGGTATGGGCAAGGCAGTAGTATCTACCCCGTACCTCTATGCCGAAGAACTGCTGTCGGAAGGGCGTGGGCGTCTGTTCGATTTTCGAGATGCAAAGGGTTTGGCAAACACCCTCAACGATTTGATCGAGAACGAGGCGGAACGACATCAAATGCGCAAACGAGCGTACGAGTTCGGACGTCAGATGACCTGGACCGAGGTTTCGCTGCGCTATCTTGATCTCTTCGAGCGGGTAACGTTGTCCGGCGGTCGACCAACACGACCCGTGCCGACTTATTCTCGACTCGTCTTGCCGGAGATCAAACTCGATCATCTCCTGCGGCTGACTGACGACGCAGGCATCATTCAACATGCCGCGTACGGCATTCCTGATCGTCGCAGTGGATATTCAACTGATGACGTCGCGCGAGCGTTGGTGGTGGCGCTGATGCATTATCAACAATTCGCCGATGAAACAGCGCTGCAACTCGTGACACCCTATCTGAGTTTCCTGCAGTTGGCCCAGATGAGCAGCGGACGCTTTCACAATTTTATGAATTACGAGCGCCGCTTCACCGATAACGTCGGCAGTGAAGACACTCAGGGACGCGCGCTTTGGGGACTCGGCTGCGCGGTGGAATTGGGTCATACGGAAGGCGTGCGAGCACTGGCTCGTGAGATGTTTGAGAAAGGAATCATTAAGCTCAAGCTAACCCACCCGCGCTCTCTTGCTTATGCGATTTGTGGTCATCACGCTTTCCTGAAAAGGTACGATGGCGCCGCGCGGGTGCGGCGTAAACTGGAGGGGTTCGCCGGGCGATTGGCGACAATTTACGAGCGTTTCAGTGACGGGAAGTGGAAGTGGTTCGGTGAAGAGTTAACCTACGCCAATGCAAAACTGCCGCACGCGATGTTGCTGGCGGCGGAGGTAACTGGCGACGAGCGCTTTCTGACAATTGGTATTGACTCGCTCGAGTTTCTGATTTCACACACCTACCGGGATGGCCAGTTTGACTTTCCTGGGAACCAGGGCTGGTACAACCGAAAGGGGCCTCGCGCGGTCTTTGGCCAGCAGCCTATTGAAGCGGGTTATATGGCTGAAGCGTTGATGACCGCGGCAGAGCTGACTCAAGAACCCACGTACCTCAAGCTGGCAACAGCGGCCGTCGACTGGTTACTCGGCCGTAACCGTCTCGGAATTCCGCTTTACGACTTGGGAACGGGGAGTTGTGCGGACGGGTTGGATTCTCGAGGCGCCAGTATGAATCAGGGAGCTGAGTCAATCATTTGTTGTTTGTTGGGGTTGCTTTCAGTGTCCCGCGAGTCTGAAAAAGGACTCGGCTCGACTTCTTCGGTGCTGACTCTTACCGCTGCTTCCGGGGGACAGACAAGATAAGTTACGCGCATTCGAAAATTGTCATGGCCGCAAATAATCACTTTAGAGAACTCTTTCATCGCTACGAAAAAAACCCGATCCTGACAGCCAATAATTGGCCTTACCGAGCAAACAGCGTCTTCAACGCCGGAGCAACAGTGCTCGCCAGCGGAGAGACGCTCCTGCTGGTGCGCGTCGAGGATCGCCGCGGCATTTCTCATCTCACTGCGGCTCGCAGCGAGGACGGAGTCGATAACTGGAGAATCGACTCTCAGCCGTCGTTCATGCCAGATCCCCAGAACTATCCAGAAGAAGTATGGGGAGTGGAAGATCCGCGGCTTACGTGGCTGGAAGAGCTGGGACAATTCGCCGTCGTTTACACCTCCTATTCAACCAGTGGTCCATTGGTCTCGCTGGCATTGACCAAAGACTTCCTCCATTTTGAACGGTGCGGTGTCGTGATGCCTCCCGAGGACAAAGACGCAGCCCTGTTTCCCCGCCGGTTTAATGGGCGCTGGGCGTTGGTCCACCGTCCGATTGCAAACTTTCCCGCAAACCGGGCGAACATCTGGATCTCTTTTTCACCTGACATGAAACACTGGGGTGACCATACTGTGGTCCTCGAGGCCCGACGTGGCGCCTGGTGGGATGCAAATAAGATAGGGCTTTCACCACAACCGATCGAGACACCCGAAGGCTGGCTGATCATCTATCATGGCGTTCGCATGACGCCAGCGGGTTGTCTTTACAGATTGGGTTTGGCGCTGCTTGATCTTGAGGATCCTACAAAGGTTATCAGACGGGGCGACGAATGGGTTTTCGGACCAGACGAGCCATATGAGCGAGTTGGTGATGTTGGTGATGTTGTTTTCCCCTGTGGCGTCACGGTTGACGCAAAGACACGCGAAGTTCGAATTTATTATGGCGCGGCGGATACCTCTATCGCGCTCGCAACCGGGAATATCGAAGAGTTGCTGGACTGGCTGAAAACCAACAGTTAGACAGTCAGATTGGGAATCGTTTTGAATGCGGCGGGTCAACTCGCCGCATTCTCATTTAGCACGCTATTGGCTGCATCTTCCGTAATCTTATGCGTGTCGCAATGCTTGCTCCGATCTCCTGGCGCGTACCGCCACGGCACTATGGTCCGTGGGAACGGGTTGTTTCATTATTGACCGAAGGGTTGGTTGAACGTGGAATTGAAGTAACGCTATTCGCGACCGGCGACTCGATTACCAAAGCTCGATTAGCGTCAGTGTGTCCGCATCCTTACTCTGAAGACCAGAGCCTGGATCCTAAAGTTTGGGAAGCTTTACACATCTCCCATGTATTCGAGCACGCGGATGAATTTGATCTGATCCACAATCATTTCGACTTTTTGCCGTTGTCTTACTCTGGACTAGTCGACACGCCTTTGCTCACTACTATTCACGGCTTCTCATCAGAACGCATTGTGCCGGTCTACAAAAAGTACGACAAGAGGGCATATTACGTGGCCATCAGCGATGCCGACAGACACCCGAGCCTTACCTATCTGGCCACTGTGCACCACGGGATAGCCCTTGAAGAATTCACTCTAAGGCAGACGCAGGGCAGCTACCTTCTCTTTCTTGGTCGTATTCATCCTGACAAAGGGGTTGCGGAAGCTATTCAGGTAGCGAGGGCCGCAGAACAACCCTTGGTAATAGCCGGTATCATTCAAGACCAGGATTACTATGATCGTGAGGTGGCGCCGTTTCTCGATGGCGACAAGATAAGCTACCTGGGGTCGGTCGGGCCGGAAGAACGAGACGAGCTGTTGCGCGGCGCCATAGCCTTGTTGCATTTGATCAATTTTGCCGAACCGTTTGGTCTGAGCATGATCGAAGCGATGGCCTGCGGCGTTCCGGTTATTGCTCGACCGCGAGGATCAGTCATTGAGATCGTGAAGCATGGCGAAACCGGTTTCATAGTTGACACGGTAGACCAGGCTGTGGCGGCGGTCGACCAGGTCAAACACCTTGACGCCGCAACTTTGCGCCGCTACGTTGCAGAGAACTTTAGCCGCGAGCGGATGGTTGATAATTATATTCAGGTTTATCAGGAGGTACTGGCTATGCAAGGCACTACATCGGAAACATCGCCTGTGTTTGACAGGCGGCCATGGGGCACTTTTACGGTGCTCGACGAAGGAGTGGACTACAAGGTCAAGCGGATTGAAGTTTTACCCGGCAAGCGTTTGAGTTATCAAAAACATTCAAAGCGAGCCGAACATTGGATAGTGGTCCAGGGTACGGCCAAAGTGACTCTTGATGATCGGGAGCTAATTGTTCCGACCGGCAAAGCGATCGACATTGATGTTGGCGCGGCCCATCGCGTTGAGAACCAGGGGAGTGAAACGCTTCTGTTTATTGAAGTGCAGCGGGGCAGTTATCTAGGCGAAGACGACATCGTCCGGCTCGACGACGATTTTGGCCGAGCATAAGTCGTTGCCAATTGCCGATTGCCGATTGGAATTCTCGGCTCAGGACCTGATGCGTCGTGGAAACCATAGCGTGAGAACTTGTACTACTTCGATAACGACTAATTGGCAATTGGCAATGATTCGTTGATTCGATCTACGGGCTTTGATTGCCTACGTATCTTCCTATTATGGGAAGATTTTCAACCTCATCCCGGATATGTTTCCAACCAGGCAATCGCCAGGCTGGTGACGGTGGCCGATATCGCAGCGGCCGAGTCGCTGGCGTTGATCCCAACTTTCTTTACGGGTCACATGAGTGGTGTTAATTGGATTCCACCGTGGGCACTCACTGGCGCTGGCGTTCCGCAACGGTTTCGAATTGTCTCCAATAACAAAGTGGTGGAAGCCAAACCGAGGAACTGGTATACGGACCAGAAAGTTTTGTCAGCACAAACAATACTGGCCGGCGAAGTTGCCGATGCCCTGCAAAGTCATAAAACATTTGGGCCTGGGACCTCGGTAACGAGAACTCCAACTGTGTTGTGCCTCCGAACCACGACGCCGCGCTGGAGTGGTTAGCACTTACCACCAGCGCGATCAGATCGGCCGATCCAAATCATCCGATTACCATCGGGCTGCACATGGAGGATCTGGAGGAAGACAGAAAACTTGGACCACTTGAGGCCGGCCAGTTCTGCGACTTTCTTTGCATGCATGGCTACCCGATCTACTCAAGTTGGAGTCGGGGACCGAAGGACGCGCTATTGCTTCCGTTTCTTGCTCTGGTTACGGAATGGCTCGGCAACAGGGAAGTCCTATTTGAGGAATTCGGGGCTCCGACCCTTCCCGCTCAGCCCGATGAGGATCTAACGAGAACAAGCACAACGCTGTTGGCAGAGGCCGACGCAGCGGAATTCACAGCTTCAGCTCTTTCGCTGCTCCTTGACTACGGGTTATTAGGCGGGTTCATTTGGTGCTTCGGCGACTATGCCAGGAACCTTTGGGCCTTGCCGCCGTTGGACCAGGCAGTACACGAGCGTTACTTTGGTCTCTGGCGTTCAGACGGATCGCGAAAGCCAGCGGGTGAAGTTGTGGCGCAGTTTAATCGCGCCTCACCCGACCCCAGGCCGCGCAACCTTGACTGGATAGATATCAAGCCAAACCAATTCTACGAGTCGCCGGCACAGAATCTCCGGCGCCTTTACCAGCGGCTCCAGTCAATGGTCGAGCAGTAGTGCTCCGTAAAGATTCTTTTCGGGCGGGTGTCTTGCTGGTTGCGATCGCTAACTCTGCTTTTCTCAGAAAGAGAGTCCTTCGAATGAGAATCTCCAGACCTTGCTCGTTAACGGTATCTCGTGCCGAATTGGCGCCACCGAGTTCGTTTGCCTGTCTGCGGTATTTTAGGAGCATCCGTTGGTAGAGTTCTTCCTCGTTTTCTCGCAAGAAACAGTTGGCACCCAGGGCGAATATATCCTGAATTATCTCGCACGACCTCACCTGGCCGCGGTGGTCGATGATGTTGACATTATATGTTTGCAAATCGGTGCCTCCTTTACAGGCAGTACGGCGACGGCTGAACCTCCAGCTCACCAGAAGCGAAAGAGGGAGCCATGTTTTGCTTGAGACACTAGCGGGGTGGCCTGAGGAAAAGGTCCTACTCCGAATGGCAATTACCGTCTGGGGAAGGCACGCCGCACGTAAAAAACTCCGCGGTAGTCCCGCGGCTATCCTCGAATGCATAGGAGGATAAACCAACGTCTTTACAAAAGTATGGCAATGAGTTTTAAGTCGGAATGCTCAATCACTTATAGAAATCGCCAGCAAATCTGATTTTGTGCGGATTAACAATGTTTCCCGAAAACCCAGCCCCGGATATCCGGATTCGCCCGGCGACCAATTCCGATATTGAAGCGGTCAAGGAGCTGGTGTTTGGCGTGCTGGCGGAATACGGACTTAGTGGAGATCCGGAGTCGACAGACTCTGATCTCAACAACATCGAAGCCAGCTATCACGCACGCGGCGGATTTTTCGATGTCTTTGAGAACAGCACCGGCAAGATCGTCGGCAGCGTCGGAATTTACCCGTTGGATTCAGACACCTGTGAGCTCCGCAAGATGTATTTTGCACCTACCCTTCGCGGTAGGGGTCTGGGCAGATTCACCGTTCAATACACCATCGAGCGCGCGAAAGCACTCGGGTTCAAACGGATCACGCTCGAGACGTCGAGCAGGTTGGAAACTGCACGCCACCTATACCGCAGTTTTGGTTTTCAGCCGATCAAACCGGACCATCTTGCTTCGCGTGCCGATGAAGCCTATCTCCTTGAGCTATAGTGCCGGTGTTTCCCGAACCCGATTCTCAAGCTCCGCATAAGGGAAATTACAGAAGCCACGCAACGCCGTTTAGATTGTCGTGATTATCGGCCTCACTGATCCGTGAAAACTTTACAACCACTTGTTACGTAGAGCATAAAACTGCGATGGCTGAATTGACTGATACATCTTCGCCAGGGGCAAAGCCGGTTCTTGATCCGGCGGATGGTTCCGCGGATCCGGCCAGGACTGATGCAAGCCTTCAACACGATCCGGGCGAGCAGCTTAGTTTGTGGGAAGGTATTCGTGAAGCACTTCGTGGCTCGCATCGTGACTACACAAAGGGTCCGATTGGGCGCGCGATCATGTTGCTGGCAATACCCATGGTCCTGGAAATGCTCATGGAGAGTGTCTTTGCGGTTGTGGACATCTTCTGGGTGAGTTTCCTCGGCACTGATGCCGCAGCCACAGTTGGTCTAACTGAGTCGTTGCTGACACTAATCTACGCACTAGCCATCGGTCTCAGTATTGGTGCAACGGCAATGGTCGCGCGTCGTATCGGTGAACACAACCCGGATGGAGCGGCCCGCGCCGCAGTACAGGCCATTGCCCTGGGTCTAATAGTGGCTTTAGTCATTGCTGCTATTGGGGCGCCGCTTGCTCCCAAACTGCTGTCGCTGATGGGCGGATCGCCGTGGGTCGTGCAACAGGGATCCGGATTTACGAGGGTCATGCTCGCCGGCAACGCGACCGTGGTGCTGCTCTTCATGGTGAACGCGATCTTCCGCGGCGCCGGCGATGCGGCAATCGCGATGCGCGTGTTATGGCTCGCAAACTGGATCAATATCATCCTTGGTCCATGCTTGATCTTTGGTCTTGGTCCATTTCCGAAATTGGGGATCGTCGGAGCCGCAATAGCCACAAACATAGGGCGCGGAACCGGGGCTTTGTATGCAATCAGCCGTCTGGTTCGTTCAGGTGGCAGGTTTGATATCACTCGTCGCTTTCTGCGACTCGAACCGTCGATCATGATCCGCCTCATTCGTCTTTCAGCGACCGGTACATTTCAGGTGTTCATCGGAATGGCGAGTTGGATAGGCTTGGTACGCACCATCTCCAGTTTTGGAAGTGACGCCGTTGCGGGCTATACCTTTGGCATACGAGTGATCATTTTTGCGCTGTTGCCCTCGTGGGGAATGGCCAATGCCGCCGCGACCATGGTGGGCCAGGCGCTTGGCGCCCGCGACCCGGAACGCGCGGAACGAGCGGTTTGGAAGGCCGGCTTCTACAATATGATCTTTCTTGGCATAGTTGGCCTCCTGTTTGAGCTTTTTGCCCCTCAGATAATCGGCTTTTACACAAGCGATCCAAACGTTGCTCATTACGGCGTCGATTGCCTGCGAATCGTCGCTTATGGATTTCTTTTCTACGCTTATGGCATGGTTCTGGGACAGTCGTTCAACGGCGCCGGTGATACGTGGACTCCCACAATCATCAACTTATTTATTTTCTGGATTTGGGAACTCCCGCTCGCGTATGTGTTGGCTATAGTTCTTGGTTTCGGGCCGCGGGGCGTTTTTATCGCTATAACAGTCGCCTTCTCTTCATTGGCGGTTGTAAGCGCGCTCGTTTTCCGCCGGGGCAAATGGAAGACTCGAGTCGTTTAACGCAGCTGCGTCATACGCGACTCTACCGGGGTAGTATTTGTAGTAGTGTCTTCGAACAGGGCTGTCGCACATTGCTACGTTAATTTGTCGCCGAATGATTCAACCGCTTCACCATTTCGCAAGATCCTCAAGTTCAACAAGACCTTCCTGGCGGCATCGTGATTGCCTAACTTAAAGCTGAGAAAGTCACTGCCATACGGTTAAACGTGTCAGGTTCCAGTGAAACCGCTGTTGATCTTGATGACGAACTTGTGTCCCGGCGAAACTTGGGGTGAACGCAGTTAATGAGAATCACAGTGGCAATAATAATCAGCCGGGGAGGGAACGTACAATGGGCGAAGAACTAAGAGGAATGAAAGTAGCAATCTTGGTAGCGGATGGGTTCGAACAGGTTGAACTCACTGAGCCAAAGAAAGCACTCGAAAATGCGGGAGCACAAACAGCAATTGTATCTCCCGCAACAGGTGAAGTGCAGGGATGGAACCACGATGACAAGGCGGATAAGTTTTCGGTTGACGATCCTTTGGATCATGCCAGATCTGACGACTACGATGCCTTACTCTTGCCAGGCGGGGTAAGGAATCCGGATCAGTTACGAGTGATAACGCGCGCCCTTGAATTTGTGCGCGGTTTCGTAGCCGCGGGTAAACCAGTGGCGGCGATATGTCATGCACCGTGGACGCTAATCGATGCCGAGGTCGTAAAAGGAAGAAAGATCACATCGTGGCCCTCGTTGAAAACGGATCTAAGCAATGCAGGCGCAGAGTGGGTGGACAGGGAAGTGGTTGTCGACAACGGTCTGGTGAGCAGCCGCAAACCTGACGACATTCCGACTTTCAACGAGAAGATGATTCAGCAGTTTGCGCAGCGCCGCCATCAGTCGCAGCAAGCCGCATGATCCACGCGCTTCACAGGATAGCCACCTGAACTTCCAATTGGGGGGCTCAAGGGCTTCGACTGGGTGGGATTACAATCCTATCTTTGTCAGAAATGCCGTGAAGCGCGGGTCGTCGTGAAGATTGTCAAAGATCGGGCTGATTTTGGTGTAAACGAGCCAGGGCTCGCGCTCGTCATAAGCTTTATCCAGCCAGGTGAAAGCGTGATCGCGATCGTCGAGTCGCTATTTCGCGACCCGCCTCGGCTGTAAGCAGGACCTGGGGTGGCGGCGGTGGCGCAGATCATGATGGTCTGTTCGTTCATAACTTCTGCGGAATATCAACAGCGGTTCAGCACGATCCTGAGCCACAGCAACCGCGACTGCGGCCAATAGACATCCGCAGATTACACAGATTACGCAGATTATGTAGACTAAGTTAAGATGCTGGTCCACGCCACAAAAAACCTGGTAGCACAACTGAGCTCTATTACTTTGATTCTTTAATCTGTGTAACAGAGTGACAATTTCTTCTTTTCTTGAGCAGGTTTTTTGCAAGTAAATAAATCGATCCACGAAATTACACGAACCGACAAACAACTGACACGAAAGCTCCGCTATTTATTTCGTGTAATTTCGTGGATCATGTCTTAGGTTTCTAGTTGCGGCTCTGCTGCGCTGAGTAATCTGCGTAATCTGTGGAACTAAGTCTATCGGTTCCGTTCGATCTCTTGTAGACGTAATAAATCACGCCCGCGCGATCATCACTCAAGAGAAAAGCGTCGGGCCCAAAGCGGAATATATCCACCGGCCGGCCATTTATTTTTCCGGCCCGCTGAAAACCATTGATGAACGCCTCGCCCTGATCGAACGAATTGTTGTCCGCGCGAAAAGCCATCACACGATAGCCACGGTTCAGCCTCTTCTTGGTCGATCCATGAAGAGCGACCAGATAGTAGCCACCCAACGCTTCGTTGCTTGACTTGTCGAAGAACTCAAAGCCGAGTGGCGAGCTATGGGCGTCGAAAGCTCTATAAGCGCTTGGCACATTGCGGCAATTCATCTTGCTTCCGCGAGGATTAAGCTTCTCGTCCCGAAAGATTCTGGATCCCACCTGATAACAATAAGGCCATCCGTAATGCGCACCTTCTTTCAGTTCATACATTGTGTCGGCGGGTTTGTTATCTCCCAGGTGGTCGGATCCCATGTTAGTCACCACTAAGCGTCGGTCGCGCCAGCGCAGTCCTACTGCATTCCGCAAGCCGCGTACGAAGTGTCTTTGGTCACGGCCGTCGGGATCCATCTCGAGAACACTGGCGCGTACATCCTCCTTTTCTTCGCAAGCATTACAACTGCTTCCCACTGCTACATAAAGTTTGCGATTGGAACCGATAACCACAGTTCGGGTGAGGTGCCAGCCGCCATACTTGTAGCCGAGCCCGTAGTCCGGAAAAGTGGCAAGCACTTCGGGTGTACTGCTCGGCGTTTTCTCTCCGCGTTGATATTTGTAACGCAGCAGTTGATCGGTCAGGGCCAAATAAAACCACTCGACGCCTTTCTCGTCTGTGTAGAAAGCGATGCTGTTCGGATTGCGCAAACCCTTGAGATACGGAAGCACTCGCTTAAACCGCAGGTTGGTCGTATCAAAATCTTCGAGAATGTAGACGGCGCCCTTGTTATTGTCACTGAGGTTGTACATGTCCGTGACAAAAATGCGGTTGTCAGGACTCCGGGCCATAAACCTGACCCGTTTGAGGCCTTGAGCCGCGACGGTGATGGCAAAGCCCTCGGGCAAACTCAGGGTGAAGGAACTGCCATTCGACAGAGTGATTTCCTGAGGCCGCAATTTGAGAGTTACGGTCTGGGCGTTCGCCGACAAAAAAGCAGTCAGCACAAACAGGCCAAGTGCGAATGTTCTCTTCATCGATCCGTTTCCTACAGTGGGTTGCGCGAGATCAAGTTGTCCAGAATCAAAGCAGTTGAGCCGCCGGCAGAGTGCTCGCCCTGCCATAAAAACCGGTCGAATGAAATAAATATCTGTTCCACCCGCCCGGCAATTCGACGAGGCCGATGGAATGGGGGCAGCAACTGAAGGTTTGTGATGTTCTGGAATTGAGCCAAGCATTTCTTGAAATGATTCACGAAAACACACGAAAAAGTCGAAATGATTGGGGAAATGTTCGTGGTTCTTCGTGTGATTTCGTGGATCGTAATTCCTCGGGCTCTGCGTGCGCAGCAATCTGTTGGTCTCAGTGGAACAGTCATTGCAAATCTTCAAGAGTGATTGACACACGTATTTGATAAAGGAGAGTTCTAATCTTGTTCAAGAAAACCTTATCGATAGCCGTTCTGGGAATCCTTTTAGCCCTCACACCTGGTCTGCCACTGCAAGCCCAAACTGTCAGGCAACTGCAAGCGACCGAGAAGGCACGCGCCAACGTACTTAAGCTGGGAGTGGGCCGAACGTCCCGAGTAGAGATCAAGCTGAACGATCAAAGTAAAGTGAAAGGGTATATCAGCGACGCCGGCCAGGATCGGTTTACCGTAACCGACTTGGAAACCGGGTCTTCCCAAACGATAGCCTACGCTGATGTGGCGGATGTCAAAAAGCCTGGCGGCGGTCTGTCCAAAGGCACTTGGATAATTATTGGCAGCGCGGCCGCAGCGGCGGCGATAGTCGGAATCATCGTCAAACCGGCTGTTTGCGACGGCGGTGCGCAAAGTCGCTTCCCTTGCTAATTCATGTTTACTGAATGACCGAGTGAAGTGGAATCACGGCGGAGCGGCTTGACCTCAAACGTCTGAAATCCCACCAAGCGCAAGCGTCCCGGTGTCTCCCCATCCCTGCTATTGCGCGCGTTCGAGACTCCAGCGCCACACTTCGCCGTCAGTTGGGTCTTGCAAAGATCCAACGTACTTCATGCCCACTCTCTCGAGCACTCGCGTCGAAGCGTTTCGCTCAGGCAAAGTATGTGCGCGCATTTCGACTACAAGAGGATCGACAAACGCGTAGTCGATCAATCCTGCCGCCGCTTCCGTTGCCAGGCCTTTTCCTCGATAGCCGGGTGCGAGCGCATAGCCGATTTCCGCGACCCCTTCGTTGGTAGGCCTTCCTTTAAAGCCGCCTAACCCGATCAATTTGAATTCAGGCTTAAAAACGAAAAGATAAGTCCACCAGCCCAGAGCCGACGGGTTTGCCTTCAAGAATTCATAGCTTGGCCGCATCGCCTCCTGAGCCGCCGGAAACCCGAGCCATTCATCAGCCAACGTCACGTCCAACAACGACTCGAGGTTCTTTTCGTTTTCAAGAATGGCTTCGAAATGTATCAACTCACAGGGAACGAGTCTGAGCCGTGGTGTTTCAATCATGTTCGCTTGCCACTCACGGGAGCTTTGCCTCAAAAGTCTACTTCGGCTTTGCAAGGCCGCAAAGAAGCACAAAAAGCGCAAACGATTTATGGAAGACCTTTGTGCTTTGTGTTCCTTGAGTGGTCCAACCCGCGAATTTTCGTTCCTTGAGTGGTATCTCAAAGCCCTGCTCAAGAAGTTGCCGGTGCGAATAGGCGTGCTATCTTGGCAATTACCTGTCGCAGGAACCTGACTATTCTTGGCAGGACCAACGCGGACACTACCAGGCCGATTGCTACAACCAGAAAGAGCAGCGCGGGCAGGAAAAGAGAGAACGCCACCGTGGCTACTGCCAGGATATCCTCCAGCGTGCTGACGACAATATTCGAGACTGGCTCGGGACTCGCATTGATGACTGCGCGGGCGGCGGCTTTTGTACCGTGCGAACTCAAAGCCAGTCCTCCGCCCAACAGGAATGCAATCACCTGAATACTTTTATCGAAGTCGCCGAATGCCGCAGCCGCCAATACCGCTCCAGCAGGAACTCTGATGAATGTATGGACCACGTCCCGGACGCTGTCGACTACAGGGACCTTATCGGCGACGAACTCCACGACATAGAGTGCTGCCGCTATTGCAATTACCCACCAATTGGTCAGCACTTGAAGTTCGCCGGGCAGGTGAAGGTGCGCGAACCGGCTCAGCAAACCCAGGGTGGCGACGCAAGCGTAGAGATTGATGCCTGACACCCACGACGCGCCCATTGCAATTGCAAGCGTTGAGATAAAGCCCATATCAAAAAGGTCTTCCAGTTTCGAAAACTCATTCAATGAAGCTGCGACAACAGCGAGAACCAAGCCCGGAACTCCGTCTTTTAAACGTTATTCGCTTGCTCCGGGTTCGCTCGATCTTGCGCTCGATTGGCAGCTACGGCATCGTTGATAAGTTTGACGGCCGCCATTGGGTCTTCCACTTCTATAATTAGCTTTCTGTAGCGCTCGTGTGACAGTTCGATGACGATTGTTCGATCCGGCTGGTGAACATCCCAAAACACCAGGCCACCGTCCTGATAGAAGGTTCCCGCGCGAAAGATGTTGGGGATATCAGTGCCCCCAAGCTTCAGTCCCTGGAACCATCCCATCGCCGGTTGCGGATCAACGTGAGCGCCGTTGATGTGTGCCAGCGGTATTTCGAGCCGGCTTCGCAGACTCCAAAGTTTATCCAGACCTTCGACGTCGAAAACGAGCTTGTCGTACTGCGGGATTATGTTCACCATATGACACGACGGAAATTAAGCCGAGGATCGATTCAGCAGAAATCGTTCAAAATCATCGATGTCCCTTACACCGCTCTCCAGCACCGCCCGGTAGATGAGGTCGCTCGTAACAGTGTCTCGAAACTCCGGTCGACGCCAATAAGCCTCTTTGATTGCCATAATGCCGGACCGGCTTTCCGGCGCAAGCTTTTCGATCATGGCGGCTGAATAGGAGGCATGGCCGTCATATCCCTGCTGGTCCAGAAACCAGAGGTCGAGCTTCCACGCACCCTCACGAATGTCGCCAAGTTTGATGCCCCAGTAAAACCCATCCGGTTCGCCGCCGCAGTTGTTCGTGAACCTGGACTTGATCGCAGCCAGTCGCCTCGTCACCTCGTAAGCAACATCAAAACATTGCTTCAAGTCCTGCCCGGGATCAAGGACATAGACGTCGAGATCGCGCCAACACATCAGATCGTAGCTATAACTGCCGCCGATGAACCAGCCTGGATAGTCAGCCAATAACTGAGGAAGGCGCGCCGTAAGCACCAGGAGATCCGCTTCCGACTTTATCCTGGTGTTATTCATAAAGGCCCCTCTTTGGAGTGCGCTGCCTTGTCAGCACTTTTCGTCTTTCGGTAGAGACAACTTGAAAAGCGGCGACCAGTCGCCGCACTGCAAAGAGTTGAACAGCTCTGTCAGTCGCTTTTGTTTCAAACAATTTTTCTGGCGACATCGCCGACCCGAATCAGGCCCGACTTTACAACCTTTGCATTGATCCCGCGGAGGCAAAGCTGCCGTCCCACAGCAGAATTTACGAACTTCATCGCCTCGAGACCAAAACGGGCAACGAATTTCTGGCAGCCCGTATGAGGCAGCGGTGTAACCTCGATGACCGCCGAGCCGAGCTCCAGCCGGGTTCCCGCAGCTAGGTTTTCGACACTCAAATCCAGATCCATGAATAACTGATCGCCCGCCAGCGTCCAACGCTCCTTCTCCTGAGCGATGAGCGCAATCGCCCGAGCGTTCATGATGTTGAGCTGCGCCTCAGGGTGAGCGGATCGGTCAGGAGTGCTGGAACTGCCGCGGCTCTTCCAGTTGTCTCCGATCAGGCCGTGAGCTATGTCTAGTTGACCTTGTTCGAGCACTTCTCTTTCCTCGGTTTGCGGCCGGCGACAGATCAACTCCAGCACACCCAAGTCCTTTGGCGCCCGTCTGATCTGATCTAATCCGGCCTCTAGCTCAACAGTAGTCAAATGTCGCAATCTTAACTAACCCCCATTACTGGTTTCTGCGCAGGAATACTATTCTTGAGTCCCCGAAAGCAGACGAAAAAGCGGATAATTCTCCACTGGTTTTAAAACCACAAACTATTCCACTTTGATCTCCAGTGTGTACGGATCATCGTGTTGGTCCGGATTTCCAGTTTAGAGTTGACTCTCGCTGGATGCAATCGAGCATTCCAGTTATCGACGCCGGCTGAACCGGCCGATCCGCCTATCGGCTTGCAAGATCAGCTCACAGGCTTTGAAGGCGTAGTCTTCAAAGTCTTCCTGGCTGGCCGGCAGGATTATCCAGCCATTGCCACTCTTCTTTGATTGCCAAAAACAATGTTTGGGTAGCGCCGGGAAGTGTCGTCGCAGGCTTTCAAGGTGTTCTGATTGAGTATAAATCCAAATGCCGTTGAATCGAGGTTGACGCTGATTGTCGCGGAGCGAAAGCAGAAGCTTCTGGTCCAGATACACGTGAGTAAAACCAAAAACCTGCCTGACGTCGGGACGAATCGCCAACAATTCATCCAATACAAACTGGAACGGCAGTCGTTTTTTCGCGCGTTGCATTGAAGGGTAACGCAAGCTGTCAGCTTGCGTCGTATGGGTTCCGCTCACGATCGGACGCAAGCTAACAGCTTGCGTTACGAATTATGACTTCACTTTTTTACTCGATAGGACAGCGCCACACAGCCGTTTTTCAGCGGCTTACAACTGATCAGTTCCAGATTAATCTGTTCTTTCATTTCATGGAAGAGGGGAATGCCCGAGCCGAGCAAGACTGGATGAACATTGAAACCGATTTCATCGATCAATTTTGCCTCGAACAAAGTCCTGGCAAAATCTCCTCCGCCCATAAGGCAAATGTCTTTGCCCTCCTCGTTCTTCAGCTTGCGGACGAACCCAGCGGCATCTTCAGAAACGATCTCCACGGAGTTATCTTTGCCTTTCGGCAAGGTCCGCGAGAACACGTAGGATTTTATCCCCGGATAAGGATAGCTCTTACCTTTGGTCTGCCTCAGTGCGACCTCGTAAGTCCTGCGGCCCATAAGAATGGTATCCACTGATTTCCAGTATTCTGCCATGATCTCTGCGACTTCCTCGGTCCACATCAGCCAGTCGACGGCATCGTCTTTGCGGGCAAAGTAATTATCCAAACTGTTAGCGCCGCCAAAGGTTATCTTTCTCATCTTGGATTTCCTTTCTGATTGCGCACTCCAAAGGAAATCTTACGTCCGGGCAGACCGCCATGTCTTGGCGGTTTTTGATATTTTTTGAGTTTTGGTCAATGTCGAGGCCGCAGGATCTTCTTACAAGCCCCCGGTGATGAATCGGTAACATTGCGAAAGTGCTTGTAAAAACGACTCAAGTCGTTGTAGCCCACTTCCTGAGAAACATTGACTATCTCTTCGCCCCTGGCCAGACGCAGCGGCGCATCAGCGACTCGTAGTTTGTGAAGATAAGCACTCGGACTCAGCCGGAAATCGCATTTGAATTGGCGAGACAAATGCTCGTGCGTAACTCCCAGACGCTGGGCGATCCGAGCAATCACCGGATGGGCGCGATAAGTCTCGTCGATCAGCCGTTTTGTTCTCAATGCGAGCAACGACGGTCTGGGATTCAAAGGCACAGCGCGCCGGTTAATGCCGCGCCTGAGGATCTCCAAGATTTCAACGACGCTGGGGGGAGCTTTGGCGATGGCCAAGTCGAAAAGAATCGGCGTCGACTTGAATTCCTCGAGTAAGCTTCCTGTGGCTGCGATTCCGACAAGGTGGCCCTGCACGTTTGTGAAGCGGGGCTGGGTAATAGTGAAAGGCGGATACAACACGCCTAACTTGTGAGTCGATGCAGCGATACTTTCATTGCCACTGAGGAAAGCAAGGTCGCCCGACTTAAGTTCATAGAGCTCGACAAGCCAGGCCTCGCAGGTGATGACAGTGGCACTGAGAGGGCCATCAATTGCCAAAGTGTCTTCGAACAGATAGGTGCCGTCTGATAAAAGTTCGGTCCTGCGGCGCACGACCAGTCCTCCATCATCTGGTTCGACCTTGACTTCGCGTTTTGCTGTCATCCGAAAATGCCCGGGCAAGTGACTGTGTTAAATCATTCAATCCGGCTGGGGCCATCGTTTCGGAGCCATTCGCCTACG
Organism: Pyrinomonadaceae bacterium; assembly: GCA_035644135.1. Taxonomy (GTDB): domain Bacteria; phylum Acidobacteriota; class Blastocatellia; order Pyrinomonadales; family Pyrinomonadaceae; genus PSRF01. The sequence continues at coordinate 114,640 of DASQPD010000159.1, forward strand.
ACTTTACCCAACCCGGTTGGCTGCTGTCTGAATCCGAGCTTCTCATAGAACTCCACGGCATCGTCGGAAAATAAGTAAACGTGTTGCCCCTCGAGTTTTTGATTCAGGATCTCCATCATAGCTCGCGCGATTCCTCGTTTACGGTAGCTCGATAACGTCCATACGTCGACTACATAAGCATTGCATACTCCGTCGGACAATGCGCGCGCGGTGCCGATGATACGGTGTCCGTCATAAGCGATTACTGTGGCATAGCTGTTCTCGAACGAGACGCGAAGTTGTTCCGCCGTGCGGCCATTGTCAAAACTGTCATCAGCAAGCGTTGCCTTCATTTCAGGCCACGCGACACCATCAAGATCTGATCTGTAAGTTATGCGATCGAGCATCAGTACTCGTAACGCAAGCTGTCAGCTTGCGTTGTGTTGAAGTCAGTCAATGATCGCTACGCCGTCTCAACACCCGTAACGCCCGTCGGCTTGCGGCGTGATCGAGCTTATCCACCAAACGCAAGCTAACAGCTTGCGTTACCGGAAAAATATTGCCGGGCAGTTTTGGTGACTGAAATAACGTACTCACTCTTCGCTTCTGTGTAAGCGATCCGGTCCTGAGGGTATTTGCCGGCGAGCAGTATCTTTAACTCTCCATACCGGTTTGCTTCATCAGGAAACAGTCTTAGGTAGTCTCTAAACAATAGTCGCTCCCACAAAGCTGACTCCGCTTCGACCATGTGGATATGATGTGTACGCGACCCAGCAAAGTTTCTTTTGATGAACCAGGCATACGCCGGAGAAACGTCGGTGCGCCAAAAGTAATCGTAACCGGCGGTTTCCATCAAAGGCACAAGTTGTCGTTGAGTTTCGTCCAGACTAGCAACCTCGACCAATAGATCAATGATTGGCTTCGCTACGAGACCAGGGACCGCGGTGCTGCCAAAGTGTTCCATCCGACCGATTAACTGTGCCGGCAAAATCGTTCGCAGAAAAGCGACTTCCATCTGAAACATAAGCGGCCATGCCGGATCATAAGGCACTATGGCTATCTCTTCGCAAACCGCATCCGCGATACGTTGCTCGAGAGACTTTTTCACTGCCTAAAGCTCCCTCAGATTCCGCACTCTCTCAGCATTTCATGGATCTTTTTTCGTGTGATTTTGTGGACTATCCCGCCATCCAAAAAAATAGAATCCACTAAACACATGAAACTGTGGCTCTCGGTTTGTACGTGCAGTTGCTCAGATCTTTCTTGCGAAGATATAACCCCGGCGACTCGGATATTCGACATCCCTGTATGGTGAGCGCTCAATTACCTCCTGCAATTCGAAATTAACTTTTGCAAGGTACCCTGTCATCTCGTCTGTTTCAAAGAAAATGAAATCAAGGTCGACCGGCTTATTCCACCACTCGTCGCGATGGATGATTTCGTTGCCGATGTGGAAGGTGAGAAGCAATGTTCCACCATGACGCAGAACTCTTCTTAACTCTCGCAAAGCGTCGATAACCGATTCGCGTGGAATATGAATGATGGAGTAAAAAGCCGCTATCCCACCAAAAGAGTCGTCTGCCACGTCTTTCAGATCGAGCATGTCTCCCTGGTGAAAAGGGACCGCAGGATTTAGTGTCCGGGCTTCGTTGATCATCTGCTCTGATAGATCCACTCCGCAGACGCCGGCGCCCATTTGGTGGAGATAACCGGCAATTTGGCCCGGACCACAACCCACGTCGCAGATCGTACCAAGATTGCCCACTTTCTCGATCAGTAGTTCGAGCATCTTCCGGTCAAATGGCTTCTTGTCCAACTCAAGAGCAAACTCTCCCGCGTACTCCTTGGCCACTCGATCGTAGCTGCTTGCCAGTTCTGACTGCGTTACCTTCATGGTGATTGATCGATTTTCCTCGAGAACAAAATGACATCCACAGATTACGCAGATTCAAAAATCGATATCTTCAAATAAGATCAAGGGCTGATGTCCCCAATCCTCCTTAGGGGTGAAATCAATCCGTCAACTCAAGGCATCTCATTCCATTCAACTGTCCTGGTTTTGAATCTGCGTAATCAGTGGTTACATTCCTTCCCCATTTCAGCGTGTGGTGGACCAGTGGCGTAACTCTTCGTCCGTCAATTGCTCTTCATCGTTTCAGCCATCATCGTCATGCAGTTGTTCGTTTCTTGCCCATTTAATTCGTTTGCCGGCCGTGTACATTCGTCGCCTGACAGAAAAGATCAGCTTTTTGAAACGTTGATTTGGTGGGAGGTTCTGTTCCCTCTGTTTTAGCCACGAACCCTCCCAATAGTGAATGCAATACGTGGCCTCCTTGATGCACTCAGGAGAAAAGCTGGAAAACCAGGGATAAGGGTAGAAGTATTCTGCCGGATAGATTTTTATTCCGTTAAGCTCCTGCAGTCCATAACTCCTTAGTCCCATGTTTCTCAGGACTGTGGTGACAATCGAGGGGGACCGGAAAAACTCGCCGGTTTCAGCGTGCAAGGCCTCAGTCAATTCTAAACAGCTTCTGATGAAGGGATGCGCTGACTGCGCGCCCAGCACGGCGCTGTTGACCCAATCATCATCTTCCGATCTCTGTTGAAAACCCAGAAAACACCTGTCCAGCAGGAGTGGTCCAAAATCCTTGAGCACTTCCACGTCAGTGTCCAGATAGATCCCACCCTCGCTGTAGAGAACCTGCAGTCTGACGTTGTTCGATAACCTGGACCAGAGACCTTTCCTGTGGGCTTCCTGGCAGTAAGGACTGTCAAGGGGGCTGTTCTTCTCATTCCATTCTTTTACGTGGTATCCGGGCAGCACGCGGCGCCAACTATCCAGGCATCTTCTGTTGAGGTCGCTCTTCTGAGCGTCGCCAAACCAACAGTAATGAATTGTTCTCGGAATCATCAGGTTCATTTTGTTTTTTCTTTCGTGTAATTTCGTGGATCCATTTCTTCTTATGGGCCAGTACGATCCACTAAATCACACGAATGAAAAAACAAAATGAGAAATGAGAAATAATGAGAAATGTCAAATAATGTCAAATGACGAATGGAGAATCATTGCTTTGATGCTTGAATGCCCTTGAACAGTTACTACTCGTTCAGATTGTCGAGGCCGACAAACTTCCATCCGGTCTTCGTGCGGGAGAACGAAAAAACCACGACTTCATTACCACCTTCGTCCGGACAAGCAAGCGAAAAATCTTTGGGGTTCGCGGCATCCTTTTCGGGCTCTTTTTTGGCGAAGCATTGCGCGGCATTTGTCTGCTCGTCGAAAACCTCTCGATAGCGGCGCATCAGTTGGGCTTTTGTTTTGATGCTGGATTTGCCATAGGACATAGCGATGGGAAACCGTGACAGACTGGCGACCGATTGCTTATCACCCTTGATGACGGCGGCCTTAAACTGTTGCCAGAAAGTTTTGAAAGTGTCATTGGTCTGCGAGCCGGAGGTCGGCGTACCTGCCAGCGTTAACAGTAGACACACGCAAAGAATTGTTTGCCGGTTCATTAGTCTCCTCATGATCAAGTCTTGTTTCTCACTAATCTCAATCTCTGCGTCAGCCATGCGCGCCGGTCAATTCGCGCTTCCTCAATGTTCATCTCATGAGTGGTGTGGTACCACTTTATCTGTTTCGGTCGACTTGCCGCACTATAAAACGCCATTGCGGCATGCCGGGAGATGTATGTATCCATGTTTGCAAACTGGAACAGCAATGGCGCTGGTGCAGCGCGTTTTATCGTGGTCAGCGGTTCAACTGCCAGCATCGCTTCGCCGTATTGCTTTTTGAAGTCATCGGGTTTGGCTTTTAACCAGTACTCGAGTGACCAATCCGTAAACGAGCCGATCCCCGCAATCAAAACGTAGGTCTTGACGCGCTTCTCCACACCAGCGAGCAGGCTGCCGTACATCGCCCCATAGTCATGGCCCACGTAGCCGACGCGCGTTCGATCCACCGTCGTTTGCGAAGTCAGAAGGTCCAGCGCCCGGCGAGCCTCGATCGTTTCGTCGACGATTAATTGGCGATCGGTTGGTCCATCGACCGGATCAACCTGCCAGGGAAAATAACCCTGAATTAGTAATGAAACGGTTCCCTGCCGTGCCAGCGATACCGCTTCTTCGACGAACTGTGTCCGGTCGCCATTAGGTCGCCCCAGCCAGTGGAAGAAGAGTACCCCGGCAAAGGGACCATTTCCGGCTGGTCTTACCAGGAAGGCTTTGATGCGACCTCGTTTCGCGGTATATGGCGCGTATTCGACATCGCTGATGGTCACGCCCTGTCGCTCCTGTTTCGACAACTCTTTGAGCTCGAAAGGTCTGGAACGATCGTAGGCAAAAAGGCTCGTGCGTACATCGATTCTCCGCCCGCCGCTACTTGTTTTTGCGAACCCCTGTAAAGCGATTGAAATGAGAATCATGTTAACCGCAAAAAACTTACATGCCTTCATCTTGTCCTCCTCAAAAACGTGATCACGTTTGGTACTGACTTCACTGACACTGGGCTCCATTTGGTAGGTTTAGTCTTCAGTTCTGCCATTCAAGTCTCTGTTGTTTCTGGGTAGTGTCATGTTTTCGGTTTTTCGGTTGGTACTCAGTGTCCTCCGTTTCTCCGTGGTGGAATATGACCAGGAAACCGCTCACCACGGAAACACGGAGGACACAGAGATGGCAGCGACAACCGAAAATATGACACTACCCTTTTCTGGAAGAAATTGATTTAGAAGACTTCCTTTCATGCTTTTGTCTTATTAACGTCTAACTTCTAATTGTTTGGCAAGAAAAAAGACAGCGCTAAAATGAAAATCCAGGGGCTCTATTACAAGGGTCGCGCGAGAGCCCCCAACCCTCTAATCAGCCCGCTCGAGATTGAGTTTTCGTTCCCGAAAGAAAAGGAACAAAGGGAAACCCAGCGACACACCAATCAGTGACGTGCAGACCACGTAAACCCAGAGGTGTTTCATGCCCCGTCGGCGCCCTTCGGAAGATACAAAAGCAAACAGCACCAGCGCGGAGATGATCACATCAAGGCCGAACGACGCAGATATGTTCGTTTGAAAAAGTTGCCTGACGATCAGTGGAAGATCGAGGCCGTTAGCCAGCACAAACGGAACGAAATATGACAGGGGCAGGACTGCTCCTGCTATCGCCAGAATCAAAAAAAGGTATTGCATGATTGTGTTCTCACTCGTTTCTTTATCCTCGAGCTATCTCTCTTTCAATGCGCCGGTCAGGGATCAACCACCAGATTGCCACCAGAACGTACAGGGCACAGGAAAGCCACGAATGCCAAAAGGCAAGGGGGATTGCCAGCAAATAAAACAGAGGGGAAATCTTTCCCTTGAAGTCGCGCCCAAGCGCATGCGCCAGGGCTGAGTCTTTGCCATGGTGTGAAGTGAGCGCGCGCGTGAGAATGAAATACGCAATCCCCGCGCACGACAAAACTATACCGTATAAAGCGACTGGCCAGGCGGCAAACTGGTTTTCGCCCATCCAGCCCGTGACGAAGGGAATCAACGACAGCCAAAACAAAAGATGAAGGTTGGCCCAAAGGATCGCGCCATCGACTTGCTGCGCCGCATGCAGCAGGTGATGGTGATTGCTCCAGTAAATCCCGACAAAAACAAAACTGAGTACATAGGTAAGAAAGATCGGGAGCAGCGGCCGCAGCGCAGCCAGATCGGTTCCGTGCGGCACCTTGATCTCGAGCACCATGATGGTGATGATGATCGCGATTACGCCGTCACTGAAAGCTTCCAATCGATCTTTCTTCATCTTCTTAGTTTTCTAGCGGTTTTTGACAGAGCCAATCCACGAAATTACACGAATAAAACTTTCGTGTGTTTTCGTGGATCAGCTTTCGATGCGGTTTTGATCAGATTACTTTTGAGCGTCTCGGTAATTTTCTCGGGACTGCCTTGTTCGTTACTTTGTCGATCACGAAATAGTAGTTAAGAGTTTCCGGCTGCATGCCGGATATATTTGCTGTTTCTATTCGAATCGACGGTCCTGCGTGCGTGTAAAGCACATGCAGGAAAATAGATTTCCCGAGTCTTGAATAATAGCCGTCGAGAACCTGAGTCACGTACACCTTTTGGCCCTTCCGATAAAGAATGAACGCATTCGCCCCGTTATACGACGTTTGATAGCAGGGATCGGCCAATACCACCAAGCGCAGCCGGTTGTCTCCCAACAAACTGGCCTGGTACTCCGAGCTTCCGAGTTGATCAACTTCATCCGCGCTTAGGGTTCCGACACTTCCGTGCAAGTAGCAGACATTCAAATCCGTTACCGGCGAGTCCCACCATCGGCTACCCGTGAATGAACGGAGTTCTTGAATAACGCGATCGATTGCTTTGAGCCTGTCCGGGCTTTTCAGAATAATGTCGTCCGAGTCGCTCGTCGCATTTGCTGGGCATTGATACGTTAGTTGCGGAAGTGGCTTTGCGACGGCAAACACGTCACTCTTGCAAACAACGGTTTTATTCTTCCGCTGGGCCAACAGCGCTGGAGGCAGCAGCAAAAGGACAAATGTCGCCGCAGCGGCCCGCCTGATTAAATTAGTCATTTTTTTCAGGTTATTGTAACGGTGACAGCTGACTGCGGAAATAACTTTCCGCCCTCTCAGCCGTGCCAACGGTCCGTACGAATTCCATGTTCCTCAAAGCCCAGGCCGGGTGCGAGTCGATTATGAGTTTATTAAACGGACCATACTCGCCACTCAACATGTCGATCCGGTAGAGAATTCCATCTCTGTGCCTGCAGTCAATCAATAACTGTTACCGAGTAACCCTGCTTCAGATTCAGAACATATTGTTCCCATTTTGTTTTGAATGAAACCATGTCACGTTCACCCAAAACGTTTTGCAGAGTCTTGTAGCCGGTTGGGTCGTCTTTCTGGTGCGCCACGAACTCCTGATAGAACTTTATCAGCAAGCCCTTTTCCTGCAAATAATGGCAAAGATAGCGCGCCTGGCCGTAGTTCGTTCCTCTGCTGTCCCCATAGAAAGCGGAACTGCTCATTGCCGTCAATTCTTTGAAGGTTGGTACGACACCGGCTTTGATTGCCCGTTGCAAACCTGGCAACCGCCAGTTAACAAAACCGTGAATGTGCCCGTTAACCTCACCGCACTGTTCATAGAGCGAACCTAATCCTTCGTTGAACCAGGGTGGGCAGGCAGCGAAGTTAGCTTCCATAAACGGATGGACCAGCTCGTGTACCAGAGTGCCGCCGCCAGTCCCGATATTCATCACCAGCGCCTTATTAGCGCTTGAATAATAGCCATACGGAGTCGTTGGTTTCTCGCCGAAGAGGCTGGAGGCATTCTTTTCATAAGACGCGGCGTCCTTGAAGAGCCAGATGTCCAGAATCTCTTTCGGATCTTTTGTAAAGAAATCCTGCTTTAACCGGTCAACGGCCCATTTAACAGTATCCCGGGCGTGCGCTTCGACGACAGACTGGGCTTCATCGCCAATGACCACAAACGGCCGCTGAATGACAATCGAAAACTGCCTGGAAGGAAGTCGCTTTTTGAGAGCATTGACGTGTTGGAGAAAATCGGCCTCTGTAAACTCGCTTATCAGTGCGGCCATTGGGCCAGGAGCAGGGGTGACCGATTGGCCGGCCGATCTTACCGGCGACGAATTATGCTGACAGGCAACGGCAACCAGCACGAGGAAAGTTAGGTATCCGGTTGATTTCAAAACTTCTCCATGCGTTCAAACAAGGAAAGCATAAAACGCAAAGGGCGCTGAGAAGAAGACGCAAAGTTACGCTAAGGAAGAACTTTGCGGACTTTGCGAGTCACCTTTGTGCCCTTTGCGTTGAAACACCTCTTCGAACCGACAGTTCCGGATCAATCACAGAACCTTCCGCATCGGCACAAGTTGCAGCTTTACACCGCTTGTGAGCTCGCATTCGACTTGCTGGTCCCCCTCGAATCCGCAAGCTTTGTATAGTTTCACGCCGGGAAGGGTTGCCATCAGCTCAACCGAAGTAAACCCCGCAGCCTTTGCCTCGCTTTCGCAGGCTGAAAGAATCGCTCGCGCTATGCCCTTTCTCGCAAACTGCGGATGAACAAAAAATGCGCGTATCCTGGCGGGCTCAGATCCCGGGTCGAGGTAACCTGGGTCTCTGCCGGGGTACTGGTCTCCACCAAACAACGTCTTTCTCCTGCTCCAACCGCCACAGCCAAGGAGAGTGCCGTCTCTTTCAGCAACAAAGTAAGTGTTGTCTATGACGAGATCCGAGTCAAAACCGAAGACCGTAGCGATTGCCGTCTCAATTTGCGTAGCAGTGTAGTCTTCCGTGCTTAACTCGCGCGCCGATTCAGCGATTAATTTCTGGATAGCTGATCGATCGTTGAGAGTTGCTTTTCTCAGCTGGTAGTCCATTTAACCTTTTCACACACCTCCGGGGCAGTCTAGAGATCTCTTCCGAACAATTTGATTTCGGGAGTATTCTCTGACAACCTCACCATCTTCTCAAAGCGAAAGCCGATCTTCTCGAGCACGCGAATCGAGCTCTGATTGTCGGGGTTGGTAATCGCGACGACGCGTTTTAACCCCAGTGCGCTGCCGGCATGCTCGAGGACAGCCGATGCTGACTCCAATGCGTAGCCTCTGGACCAAAACTCCGGAACCAACGCATAGCCAATGTCGACGTGTTCGAGTGCATCTCGTTTGAGCAAGCCGCACATTCCAATACTTTCGCCCGATTCTTTTATCTCAACCAGCCACAAGCCAAAGCCGAACTTCTCATAACTGGCAATGGGGCCGTTCAGGATATATGAACGCGCATCGTCTCTGGTCCGGACACCTTTATCTCCGATGTTCTGAATAAATGACGGTTCGTTCAGCAGCCGCAGTATGAAATCGGCATCTTCGACTAAGAGTGTGCGAAGCCGCAGGCGATCTGTTTCCAGCACAAGCATAAGAAATTAGAAATTAGAATGTAGATTGCGAACTTCTCCATGCGTTCAAACAAGATGAAAGCATAAAACGCAAAGGGCGCTGAGAAGAAGACGCAAAGTTACGCTAAGGAAGAACTTTGCGGACTTTGCGAGTCACCTTTGTGTCCTTTGCGTTGAAACACCTCTTCTGGAGCGTATTGATTGATTCTGTTTCAAACACTCAACCCCAAGCGGACGAAATTCGCAATTCGAAATTCGCAATTCGAAATTCCAAACTCACCGCCGGGGACGTTGCTTGGCGGAAATCAATCGGATGAACATGCGACGCCGGCCCTTCACCGGGAATGGTATCTTCGACCAGTCGATGGCGTCGGCCATCAGCGCCCTGACCGCCGGTTTGTCGAGCACCGATGCGTCCGCCAGTCTGATATGTCGCACCACATTGCCATTGCCCAGCAGAAGTTTTTGCTTGTCCGGCAGTTGTGCCCCCTGCAAGAAACAGAGGCTGACGTGATTGGGATAAAGCACCAAAGAGAAAATCGCATCCGAGGGGCGTTCGTTAGGACCAAAGCCAATCACCAACGCGTAGTAGTTGTCATAAACGAACTCGGTGGCCGTGGGCAGACGTTTTCTGAGCTTGCTGAGAGCTTCTTTGCCGAGCGAGCGTATTTCCGGTTTGAACTTGGCTAGAAACCCGGCTAGTTGTCGGCTGGGTGAGACCGTCTTCTCGGGTTGCGTTGGTTTCGCAGCGAGTTTCACCGCAGTTTTCCAAGCAGATAAACAAGCAGGATAACGATTGCCATTATCAGCAGCGAGCCGGCGAGAACGACGCGTCGATAGAGCCGGCCAAGTTGTTCCTGACGAGTGACAGCCTGTTGTTGCAACTCGAGCGAGCGTTGGGTGACTTTTTTGTATTCCCCAAGACTCTCGCGTTGCAGGTCGCGAATCTCAGTCAGTAGCTGTTTGATCTCGTTCGATTCTTGCATGATAAGTCAGTTTCTATCCACGAAATGACACGAAAAACAGCATGCGGTCGCTACTAAGAGCTGACAAGTTACGAATCGCCGAGCGAGTATTCGAACTCATAGGAGTGTTTTCCCTCGGCGATCTCTATAGACATCCGGCCAGACAGCCCGACAAGCGCGTCCGTGCCGGAGTCGGGCACCACAGTGATGGTAAGTTGCGGTGCCCCGCGGGTCATGATGCCAGTGTGTTGCAAGACAAACGAGCCGGCGCGACCATGCAGGGTCCCAGTGACCCGCTCGATCGCCACGTAGCCGGCTGAGCCCGGAACGCTGGACATGGCGGTCAGCATCTGGCCTTTGTTCGTGCCCTCGAGATCGCCGTGAAATTGTTTGTCAATTGTCATCCGGCCGATACTGCTCTCGTCGTCCGCTTGAGGTGTGAGCGATACTTCAAACATTCCTCTGGCAAGGGTCATTCCAGTCTCCTTCGCTGAGCTTATCGGGAGGGCGGCATCCTGGCAGTCCCCTCGGATTTCATCGTCAACTACAAGCTATCAAACGCTGATCATAACCGGCCCTTACGAGTTCTTCGTATGCGGACCAAACATCATCCGGAATATCCTGGCGGATCTGAAATCCCTTGTCCGGGTACACCCGGATTCGCTGCAGATCTCCCACCATAATGCTGATCACATCGTCAGACGAAAGCTCTTTATTGGCATAGTCCTCCAGGTATTCGCTAAACGAGACCTGTGGTGACGTAACGATGACATCTTTTTCGGGCCAGAGTTTTCTGAAGGCAGCAAAACTCCGGCGTTCCATGTAAGGCTTCTGCACCAGAATTAGCTTTGCCGGATCAATCTGTCTCTCGGCTAATAACTGCTTCGTAAAAAGAATGTTTTCGCCGGTATTCGTGGATCTGTTTTCGATGAGAATACTTTCCTGTGGCACTCCCATCTCCCTGGCAATTCTGGCGAATTGGCCGGCTTCGGGCTCGTTCCACAGGCGGCGCGTGATCGAACCAAATCCGCCCGAAAAGACCAGCAGAGGAGCCCAGTTCTTCAGAAACAACTCAGCGCCTCGTTCCGCCACTCTTATATCATGACTACAGAGGACGAGAATCAAGTCGGCACTTTCAATTTGATGCTTCATCTGGTGATAGTCCCAGATCTTTTCTGCCAGGGCGAGTATGTGGTCCATGCCAAAGGAATCTTAAGTGGTCCAACCGCGTTCATCGGTGGATCGTTCGGTCATCGAGGTGAAGTTGAGCATCCGCAAAATCGATAAACTGTCTGATTTGATGAAGCGGAATGCGCTTCGCGCGGCCGAGACTTTTGTTCCGCATTGCTTGACGAATGATGTGGCGCCATCGAAGCGGAAGATGCTTAATTGCCCAATTGGCCGCTGTCTGCTTCGAAACGATTGTTCCCTTGCGCCCCGAATACAAAATTCTGCAGAGTGTCAAAACCGCATAGTCGCGATAAGAGGAAACGTCTCTCCATTCACTTTTCGGCTTATTGCTGATTTCTTCCCGCAAGTAGCCGACCTCCCGTTGCAGCGCCTGAAACAAAATCTTCGAGGTGATTGGTGGAACAAACGACTCAGCGCTTGGGCCGAACAGTACCGCACCACTCTTTAGCACATTCAGCCAGATAATTGGATTGCCGTCCGAGCCGCAGCGCTTAAGAATTCCAAACTGATACAGACAGGCCCGCGCAGTCATGGTCAGAACCTGATCCTTGATCAAGAACGTTATTTGCAGACGTGTTGTCCAGGAATTTAGCTTTGCGGATACGGTCAGCCATTTGCGCAACCTGGCGAATTGCTTTTCGCTCAGTTCTCGCTTTGTTACGACAATACAGTCAACGTCGCTGCGTTTGGGATTGAATGCCCGCTGTGTAATTGAGCCGTAAAGATAGACGCCAACGAGATTGGCCCGCAAAATTGCAGCGAGATTCTCTGTGAGAGACTGCAACAGTGCCGATACTTGTGTGGGAATATGCACCTAACAAGCGACTCGTTCGTATGATTTCGCGGACGGTTTGCTGGTCAGCCTGGGTCCGATCGATTCCGATCGATTCATCTCCGATGCACTCTCATTCCTAAGCGCTTGAGTCGGATTTATCCTGGCACTTCACTTGTGACTCCGGCCATTTCGTGTGTTTTCGTGTCTTCAGAGAGTGGTCGCCGCGGAATGCCTCTTTCTTCTGTGCGGCCGATGCATCTTATTTTCTCGAAGAACCAATTGGCAAGAGCTGTTGTTGGGGTGCAATGAGTTGTTCGGCGTGTCGATGCCGAAGACCTGACAACCTCGATTAGATTCCCAGCTCCCGTCGGCGATTTTCCGCAACGTGACGAGCCAGATCAGCAACAGTTGCAAACCTTGGGTTCTGGTCGATCGCGACAACGTTAGCGAGTGATGTCTCAAAAGCCGGCCCCTGAGGTTGAGGATCCAGCTCTAGTTCGAAATCCCCACCACCCACCGACTTGAGCACTCCAAAGAATAAGGATTTGCGCTGAACGGGAGCAATGAAACGAGGTACCAGACGCCGTCCCAGTTCATCAAAAAAGCAATACACTCCGTTTTCCTCGTCAACGGCCTCACATTCACGCCGAACCGATACGATGTCGGGAAGGACCGCTACGGTGTGATCATCTGCGAATACGATTATCATTGAGGCGCGAGATAACGATCGAATCGGGCACGGGGGATCGGCATTGAAGCGCCGATCTCCCGAACAGCCTTGAGGAACATGCTACCCCAGGGCTGCAGTGCATTGAGTTGTTAGGCGTCAGGTTACCGGAGCGTCAATTTCGGTTCGACGGACGCCCATCCGCGCTAAGCGGTCTGCGGTGCCTCACCAATGCCATGTTCAAGCTGTCGCCGATAGTCGGCGCTGTCGAAGTGCCCTTGAGAGTTGGCGACCAGCCCATCGCTGCCTAACTCCCATTCCTCGAAGCCGCTTATCCGAACCCGATGGCCGTTTCCGCCTGGTCCGGTGTTGGTTCCTGAGAGTGTCCACTTGTAAATGACCTTCTGTCCCTCGAATAAGATGTCGTCCATCGTGATCTCAAGATCGGGAAAGTCGGTCATGAAGCCCTGCGCTGCCTCGGCAATCGCGCTGCGTCCTACCGATGGAGCGCCGCCATTGATGGCAAGTGAGCCGTTTGGAGAGAAGAAGTTGGCGACACGGGCAGGGTCGTGGCTACACCATGCTGCTGTATAACTGGTAGCGAATTCGCGGAGCCGTAGTCGTTTATCGTGATCCATATGGGCATCTCCAAAAAGACATTCTTTCTACACCCACGGTTTCAAAGCAAACCCCGGGCTGAAGTTTGCCAACGCCGTTGGCCTAAAGACTGTACCAATTCCTTCACGCCTGGGTCGATCATCTGGTGCCGAGCAGGAAATTCGCCACTGCGTCAGCAAACTCCTGCGGAACATTGTCCATAGCGTTGTGTTCCTGACCTTCGAATACGATTAAGCGGCGATTTGGTAACGCGTCCATCAACCCGCCAATCGCTTTCTTGAGCTGCGGCGAAGCAGTCTTGCTGCCTGTAAGCAGCAACGTCGGCACTTTCAGGGTGCTGATGCGCTTCTCATCGAAACGATATCCGGCCAAGGCTCGAATTTCGCGGATCTGTGTGTCAATGCCAGCCACGCGGCCTGGCCAAGATGCCCGCGCTTTCATCGCGGCGATCTCGGTCGGTGAGATCATCACGATCTCCTGTAAGAAGGTTACCAATGCTTGCTCGCGCTCGCCTGAGCGAATCATGTTCTCCATTCTGTCAGCAATCGAGCTGTGGTCGAGATCCTGCAAAGGCGGTTCGTAAAGGACTAGCTTTGAAATCTTATTTGTGAGAAATGCAGCCTCCAGGGCGCAAACTGCTCCGAATGAATGGCCCAGAACAAAGACGGGACCCGGTCGAGAGTTCACAACGGCAACCACATCCTCAAATTCCTTTTGCAAGCTATAGTTCGAGCCAGCCTGACTTTCGCCGTGGCCGCGGCGGTCCATCGCACAAACGGTGAACCGGGAAGAGAAGAGAGGGAGCAGAGGCTTCCACCGGGTGCGGTCACCCGTGCCTCCATGAACAATGACAAGGCTTGGTCCCGCGCCCGCGCATTCAGCGGCGATGCGCGTCCCGTCCCTTGATGTCACTGTGATAATCGAGTTCCGTGACCCGTCAGCCGCCGCCTGGGCAAAGGAATTTGCCGCTAACAGAAGGAGCCAAAAGACGGACAATAAAAGCCTATACCTCATGATTTCGCTTCTTAACACGGGGAAGCCGTCAACGAGTTGTTGGGCATCGCCGCCGAAGAAAGAGAATTCAGCCGAGGGTTTGCCATTGGTCATGACGAACACCAAAGTCTTCGGTTGCCGTGGGCTTTGCACAAAAAGTCCAAATCCCACCCACGGCAGTGGGTGCCCTCGAGCCCTCTGACCACGGTGCACCCACCAAATGCAAAGGTGAACTCTTCTTCGAAAACAGTGAGCAAGTTTTGATAAGCATCCGCGGGTGAATCTGGAATGTAGACTTCAACTCTTATGCGTTCGAGCAGTGGCAAGGAACCGCTCCTTCCGTTTAGAGAAGTCTTTCATGCGTTTCAAGGCTTCCTTTTCAGACACGAGCACGCGGGGAGGGCGCTGCACTTTGATCTGTTTGGTAGCCTTCAGTTTCTTCATAAAGCCATTGTCCTAATTTGTTATGCGGCCACTTCGCGGGACCAGATCTCGCCATAGTTCAACACCAGACCCTGTGCGTCGACCGTCACATCCGCTTCGAAGCGCCCGCCGCTGCTTTCGTATCGATAAACCCGCTCCCCAATGCGCGCGTACGACTGTTCGAGTGGTTCCACTTCGAAGGACGGGAATCGAAGCCACGCCGCACGTACAGCGGCCTTCTGATCAATCGCAAGCTCCAGCCGGCGTATCGGCAATAGGTTTGTTGACGGGCTGAAGTTCAGGTCGACATCCACGCAGCCGGCGATTTCAGGGCACGAAGTCCCGTTCATACTCCACTGCCCCGATGCATCCCGTGTCACCGTTACGTCGATGATCCGGGTCCCGACCCACCCCGACACGAGCGCCGACTGGGTCACCCATTCGTGGTCGCACGCGATCAAATAGTCGAGCCGGCACGCCGAGCCCTCATAGTTGAAGAGCGCTGCACCGTCGAGGCGCCATCCCGCGTCGCGCGAGAAGATGCGACATGACTCATAGCCAGGGACATCACGTCGTCTCCACAAAACGGGGGGCCATTCGTCTCGCGTGTCATTCATGTGTGTCTGTTCTCTGAACGAAAACAACGTAGTCTGGGAAATCCCTGGGCGGCACAGTAAAGGCGGTCTTGTACAACGTGATTTCCGCCTGATTGCCTGTGCCAAAGTCGCCCGTCCCGGCTTTGAATTGGATTGTCAATTTTTTTCTGTCCCGTGAAACGCGCCACGTCATTAGGTTAATCAGGTTATGCCCGTGCTTTGCCTCAAAGACTTTTAGTTGGTCTGATGGAATTCTCTTTTTGAATTGAGCGTCGTCAAAGTTGATGACGATGCCCCAGCATGATTTTTTGCCGTCACGAATTTGAGTCAGGCACGAGGTGCTCACCCTGAATTTTGGATCGCCGAGTTGCCCCGGGGCGGAAAGACTTACGAATGGAATCACTATCACCGCCAAGGCCAGGGCTGTTTTGTAGCAAGCGCTTTTCATTTCCGATTAGGGTCTACCTGTGAATTGTGGCAGCATCCGGTCGCTTCGCTCGCGGTTCTGTAACAGTGAGTCCGCAGCAAGTGCTTGCTATCCGTCCATTCTCGTGAACGCATCTCCCTTCCGGTTGGATCAGTCTCCAGAACAGATTCATGCAACCTAGCAATCTCGTCAACCGCCTCACCGTCCTCATTAAACGTATAAGACCCGAGGGCTACTTGTTGTTAACCCGCGGCTGGCGACATGAGCCGCTCGGCGACTAACACCAAGCCAAGACCGTTGGCTATATCAAACGCAGATTCTCCAGCTTTGTTTCGCGCGCCAAGCTCAATTCCAAGCCGCAACAATTCTTCAACCTCAGGTAAGGACGCTGACTCGCCTACCTTTCGCATCAAGATGGTGTTTCCTTCTTCATCTTTTGCGTTAACATCCGCACCTGCTGTCAGCAAAACCTCGAAGAGCTTCGACCCCGTTTGAGCGAAGAACAACGCTGTTCGTCCCTGGTCGTCACGCTCGTCAACCGCAGCTCCAGCATTGAGCAGCAATTGAGCCATAGCAGCATCGGCGAACTTTGCGGCAAGAATTAATACTCCTTCGTCGTGCTCTTGATCTCTTGCTTTTACATCTGCCCCTCTTGCCAACAATTCTCGAACTTGATCAACGTTGCTCATAACAACAGCATCAAGCAAGGCACGGTTAAGTTGTGTCGCCTTCGAGGTCATTGATCGCTTGTCAACGCGGAACGAATTCGAGTGTTGTGAGCTCGCGCGCAGCTTCGGCGAACCCTTCCACCCATTTGCGCGACCCCGGAGTGGTGTACTTCCGCGCGAAGGCCATCGTGACGGCGCTACGTATGCGGCCGCTGCGTGTGAGCTTGGCGCGTACCGGGAGTTCGAGCCCCTCGACCTGGACGCTCCCGTCGGGTTCTCGTCTGAAGGCCCGAAACCATCCCGCCGGCTTGTCGTTCCACGAGCGAACAAACAGCCTGCCTTCGACGACCACCGGCCAAACGCCGGTGTACCGATGCTGCATCCCCGCACGCACGCCAAGGATCTTCGCGCTGTCCAGCCTCTCAACGACGGCATCAGAGAACATTTTGTGCTTAGGGTCGCGCATAGCTTTGCACAAAAAGGAAAAATCCCACCCACGGGGAGACTGTGTCAAAACTCTGAGGAAATCTGCAGTCGCGACTGGACAACTCAAGCCGAGTGAATTCGCAGGTTGGGAAGGGGGGCAGTCGTTAGTTTGAAGGTTCGGTAAGTTCAAGGCGCCCCCGCTCAAGCTTAAATGCCACTGCTCATCCCTATCACTAAGCCTCTGGGTCCAATAACCAGGTCGCCGGCCATGGTGCGCGATCGCGATCACCAGAACTAGATTAGCTTCTACTGCATACACGACGCTAAATGGGAAACGGTGCAGCAACATCCTGCTGATACCAGGAGCAATTGTGTGCCCGGTCTGAGGATACTCCCGCGATCTGCCAACTGCCTGCTGGACATCATCCAGAAAATCAATTCCCAATCCAGTCGCAGTCGAATCATAAAAGAGAGACGCCTCAACATCTCTTCTTCAGCGGGAGAAACGAAGCGGTAGCCGATCATCTGAGGCGGTTGCGCGCTCGAGACATGATCTCATCGCCATCTCACATCACTAGATTCACCTCAGTGGAGAGATTGCCGGTCTGGTCTCCTCATTAAGGAAGTTATATGTGATTAAGCCGGTCACTTTTACTGGTTGCCCGTTCAGTAACACCGGAGCAAAACGCGCAAGCCTCGCAGCGGCTACTGCAACTGAACGCAACAGAGGGTGTCCGGTTACAGCAGTTGCCGAAATTACTTTTCCGGTTTCGTCAACAGACACCCAAACAGCAACAACTCCATAGGCGTGCGCAGCACGTGCCTGTGCTGGATAAATTGGTTTTGGAATGCTTAACGCTTTACCATTCAGCACCGTAAGCGAAATCTTATTGTTGATGTAGTCGTACAGCTTATCTGCACGTTGGACATCGATGGCAGCTAACCGCTCATGCTGCTTTAATGCCGCGTCTTTATCCTTCAGTTCGAGATAGACTACTCCAAGACCAAAGATGGCCTCCACATAATCCGGATTGATTCGAAGAGCCTTTTCGTAAGCGTCTAAGGCCTGCTTGAAATCGCCTAGCCTGTGGTAAGTCGTACCTAGATTGTTGTAGGCCAAAAGATGGCTGGGGTTAAGCTCAATGGCTTGTTTGTAAGCTTTCACAGCATCCCGGTCGCGGTACATTCTGAAGTATGAGTTCGCCAGGTAGTAATGCGCTTCAGCATTGGTGTGGTCGCGCTTGATGCTCCGTTTGAAAGCATCTGCAGCTTCAGCGAATCGAGCAGCTTCGTAGAGCTTCATACCTTTTTCAAAATCCTCATCCTGAGCCCCTGTTTGTGCACGAACACCTGAGGACGTTGGCATGCATGTCACTACGCCGAAAAGGATAACTATGACTAGTACGATGAGCTTCATCTTAATTGTATTCACCCTTTCCAACCTGAAAGGTTCTTCAATCTGAGTGGTTAAATCTGATCACCTGTATGCAGCACAGGAAGACGCATCTAAGCGGCTCACCAATCCCAAAACAAGTTTGTACCCGAGATAGACACTGACTGGATTCACCTTCGAGATTTGGTCGTTGCGACTGTGAATAATAGAGCTCCACTCGTTGTTTAAGCCGTGAATCGTGAGCGCTGGAATTTTCTTGCTAACAAAAGAACTCGAATCAGCATCAGCATTTCCCACGCTGGCGTGGCTAAACGGAATCTTCATCTGTATGGCGACGTCTGCTGCTAGCTCTCTAAGTTCCTTACTTGAGGCGTTATCTAGTACCTGCGGAGGCGACAAGCCAAGGCTGTCAATGTTAATCATTGCGCAGTACTCACTCACATGGTCCCTAGCGATGGCGTCAACCATCGCACGCGAGCCGATTAACCCCTTCTCCTCTTTTCCGAATGCCACAAAGATGATCGTCTTACGTAGCGAAACCTGTTTCAGAGTTGCGTAGAGGTGAGCCAGAGCAACGATGCCGGTCCAGTTATCTATTGCACCGCATCCATCTGACACCTTGTCGTAATGTGCACCGATCACAATGCTGTCGACTGAACTACCGCGGATACGGACAACAAGATTCTCTACGCCCTTAAACTTCTCCACCGAGATATCAGATTCCGGAGCCCTAGCCTTCTCGAATAAAGCTTTTACTGCCGCCAAACGCTCATCATTTTTGCAAGGTACTGAATTAAAATCCGCTTTAATGTCCTCAGGAGTAGAGATCTTGATTATGTTCTGCTGACCATCAGCTGACAAACAAATCATCAGCAAGAGCAGGGCCAAACTTGCCGTGATGATCCGTTCCAAAGGTAAAGGCATTCCTTTTAGACTCCTTCGATTTCGGTTAAATCATAATCCAGCCAGCTCGAGCACTCTCTTCCGAAACGTGGTTAGCGGTTCTCGCATCTGCGGAGTCTGGACCAGCGTGAATTGCCTTTCGTTGACATCGATCTCGGCTTGGCAAATAAGCACCCGATGGTAGGCGTCATGCACTTTGATCCGCAGTTTTCCCGGTCCGACAAATTCAACGGCGCCTTGACACCAGGCTCTCCACAAATCCACCAACACCTCACCAGTCAAAAGGTCAATAATGCGGGGCTCCACCGTAATGGGCGTTTTCTCGCCATCGTTATAACCGTAGATAACTTTGACGGTCCCGTCCGGCGAAACGACCTCTTCATAATAAATGAAGCCATACTCTCTCATCGAGTCCTGCATATGATTCGCTCGACCGATTAGGTTAAAGCTAACGAGCAGACACCAAATTTAAATCGCTGCCGGAAGCCTTACGATTCAGCAATAAGAATTCTGATAACTGAGTCCGGTATTCCGCGCTCCGGAGGAACGAGAGTTGGACTCCCCGGATACCTATTCAGGTTAGTTGTGCTGTCCTTTGCTTCGAGTCGGCTTGTACTCCCGTAGCCTCTGGCCCAGGAGCACGTACGATGTCGTACCCTTGATGCTGGGACAGCATGACGCGTCCTTCGGCGCATATGACAGGGTCTCGAGATTCACTCGCTGATTGTCGACTGGGCCGAGTTCTACCGACCGGCGGGACTTGCCGCCGACCGGCGTGTGCGCAACCGCCACCAGGTGTCCGCCGCGGCGTGCGAAGACAGCCAGGTATTGAATGTAGTTGTTCGACCCACCCTGACTCTCGATCGTGTAAAGCACGACCGTTTCCGGAATCCCGTCGCCATTGAGATCGCCGGCGACAACCTTCCGTGCGTCCTCATACTCCTCGCCACGCTCACGGTGTGCCTGCCTCGCAATGAATGAGCTGATCGTTACCAGGTCTTGGTCCTGGTAGTGATACGAGCGCAACGTCGGTTCGAACGTGCTTAGAGATAGGACGGCGAGAAGGAGTATTAACATCTTCAACCTAACAATCTATCTTCGACGAATCCGATGGAATCACTATCATAAGAAAGAAGCGTTAAGCAGAATACAGCGACGAGCAACAGATAACCGATACTGACCTGCACCTTATGTCTTATGAGGTAGCGCCACTTCCAAACAAACAGAGCGAGAGCACTCGACCAGAAAAAGCACGCCAACTAGCAGTATGCCAAAGATGATGAACTCACCATGTAAAAACGCCAGAAACATAGTCCGTTCCAAGATCGAAGCAGGCTAACGATCGAATTCACCGGGCGCAGGCGAACACCATTCAAGCATCGCCGGATAAAATTAGTTGAGAAAGACGCGACCCGCGTTCCGGTCCAACGACATGTTATGCGACGCATAGTCGAATATCATTTCCAAGATCCAGACCATTCGCGTATTCAATGTGGAGCACACGACGCAGTTGATTATCGCTTGCCTTCATAGACGAGTGGAGCAACAGCGGGCGCATTGCCAGGACGCCACCGCGTTCAACAACGCAAGTTCTTGGCGGGACGGCGCTTGTGGCGCGGAGAATTTCCGCACTGGACAGCACACCTGCCTTGTGGGACGCGGGTATCACACGCAACGCACCGTTGTCGTTGGTCGAAGGATCGATATGGATGCGCAGAGCAACGACACGCTCTAAGGCCCACGCTGGAGCGAGTGCGTAAAGCACACCAGATTTCGTCGACCACGGACCCCATTCGGCCGAGTGCAGCCGCCTCGAGAGAGGCAGAGATCTGTCCTGGTGCCAAAGCACGTGCCAATTTGAGGTCCTGGATTTATCAAAGAGCGTTGCCCGAAAAGGAACTGCGGGCGCACTGAGGGTGTTGGCGGCGAGGTGCAGCAATCGAGAATCGTAGGCGATTGCCGAAATGGCCGGCTTCGACATTAGATTGCGGGCGCCCGCGCGTCTCCGACGAGCGCCCAGACTTTCAAGTGCATTCGCGAGCGCTTGACATTCTTGCCTCGACAGTACGTCCTCTACGATGGAAAACCCCAGGTCACCCATTGCTACGAAATTCGCCTCGTCGCATGTTCGAGTTGACCATTACACCATTACACCATCGCTTCGCAACAAAGGACCTGCTTATTTTTTTGCAACAATATACCCGGCACGAGTCACAACACTTCGTTTATCGCGTCCGGGCTTGTCTACTATGTTCACGTTCACGTTACGATATGTTTCAGCCAAAACTGATTCAACAGGCTTATATCCGATGACATACTGTGTGCGCATCAGTGCCGCCGCTTTTTCTTGTTATTGTTTCCCTTTCATTCTTGACGTCGTCCGCAATTTCAACGATTGCTGGCGCCAGCAAACTCCAGGAAGCGAACGAACTTGTCGGACGATCAGGCTTAAAGTGCGGAACCTGACTTTTGGCGCACCCTTGATAAAGACTACTCGGTCGCTGAGAGCTTCGTTGCGAAATAACTTCATAATCCTGTTATTGATTTGCGAGGCTTCGACCCTAACCTTGCCTATGTAGAACTCATCGTCATTCGGCACTGAGATGACTACGGACCCGCCCTTTCCAATTAACTCATTTGTGCTCGGGCACCTGGGAGAAGAGACATAACAAACCGGCATTATCGTCGCCTCGCCAGAATGATGATTTGTGAGGAAAAGCGAAATAGCGACTCCAGCGCTGAACGAAAGAGTTAAAGCGCCAAACCGTATCAAAATGGGTTTCATGGTTTCCGCTATTTTAGACACTCAGCAGGTAAGAATGTTCCACCACGCTGGTCCCGCCACTCCATTCCAACGAATTGTTGGGTTGCGGCGATCGAAAGATAGCAACCTACTTCTGACCGGGGTTCTTTGCCGGTAGCGGGGCTGCAATCAAGTCTTCCGCGGCAACGATTTGCCGTTGACCATTTCGCTTAATCCAGGTATCCGTCCAAACAAATCGGCCGCGCTCGTCATTGCGACGCTCCCATGAAATCCCACCAACCGCAGAGATTGTGTAAAAACTCTGAGGATGCCTTGGAGCTCTGAAGCTGAGGATTTGGACAATTCAAGCTGCGTAAATTCGCAGGTCGGGAAGGGGGCGGTCGTTAGCTTGAAGGTTCGGTAAGTTCAAGGCGCCCCCGCTCAAGTTTCCCAGGCTTCATCACCTAATCACTCAATGGAGTAAACCCGGAGGCTTGACTGCCACGATAAGCACTGGCATTCAAACTTGAGCGGGGGCGCCTTGAACTTACCGAACCTTCAAACTAACGACTGCCCCCTTCCCGACCTGCGAATTTACGCAGCTTGAGTTGTCCGGCTTGGCAGCAGCCCTCAAGTTCGTTTCGCATCTGCGAATATAAATACGCCGTCGCCAAAAGTTTTTTCGTCGTGCACCTTAAGTCTGGCAGTAATAATCCGGTAAAAACGGTAATCTCGGGAGACGTCATCCTCGTTGAGATTTACTCTCCAGCTTCCGAACGCCGGGAACCGTTTGCTGTACGAGACTTCGGCTTTCGTCACTTGACGTCCGCGCACCTGAGTGCAGTTTCCAAAGAGTTGAAGACCCTGGCCGGGCTCAGTCCAATTCTGGGATGAAGAAAAGACCGTTATGGCGACGGACGAGTTCGCCGAAAGGTTTCGACAATGCAGCGAAGCGGGATGCGAGAGGAAATAGATTTCGAGTTCGTTCGAGTAGCTGAAGTACGCCGTGTTGATATGAGCACGGTTCTCTGGAGTTACAGTCGAGATTGAACAGAGCACGTTCCCTTCGAGAATACGAAAAATACTGCTTCCCAGTCGTTGGTTAGATAGTCCGTTCGCCTCCACCGGTAAACCAGTGATGCTGCATGATCGAATTTTGACAAGCTCTAATGCCATCGTCAGCTTTGCTCATTGATTTCACTTACCAAGCTTGGACCTCAAAGCGCCACCCTCACCGGAGACGCGGTGACCGTAGGCACGAAGCTCTCCCCACTCCCAAACGACACGTTCGACTTCACCGGCTTCAGGTTCAAAGCGCAGCCGAAAGTCCGTCGGGCGAGCCGTCGCGAACTCGCGGCCGCCCTGGAACATGAGCCGCGTCGCGCCGTTCGCCGGCGGGACTTCGATGAAGAGTTGTGCGCCTCTCCTTAAGATCTGGAACTTGAACATGCTCCTTTACAAGCTGATGCAGGTGGACGCGTCTGGCATTCGCGAGAGTGGCGATTATGAGATCGTGCTTGGGAAAGTACGCCAATGCCGCCATGTAGCCAGACATGACACCAATGTGCAGTCAGCGCTCGCATGGCGTATGACTTGCTGTCCTGGTATCCGACGGCCCGTTGACTTTGCATTAATTGACCTGGAATCGATTCTGTTACCACGGTTCATTGTTGAACTTTCGCGGGTAGGTGGTCGCCAATCTCAGCCATGATGAATGGCTTCACACCTTCGCGTCCTGTAAGCTTGAGCCAGAACGCGCCACCCTCTCGTTCAACCTCAATCGCGAAACTAAAAAAGGGACAGCAAAGCCGCTCAAGAGTGATGAACTGTGCTGCTGTAAGCAATACATCTGACTCGTTCGGCAATTGAAAGGCGAAGCCGCTCGTAAGTTCACGGATACTTTGAACCGCACCAAAGAGTCTGTCTATAGTGGCCAGGTGTGAGCCTCGCTTCTCTGGCGCAATCGTCGTCATGTCACAAGCAAATGGAGATTCCTTTGGAGTCATAGTCTTTGATTAGCTTCTTGGCCAGTACATGATGATAAAGACTCCGGCAAGCGCGACACTACCGCCGATGATGTCAAATCTGTCTGGCGTTACTTTGTCGATTCGCCATCCCCACAAAAGAGAGAGAACAACGAACACGCCTCCGTATGCGGCGTAGACACGGCCAAAATTGGCAGGTTGCAGCGTTGGAATCACACCGTAGAGAATCAACACAGCCGCGCCAACAACTCCATACCAGATAGGTTTGTTCTCGCGTAGCCAAAGCCAAACGAGATAACCGCCGCCAATCTCACAAAAACCAGCGACGAAAAAAAATACTAGCGATTTAGCTACAACCATCATTTGGTGGATTTCTTCCCCTTCCGGGTAAACTCTTCAAGGTAGCGACTGAGAGTATATTGGAGTGTAGTGCCGACCGCGATTGCGAAACGTGAGATAGGGTGACAGACATTCAATCCGGCCCTACTTCGCTGTTATGGAGCGCCAAACTCAGCAGTTTGGAAGAGGTGAGAACTCGCGAAGCCCTGAAGACAGTAGTCAGGTCTGAAATTCGAGTAGCGATCAACTGGCTTCTTGCCAGCATTTCAAATCATCCAGAACTACCGTTCAATAGTGGTGAGCCGAGCAGGACTCGAACCTGCGACCCAATTGGACGTTGTCGGCTATCGGCGACCGCCGCTTAGCGTTGCTCGGCTCATGCCTTTCCCTTTTACGGGCAGAGATCATTCTTCTGCTTCTGAAACCTGCCTACGGTTTCATTCAGCGCCTCTGCGCGATCACGTCGATTCCATCATAAGCCGGTCACGGCGAACCAGCGTGGTGGATCCGATGTCGGGTGCGCGACGAAGATAATGGGCGCGACGCAAGGCTGAGGCAACGAGACGGTTGTGTCGAGATAAGAGTTTCCTGCAGTGTCGGCTGGGAATGTCGCCGTGAGTACGTTGACAATCGAAGCATTATTGTTTGCATCGATCGATTGGCAGCTAACTATTGCGCGGAATTCCGGCAGAGGGTTAGTGAAGTTAAAAGGAGGACCAGGAATTACCAAGCCTCGTGTGCGTAATTTCAACTCGCCATTTGCCTTCAAGTTCCCATGGCTTTCAGCGATGATCCAGGCGGCGTTCCCTCCAGGCACGCCACGAATCGGATTGGTCGGCCCCACGTACGGGCCAGTGACGCCTGCCATTGTGCTGAACTCTAAGATGGTGCCGTCGTCGTCCACTCCTTCTGCGGCTGCCAGAACGATTACACCGAAGGCAATCATCATCAAAATCGCTGCGATTCTTTTGTTCATTTGAGTCAATCTCCTTCTACTTGGACACTCGCTTTTTAACTACACCTTCCGGCGGAACTCACTCAACGAGTTTTTCCGAGCATGGGAAGCATAGGTTTGGCGGTGGGCTTGCGCGCCTGTTTCCCATAACAGCCGGTTGGGAGACCGGCGCCTTGCTGCTACGGGTGTAATGAACGGCCGAATTAGAATATGATATTGGCCTTCTTACAATAGCCATTTATGCAATTCTGAAGAGTCCACTTTCGGAGCACGCGATGACCAAGAGAGGTAAGAGCTTAGTTCTGGCAACGATTTCAGTTGACCGTTCGAGCCGGACGCCCCTGTATTTTCAGCTCTATCGAGAGTTACGTGAGGCTATCGAAACTGGGCGGTTTCGCGCTAAGACTCAGCTGCCTTCTTCCAGAGCGCTGGCGCAGGATTTGGGCCTTTCCCGCAAGACTGTCGTTGATGCATTCGAACAGTTGGCGGCGGAGGGTTACTTAGAGTCGACCGTCGGGTCCGGAACTTACGTCACTGGCGCGTTGCCGGAAGTAATGCCGGCGTCACAGTTGAATCAGGGAAAGACGGACGATAGCGGCGTTACCCGACGACCTTCCTCTCCCCGGGGAAAAAAGATCGCCGCCGCTTCACCGTTCTTTCCCGCGGTCAAAGCGATGCCTTTTCGTCACGGGCTGCCGGCGCTCGATGCATTTCCACTCAAGCTCTGGGCCCAACTCGCGGGGAAACGACTTCGCGGTCTCTCGCGAGAGTTACTGGGATATGGCGACTCGAAGGGCTACCGTCCCTTACGCGAAGCAATAGCCTGGTACCTTGGAACGGCAAGGGCCGTACGCTGTGAGCCTGAGCAAGTAGTCGTAGTTGCTGGATCACAACAGGCGATCTATCTAACGGCCCTCGTGCTCCTCGATAAGGGCGATTCTGTATGGATCGAGGATCCAGGTTATCTTGGCGCGCGCGGTGCATTCCAAATAGCGGGAGCCCATCTCATCCCCGTTCCGGTAGATGAACAAGGCTTGAGGGTTAGCGAAGGGCTGAGACTTGATCCCAATGCGCGGCTGGTTTACGTGACGCCTTCCAATCAGTATCCATTGACGGTGACAATGAGCCTGTCCCGGCGTCTCGAACTCCTGGAGTGGGCCAGAAACTCCGGCGCTTGGATAGTAGAGGATGATTACGACAGTGAGTTCCGGTATAACAGCCGCCCCATTGCGTCTCTGCAAGGTTTAGACAGGTATGGTCGGGTAATATACCTGGGAACGTTCAGCAAACTACTGGCGCCCACTCTGCGCATCGGTTATTTCGTTCTCCCGCCCGAACTGGTAGACGTTTTCTCGGTCGCCAGCAGTCTTATCAGCCGCCATCCGCCTAGTTTGGAACAGATTGTTTTAACTGACTTCATAGAGCAGGGACACCTGGCCAGGCATATCAGACGAATGCGGACCCTCTATATGGAACGACAGGCGGATTTCATCGACTCCGCCCGCAGCGAACTGGGTGGTCTTCTAGAGATCACAGCGCCTGACGCTGGCACCCATGTGGTTGCAAAGCTGCCGCGCCGCGTGGATGCTCGGGTCGCCGCTCGTTCCGCGGAGCTCCATGGCGTTGAAAGTAGGCCGCTCCCGAATTATTTCCTTAACGGGTCGGGACCAAGCGGTCTGATACTAGGCTATGGTGCATTTACGAAAAGGCAAACCCGCACAGGCATGCAAAAGTTGGCAGTGGCTTTGGGCCAGCGAGAACGATTACTGTAATCACTGAGTTCTCCGAAAACCGAGCCGTAATGTTCCGCTTTCAAGCTGAACCAAGTCTCTACCCGACGGACTGATCTCCTTTAATAGGATAATTCATGAAGTGGTGATGCGCACCAGTTCGCTGCGTTCGTCACCTCCTTTGACCGTCACTGCCAGGATGAAGCCAACATTTTCTGCATAATACTTCTGCTCGACCACGCCAGGATCCAACCGAGTCGTCTCCCTGGTTAACAGCAGATGGTCGAAGCACCCGTACAAAACGCAGGTAGACTCCTCCAGGCTTAGCACTCGAGCCATGTCTTCGGCCACGCCTCGAGCAAACTCCTGATGATAGCGATCCCCGACTTGAGGATTCGCCTCCATAATGATGCCAGGCTCAGCATCGTCCACTCCAGCCTCCCAGGAACCTTCTGTGCTAATCACGTTGCCGGCCGGATCAAGTTCCTTTGAGTCTTCACCGAAGTACCAAACATTTCCGTAGATGTCCTGGGCATACCAGTCGAGAGTGTCTTCGACTAAAATTCCATTCTCGAAAGCCTGGTCACGCACCTCAGTACATTTAACACCGAGGATTCTCTTGGTCTGGTGAGTGACAAAAGTCTTGTTACTGGAAGGAATTCCGTCCTTCTCTCCTTCGTAGAAAAAAGTGGTTCCTGGCCTAAGCGGAAAGAACTTGTTGTTCACTTCCCTGACGAAGTTAGCAGGGTCCACACTGAGCTCATTCGCAGCAGCGATAGAAGCCATCGCTACTATTATCGCCAGCGCGCTCGTTAGTGTGACCAACGATTGTTCCTTTTTCATCGTTTGACCTCCTTTGTTAGAATCACATCAAATCTACGATTCTACGCCGCGGAATATTCCGCTCAATAGTGGTGAGTTCAGTAAGTGAGAACCTGCGACCCACTGGTTTTCGGCCAGATGGTCCAAGTAAGTGGACTAGCCTGACCGCCAAAGCTAAGTCCTTTAAATCCAATAGTGGTGAGCCGAGCGGGACTCGAACCTGCGACCCACTGGTTAAAAGAGCGGCTAAGCCGATTCCTTCCAGTCACGCTTCTTGAGATCTATTAACATTTTTTCGCAGGTTGCATCCGCCTCGGAGCTACTTTGTAACATCCATTCATATCTGCTTTCTGGTATTCGGGTCTCAATTTTGTCACAGAACGGGAGCGCGACAGAATGGCCTGTGCTTCCCCACAGCGGACAGAGACCAATCGCCTGGATTGAGGGCAGCGGAACTCGGGATTGCGCCAGTCAGATGGGCGAAGGCGCAAATTTCCGACGCAGAATCAAAAGCCCCCTAATCGGCCTCAATGGCAGACGATGACTGGGCCTGACAATTCGCAGCGATACCCATTTGGCGTGGGCTTTAGATGAGGCAGTTGGCACTATTGAGCTAGCTGCTCAACATTGATATATTAGGCGCCGATAATCGAAGCACTCTTTTCATTTGTCCAGTTGATTGTTCTTAGGGCGGGTTTCTACCCCTGGTTCTCGTTACCGTCTCTCTCCAACGACGTGAGCGGCGAATGAGAGACTGCATCCGTGACTTCGCAACAGACCTCTAATTGATACTCGAAGCCCTCTCGCCCTGATGGGAGCGGGGACATCCATTCGCAGGAGCTTACCCATGGAAAAGAAGAGAGACGTTATTGTTGGTATTGGGGGAGCCGCTGGAGACGGATTAGACAAGTCCGGCGACACGATAGCGAAAACTTGTAGTCGACTTGGCCTCTATGTAACTGCCTACAATAGTTACCAATCGGTGATTCGCGGCGGCCATATTTGGCTGCGAGTGCGCATAGCCGAGGAAAAGGTCTCCTCGCATGGGGATCATCTGAATGTGCTGATCGCACTGAATCAAGATTCTATAGAACGCCACGCCCGTGAGGTCGAACCCGGTGGCGCCGTCATATACAACGCAGACAAGCTCACCTGCGACTCAACGCTCATTAGCAGCCAGGTACTGCTTGTCCCATTGCCCATTAAGGAGCTAACCAAATCTTTTGGGCGCCTTCCACCGATAATGCAAAACACTGTAGCGCTGGGCGCCCTCCTCTATCTGCTCGGACTGGAATTTGACATGGCAGCAAGCGTGTTGGCGGATACGTTCAAGCACAAGGGCGACGCAGTCGTGGAGCAGAACGTCCGGGTCGCACGAGCTGGATACGATTACGCGAAAGATATTTCTGTTCCGCTTGGCTACGAATGGGATTACACGCGCATCAAGAGACCCTTCATCACTGGTAATGAGGCTTTCGCCTTAGGTGCAGTTGCAGCCGGCTGTAAGTTTTACTCAGCATATCCAATGACGCCAGCTTCATCCATCCTGCACTGGATGGCCGCGCATGGAGCCAAGTGCGGCGTGGTAGTCAAGCAGTGCGAGGATGAGTTGGCCGTTGTCAACATAGCTATAGGCGCGGGGCACGCTGGGGTACGAGCGATGTGCGGCACGTCAGGCGGCGGATTTGCCCTGATGACGGAGGCCATCGGACAGGCTGGAATGATCGAAGCGCCGGTAGTGATTATCGAAGTCCAACGAGGCGGACCATCCACCGGTATCCCTACCAAAACGGAGCAAGCTGATCTCAATCAGGTTTTCGGCGCGTCCCAGGGCGATTACCCTCGCGCTATCATTGCGCCAACCGATACAACCGACTGTTACTACACAGCGGTCGAGGCACACAATCTTGCGGAGAAGTATCAGCTTCCGGTCACAATCATTTCCGACTTGCTGCTCTCAGAGCATCCGGAGACCATCGAGGCTGATGCTTTACGCCACGATGTGCCGATCGAGCGTGGTGAAATCGTTTCCGATTGGTCTAACGAGAAGGGGAAGTTCAAGCGATACACATTCACCCGCTCGGGAGTCTCGCCACGCGCTTTGCCTGGCTCGGAGGGAGCGATGTATGTGGCAGCAACCGACGACCACGACGAAGAAGGCGTTGTGATCAGCGATGTCTTCACCAACCCGCCCATCCGTCGCAAGATTCAAGAGAAGCGCATGCATAAGCTTGACAAGGTCTTGCAGGAACTCACTCCGCCTAAACTGGAAGGCCCACCCGATGCTGAGGTCACTCTGATCGGCTGGGGCTCGACGAAGGGTGTGATTAGTGAAGCCATTGCTTTACTTGCTGAGCAGCGCGTCCGCGCCAATCATCTTCAGATCAAATACCTCTATCCTTTTCACGCCAGCGAGGTGAGCGAGATTCTCCGCGGCACGAAGCGCACGGTCTGCGTTGAGTGCAATTACACCGGGCAGTTCGCGCGTCATCTGCGTGCTGAAACCGGCTTCGGTGTTGATGATCTGATCTTGAAGTACGATGGTGAACCGTTCGAACCACATCACATTGTCGAACAACTACGCGCGATTCTTGAAGACCAGCCGCGTTCGACTGATGTCACGCTGGAAGAGGCGCGAGAGATGGGCTATCACTACATTCGTGTGCACCTGGCGGATAAAGTACGACCCGGGAAGATTGAGAAGATTGAGGAGAGTGAATACGGCGAGCCATTGTGGCAAATTGAGATGGTAGCCCGCGACGGCGGCGAAAAGCGCGGCGATTTGTCTATCGGGACCGCCACGGGCTCAACTTACTCATGGCAAGCTGTTAAAGCTCTGACAGCAGAGGCAGGATAAAGAGTCGTGAGTCTGGAGTCGTGAGTCGTGAGTCTGGAGTCGTGAGTCTGGAGTCGTGAGTCATGGCGATTCTCCTTGACTCCAGACTCCAGACTCCAGACTCCAGACTCCAGACTCACGACTCCAGACTCCAGACTTCAGACGCGGAAGGAGACGCAGATATGGCTACAGTAATTGAATTGCCCATCGAAACCTACGCAAGTGAGGTTGAACCAGACTGGTGTGCAGGGTGTGGTGACTTCGGAGTGCTGCGTGCGCTCCAAATCGCTGTTGGAAGGTTAGGAATTGAGCCCAAAGACTTGATGATCGTGTCCGGCATCGGCTGCTCATCGAACTTGCCTGGTTTCATCCATTCCTATGGGGTGCACAGCTTGCACGGACGTGCTGTGGCTGTCGCCACAGGAATCAAGCTCGCCAATCATGCCTTGAACGTAGTAATTACTGGCGGAGATGGCGATGGTTACGGAATCGGCTTAGGACATTTCATACACGCGATGAGGCGCAATCTGGATTTGACCTACATTGTGATGAACAACCAGATTTACGGACTAACCACCGGTCAGGCCTCCCCCACAACGATGAAAGAGGTGCGCACCAAGTCCACGCCGTTGGGCAATGTTGAACTCCCGATTAACCCCCTCGCCCTGGCGCTCGTCTCTGGGGCAACATATGTAGCGCGTGGTTTTTCAGGTGAGAACAAACATCTGGCGGATCTCTTTGCGGGAGCCGTCGCTCATAAAGGGTTTTCGCTGGTAGACGTTTTCAGCCCATGCGTTACTTACAACAAGATAAATACCTACGATTATTTCCGCAAGCGCAACTACAAACTTGAGGTCGAGCCTGGCTACGACGCGAACAATGTTGAGCTCGCATTAGAGAAATCATTCGAGTGGGGTGACCGTATCCCGATAGGTGTCTTCTACCAAAACCATCAGCCAACATATGAGGATCAGGAAGTGGCGCTCCGGAATGGCCCTTTAGTCCAGCAAAAGCTCGGGCTGAATAAAGAGACATTCGATGAACTTATGGAGGAGTTCACCTAAAGCGTTCCCGTTGATGAACTGAGTTTTCGTGAGCGACAGCTGAGCTTTACACAATGCCCCGCATGATTGGGCACAGATGACCGGGGGCTTGATTCTTCCGCGATCTAATCGACATCAAGGCCCAGTTCTTCGCAAATCATTTCCTTCACGGGAGGCAGCGCCTCTGACACGGCACAAACCTCGTAATCCTCGATTCTGTGCTCCCAACATGCGTGTTCTTGCTTTACCGCCCACTCCGTCCGCAGCACGAGTCCTTCGAACTCACCGTCCTCGCGCATTAAGATCATGCCGTGGCCTTTGCCATTCGGGCCGACGAACTCTGCTATTAAGACTGGGAACATCATCTTTTTTCTCCGTCGGTTTTGCGTGGTGAAGTCTTCTACGAATTTCAATTACTCAGGCAATCCGCGCCTTGCAAAAATAGACAGCCTTCCTTTGGCGGCTGAATAATAATGCTGGAACAATTCAGATTCAAGGGGAAGCAGCAGAAATAAGTTCAAGGTGTTCACAATTGTGAACACAATAAAGGCGTCACCGGCTACGCTGAAGAGTAAAGCAACCTCAGGTAGTACCGAGCAACTAATTCAAATTTTTTGTGTATTCATCAACGTTATTCTCCTGGATGATGACTTTCGGAATGACAATCGAAATCAAAGACACGGTCAAGAACGCGTTCCTGTCAGTTTGCAGGAAGCGGGGATTGAGGACTTCCGTTTCCATGATTGTCGGCATACAGCTATTACGCGGATGATTCAGGCTGGGATACCAGCGACAGAAACAATGAAGATCTCCGGCCATACTCAGTTCGTCACGTTCGCGCGTTACGTCGGTGTCAACGAGCAGCGGCGCGAAAAGGAGCAGCAAGGCTCGCCGAATATATTACGCAATCCGGCGCGAACGAATTGCAGGAGCTAGTGCTTTAGGGGCCGTTAGTTTATCTCATTGACGCCATCAATATGCTAATCAGTCTGGATGCTTATCCAATGAGGATGCTAGAATTAAGAAGCAGGTGAGACCATGTCCCTCAGACTAAAGGCAATTTACAAGGATGGAGCATTCGTGCCTATATCAAACGGCGAGAAGTTAAATGTGTCGGAAAACGCGGAAGTCGAAATAACCGTGCATGATCCTTACGGCTTGCCGCCGACGGCAACGAGCGACGAAGAGCGGGAACGCGCCTTACGCGAATTGTTCGCAAGCTGGGACGCGCACCCGCTTCGTTCCGACGCTCCCCGTCTGACCCGTGACGAGATGCATGAACGCCGTTGACACGAATGTTTTGATCTACGCGCGTGACCCACGCGACTCTGTTAAGCAGCAAAGAGCGCGCGCGCTCACCGCCAACCTGACAGACGGTGCGCTGCTTTGGCAAGTCGCGTGTGAGTTCATCGCCGCGTCGCGCAAACTTACGACGGTCGGTTACACGCAAGCGCAAGCGTGGGGCGAGTTGGAGCAATTGCGCGTGCTGTGGAAGCTAATTGTGCCTTCAGAGAACGTCTTTGTGCGCGCCGAAAAACTGACGGCAAACCACAACCTTTCGTTCTGGGACGCGATGATCATCGCGGCGTGCATGGAAGGCAGTATCACGCACCTTTACACGGAAGACTTTGACAATTCGGTCAAACATGCGACGGGCGTCGAAATCGTGAATCCGTTTTGACGCCGCGCTTCAGCCCGCGACACAGCGCAGACGGTTATCTCGCAGAGCGGAAGGTGATCAGAATGAAGCGGATGGCCATAGAAGTCGCGCCAAGCGGCCCGCGGGCCCACCGGAACCGGCCCCTTGGTTTTAGTTAGAGACACCGCGCCGATTCTCACTCTCGTGCATGCATAGTTGCCACGCCTTTCGGAACCTATCTTGAAAGTTAGGCCTAGAAACACTAGTTTTGGAAATTCCGCTTTCGAAAGTGTACGCGGTGCCAAACCCGCAACAATATAAGTTGCATCTGGCGTCCTGGAACGGAGCCGACCATCCGCTCGGTAAGAGGCACTGGGTCCCGCATCCCCATGCGGTCACGATGTAATGACCGGCGAAATTCGGCTTCTGAACTGCTGCCTCCCGAAGCCGCGTGTGGTACATGCGTGCGTCAGGATCGCGTAAATCCAGAGGGGCGTTCTTACCTATGTATGCTTCTATTACCGGGTAGTCTTTAAAGCGCGGCCTGCCAGCTTGCGCCGCGGCAGGCTCGACGAAAGCGAAGAAGGTCAAGACTAATGAAAGGAGTATCCGCATTTAGCAATTCGGTTTAGCTGTGGCTCGCTTGATTATCAAGCAATTGGACTTTGACATTCAGGAGCTGGTCGAGGCGCGTGAAGAGGTTTCAGATTTTAGGGTTAATCGTTCGGATATACCAGTGACCAATACCGCTCTTTCGTGCTGCAATTGATCCATCCTGGATTAGCTCTTTCATCATTCGGTCCAACTCACTGCCGCGCACTGTCGCCATGCCTTGCTCTTTCAACTGGGCTTCAAGTCGAGTGCTGGACAATTCGGGTGTTTGGTCGCCCTTGGGAAGAGCCCGCAAAACGGCTTTCACTGCTTCTAACAACTCGGGATTCAGCCTAATGCGAGGACGTTGATCTGCAGTTGGAAACTTAGACATCCCTTTCAGGGTCACTTCTTGGTACGTTAGAGGGAAACTTGGAGGGAATCTGACCTCCCACGAGTGCATCACCTCTTAAAATCTTCAAGTTTCCTAACAAATTGACTTGAGCCGAGCAGGACTCGAACCTGCGACCCACTGGTTAAAAGCCAGCCCAAAGTCGTTTTGCTGGGTTTCAGTAGTCGCACCTAGTCTCAACTTGTTGCATGTTTCTGCCTAAAACCATTACATTCGACAGTCAGTAGTTTTCAGTAGTTGCGCGTGGTTCGCACACTATCCGCACACTGGAAATGGACCAGGCGAATGAGTGAGCGTGCGCACTCTCTCGGCCCATAGGCGGGCTCTTGAGGCCTTTAGGTGTAAAGTTGTGGACTTTTGGAACTCTTCAATTTTATGGAATCAGAGATCGACGTCGTCAAAAAAATAGATTGCGAGCGCGCGGAAGAACTACTTGATGCGCTAGGTCCAAGAAGTGAACATTTTAGGGATCGACATGACCCTTCGCGAAGATACCAGCAATTTATCTTTAGAGGCCATGAAGATGACCGTTTTGAGTTGGTTCCGACTGCCTTAAGGATAAGGAACCCAAGGTTTAAAGATGTGTTGATAAAATCAAGGCATGGTTCTGGTACTTGGGGAGTGGTTGAAAGCGAGCCGGCGGACAAAAACAAGGAAAGATTTGTTGAAGCCCACCACCCGACAATTCGAGTTCGCCATCCATTGACGCAACTCTGGCTCAATCGGGACCAGATCCGTTCTGAAATGCTAATGCTCATTGACTTCTTTCAGTTCGCGGATGCAGGCGGGCTACCCTTACCAGAAGACAGTCGTAGTCTGCGATTCTCGTTCGAAGAGTGGCTGATTTCGTTCTCTGGCATGTACCGAAAGGATAAAGCGAATCACGGCCTAAGATGGCCGCCCCCCAACCTTTTGTCGATTATCGCATTGGCTCAACATTACGGTGTTCCGACTCGATTACTTGACTGGACCAGAAGCGCCTACATTGCGGCATACTTCGCCGCTAAGGGTGCTGTACAATCGACAAATTCGGACGCTACGCATCTCTCAGTTTGGGCTTTCAATAGTCAGTTTTACAGAGTTAGAAGAAAGCTCAATTCGGATCAGGAAAAAGTAAAGATCATTACTGCCCCGGCTGCTGGAAATCCGAACCTACACTTACAAAAGGGCCTCTTCACAATATATCAGCCCGAATCACTTCACCCTGGAGACCCCGTTGATCGCAAGCCGCTGGATCGCGCCATAGGACCATACGGAGTTGTGCCACTTTTTTTTCGTTTTCGCTTACCGCTAGTCCAAGCAAACAAGCTTCTCCAGTTGCTGTTTCTCGAGGGAGTTAGCGGAGCCAGTGTCTACGCGGGTTACAAGGGAGCGGCTGAAGCCACAACAGAACATATGTACTGGGATAATTGGGATAGGCCCGGAGACATCTGGCAACACTTTGCGTCGGTGGACTAAAAAAAGCGGCAAGCCCGAAAGCCTTGCCGCTCGTTGTTGTGTGGGATTTCGTTTAGTTTCCGTAAAGTACGCCAGCGATTCTGTCTTTAGCTGATTGCTGCGCCCTTTTCCAGAGGGGTGGCTTCTTTTAGATTCGAAGCGTGAGGCGGGACAAATCTAATACACTTGATTACTAGGCCGCGCTTCCGAGCACCCGCGCCACATTCAACTGCCTCATTCAACCATTACCTTTCACTGAGAGCAGCCTCTTTCCCGAGATTTCGCACACTATTCGCACACCAAAAGCGAAGAGCAGCGCTCTTGTTATCAAGGAACTGCTCCTAACTTGTTCATTCGATTGGTGAGCCGAGAAGGACTCGAACCTGCGACCCACTGGTTAAAAGAGCCTTCGAGCCGATTACAACCAGTTAGGGCTCTCTAGATCTATTAACATTTTACACAGGTTGCAGCCGCTTCGGAGTACATCTAGTAACGGCCATTCATATCTGTTTGCGGGTATTCGCGTCACAAATTTGCCCACAAAGAATCTGCGCAGTCCACTCATGGTTTGCTCGACGAGCCACCAACCAGAGATTAGACATCTGCTTTCAGGTTCGTCGCTTGTGATACGTCAGCTTCGTCCCGTTTCAGATGCGAGGTGAATTCATTGGTTTAATATGTTCAGGTATGCTTGCACTGCACTAAATAGTCCCATCTCCAGGGCATCCGCTACCAAAGCATGTCCGATGGAAACTTCCAGAACGTTTGGGATTGAGCAAAACTCACCCAAGTTCTCTAGATTCAAATCATGTCCCGCATTCACTCCAAGCCCAACTTCTTGAGCCGCCTTTGCCGCACGGGTAAACTGCTCTAATACTGCTTCAGCTTTAACGCTGCCGTAGGCTGCGGCGTAAGGTTCGGTGTATAGCTCTATGCGATCGGCGCCAACTTCCCTCGCTCTTTCAAGATGAGCGCTGTTGGCATCCATAAATAAGCTGACTCTAGTTCCCGAGTCTTTCAACTCTTCGATAATCGGTCTCAAACGTTCACCATCTTCGGCTAGATTCCATCCATGATCTGACGTGAATGCATCGGGACTGTCAGGCACCAAAGTACATTGGGTGGGTTTCACCTTGCGAACTATCTCCATAAACTTCGCAAAAGGATTTCCTTCAACATTAAATTCAATGTTTGGTACAGCTGCGAGCAAATCTGCGAGGTCATAAACATCAGAAGGCTTTGCGTGGCGCTCATCAGGGCGCGGGTGAACAGTAATGCCATGCGCTCCCGCGCTTATACAAATCTGCGCCGCTTTCGTGACACTGGGAATGCCGATATTCCGTGCATTTCTTAGTAGCGCAACCTTATTAAGGTTGACACTAAGTTTGGTCAATTCTGTTTTCCTCCATTTTCCTTTTTTGGGACGTCCAAGCCCGCTGTGCCGATAACTTGCGCATACAGACGCGGGTCGGAAGCGCCATTCAGTCTGGTTCAATCGCTCTACTTCCAGGCGCGTTCTGATATAAGGTCGTGCTGCTTTCTTCTTCGCCGCGCAACTGAGAAATCAGGATGGTACCAAGGACCAGCGCGGCTCCGCCGATCTGCATACGGGTGAGCGATTTTTTCAGCAGCAGAAAGTCCAGGAGCATGGCCGAGACCGGGCTAAGCAGCCCGAGAATTGCAACCGTCGAGGCCTTCATTTTTCCGATGCCTCGAAACCAGAGGGCGTAGGCGATGCCGGTGCCGACCATCCCGAGCCAACCGAACCCGAGCAGATTCATGGTCGTCAGCGGCGGCGGAGCGCCTTCTATCACGAAAGCGAAAGGTAACAACATCAAACCACCTGCGACCAGTTGCCACGACGTAAAGACGAGCAGCGGCGCGGATCGTCCCCAGCGCTTCGTCAACACTGTGCCGCATGCCATCACCAGCGTTGCTGCCACACCTGCGATGACTCCGACCGTGTCAAACCTGACTGCTGGACCCAGGACAACTAGTCCCACGGCGAACAGGCCCAAGCTCGCTGCAATGAAGGTGCGTAGCCTCGGGTGCTCGGCTAAGATCACCCACGCTAGCAACGCCACTACTAACGGTTGAATCGCCATGAGCGTGGCCACTACCCCGCCCGGCAGGCGATATGCGGCTGTAAAGAGAAGCGCAAAAAATAATCCGATGTTCAGCGTCCCTAAAACAGAGACACGCCACAACCATATACCCTTCGGAAGCTCCCTGAAACCGGCAAGCATCAACAGACCGATTGGCGCTGCACGAATGGCGGAAACAAAGAGCGGTCTATTTGACGGAAGAAACTGCGTCGTAACGAAATAGGTTGTCCCCCAAATTATCGGCGCTAGAGCGGTCAGCAAAACGTCACGCATAAGATCCAAGGAAGTATTTGACTCGCAATCAAGAGCCGGAAAGATTCAAGTGAACATAAGATAGGTTCTGCAAATTGAACTTCGACTAAGCGCTTAATACCAACCGCATTGGAATCATTTCTGATGAGGTAAAACCATGACGTCGGTAGAACCTCTGGGCCGACTCGTTGGTGCGGTCGGTTAAGAGAGTGATGCGACGGCATTCGGCCGACCGGGCCACGTTGATGGCAGCCTGTAATAAACGAGAACCAGCTCCGCTACCTCGCTGCGCGGCTTGTATAACCATGTCTTCGAGAATGGCGACGCGACCGCCCAGTGCAGTGCTAATCGTAAAGAGTAGATTGACCATGCCGAAACTGAAGGGTCCTTCGCGCAGAACGAGAATTTGGCCGCCATCTGGATTCTCGATAATCTGATGCAGACCTGCCGATTGGAGGGCGCGGTTAGGGTAAAACTCCGCTTCCTCCGAGAACAACAGCTCAAGTAGGTCGCAGAGTTGAGGGATGTCGCTAAGTGTAGCTGGGCTGATGTTCATAGTCTAAGCTCTCTGCCAGGAACCACCCTGCCATCTCCCGTCATAACCATTTAACCGTCAGACACGGCCTTAGACACAAAAGTCGATTGCTAATTTTGCGAGGACTTCCTGGCAGACCAGTACGTCTTCGACTCTTACATACTCCTCCAGACCGTGATAGCCCGCACCGCCCGGTCCGAAGATGACTGACGGAATACCAGCCTGGCCGAGAATGGCGGCATCGGTCCAATACGTCATGCCCGCGCGCTTGGCCCCGCGTCCGGCATCTTTCAGGACGGACTCTAACATCGACGGCAGGTCATGCTCTTCGGGAGTTTCGTATGCTGGTCGGCTAAACATGAGTTGCGCCGAAGCATGAAGGTCAGGGTCTTCCTGTGCGAGCGCGGCCAGGATATCTTCGGCCTCCCTTAATGCGATATCTGCCGACTCCCCGACAATCGTGCGCCGTTCCATCTTTAGCACGCAGCGATCCGGATAAGTGCTCAATTCCCGACCGCCCTCGATAAGTGATCCATGCAATGACGGAGTACCCAGTACCGGATGCGGAGTCTGGGATTGGAGATCATGGTCGAGTTTCTCTAAATGTGATAGCACTCGGCCCATTCGAAAGATCGCGTCCCGGCCCTCTAAAGGTCGACTGCCGTGGGCAGCGCGTCCCTTGGTTGTGATCTCTACCCACGAGAATCCTTTGTGCCCGATCGACACAACCAAGTCGGTTGGCTCCGTAACGATCGCGGCATCGGCACTCCAGGTTTTCACTAGAGACTCGGCACCGATACTTGCGTATTCCTCATCAACCACCGCAGCAACAATTAATCGTCCCACCTTCATGGCACCTGAATTCGCGAGCGAGCGAGCGGCCTCGATCATTGCGGCTACGCCGCCTTTCATGTCTCCTGCTCCCCGCCCGTAGAGTCGGCCCTCGCGCTCGACCGGATCAAATGGTGAATTCATCCTTTCGACACCAACCGTGTCAAGGTGTCCGCAAAACATCAACGAGCGTCCGGGCGTGCGACTATCCAATACGCCGACCACGTTAGGCCGGCCCGGTGCAACTTCGGTGACCTCTACATCCATACCGGTGGAGCGCATCTCCGCGGCAACGAAGCGCGCGATCTCTCTTTCTCCCGCCCCACCTGGCACGAGCGAAGGATTTACGGAATCAATAGCGACGAGATCGCGCAGAAGTTTGATAGTTGGATCCGTCATGATCCGCCTTTCCTCCTTCGTATTGAGGTTTTTGAGACGTTCTATCTCCACAAGTTCGATCTGCAACAACTTACTTCCGATTGTCGGTAGATAATCGCCGCGCCGTGAGTGATAGCAGCAATACTCTATGAAGTCTTGGAGAATCGTGGTCTCTTTGTACCGGATTTGCCTGCTCGGATTACTTGTCGAAATTCGGCGGGGGTCATTCCGTTCTGAAGCTTGAATTCGCGAGTGAAATGGCTCTGGTCGTAAAAACCGGCACCCAAAGCAATCTCTGCCAGCGGCTTAGCAGAGTCCGTCAACTCCCTGACAGCTTGCTCCAGGCGTAGTCGGCGAATATATTCGCCCACCGTGCACCGGAAGTGCTTTCGAAACATCTTGGCTAAATGAGCCGGATGCACTCCCACAACCTCCGCAACGCTGGACAAGCTCAATCGTTCTGAAAATTGTTCGTGAAGAATCTCTCTCGCCTGGTGAAGCGAGCGGAGCGCACTTGAGAGTTGACGCGGCAGGCCTAAGCGTGCAGTTCGCGCCAACATCTCAAGCGTGAGCGCTTCGATAGACAACGGCGAGGCGCTATCCATGATCTGAAATTCCTTGTATATCCGCATTGCTAGTGCAGGCATCCATCCACCACGGATGTGAACAACACGATCGACAACTTCAGAAACCTGCTGAATCATTGCGAGCCGTTGCGGTTTTACTTCGATGATCAGGCACCGCACGTCTTCACGACCATATTCATTGGAGTGAGGCTCTCCGGCAGGTCTGATGATCAAGTCGAGCGGGCCGCACACCTGGGGAGTCTTGCCAATCGTCTCGCGGAAGGACCCTTTCAGGGCGAAAGCAATATTTGTGTGCGAATGGAAGTGCCTGGGAAGTTTCAGAGACGAAGGTCGGACAGTCTCAGTTAAGATGAATCCTTCCAATTCGACTGTCCTGATTGGCTCTTGCAGAGGAGCGGGGCCTATACCGTGTGACATATCCATTACGGCTGCCTCGTTTCGTTCAATCTTCCCACTCATTTCAAGTCATTATACGCCACAACGTGGAAGCGTTAGTGAGATTACCTGGCGAGGCCAATAAGACTAGTCGGCGAAAACGAAACCGAACGACGGATAAGTTTGAAGCCCTTTATGCTGGGCCACACCTTGGGACGCGCCTCGCCGATGCCGCTGTCGACATCCTCAAGATCGCCGAGTTAATGGGCCATCAATCAATCCTGACCACACGGCGATACACGCACGCAACGGACGAAGGCAAGCGCGCTGCGATAGCGCAGTTGGCAAGCTATCGCGCGGAGAATTGCCACAAATTTGCCACAAACGAAATGCGGCTGACTTCGCAGCCAACCGCATCTAGTGTTTTTGCTTAGGAAAAGTGGTGAGCCGAGCAGGACTGGAACCTGCGACCCACTGGTTAAAAGCCAGTACCAATCACTTTACCCTACTCTAGTTAACTCTAGATAACTTTACTTTTATTGGGTTTGAGCGACGCCGACTCTATCTGACTGTTCTCAACTTCCCGCACTTTCTACCGTGGTTCGCCCTTGATACCGATCGCCGGCCCGCAAACCCTCTATTGTCCGAAGCGCGATGAGGTTAGCGTGATGTCAGCCCGGGCCCACGCCTTCTTGAAGCGCGACTCGACTAACGCCGCGTCTTCATTCTTACCCTGTGCCTTGAGGGCTTGCATCAAGCCAAACAGCGCCCAACCGTTCTCGCGATTGCGCTTCAGATCTTCCCAGTAAACAGTCTCGGCTTCGGCGGGTCGGTTTGCTTCCAGCAGCACTGCGCCGAGCGCGTGACGCGGTGGATAGTGGAACTCAGCAGGCTCGGTGTACACCAGAGCGTCTTCCAGTCGCACGGCGCGCTCGAGGTGCGCGATTGCTGCGTCATAATTCTTTTTGGCCGCGGTAATCTCACCGGCCAGAACTTCTTTCGCAATTGAAAGCACCATGCGACCGGTGTTCGGCGAAAATAGCGGCTGATCGAGCGACTTATCCGCCATTATCTCGTCCAACTTCGCGAGTTCCCGATCGGCCGAATCGGTCTGTCCTTTGCCGAGGAAGGCCGTGCCGCGCGCGTAATGCCACATGCCGCTCAGATACGCACTGATGGCCGGCGGCTCAGGTTCGCGCAACATCTCGTCCCACTTTCCGAAACGCGTCAGCGCGTAATAAGGCACGACCCGAAAGCCGGCGAGCAGCGGAACTGCTTTCAAAGTTTCATCGTCAACTCTCGACGCCGCTTTCCGCGCCGCCGCGATTGCCAGCGCGCTGCGGCCGTCAGCTGTCGCCGCAAACCAGAGGAAGTGCAAGTTGTGGGGATAATAAGCCATCGGATAAAGCCCCTGCGCGCGACACTGCGAGATGTAATCTTCATCAGCGGCGATCGCGAGCTCGTTGCTGCGCACGGCGTCGGCGTAGCGACCCACACGCTGATAGATGTGCGCGGGCATGTGCACCATGTGGCCCGCAGCGGGCATCAGCGTGAGCAGGCGGTCGGCGGCAGGCTCTGCCTTGTTGGCCTCGTAGGCTTCCATCAAATGAATGTAAAGGTGCAGAGCGGCCGGATGTTGCGGATTGCGCGCGATGACTTTTTCAGTGAGCGCAACGATTTCCGCGGTTCTTTCGTAAGGCGTATCGTCTCGCGTCCAGTAACCCCAGGGCCGCAGGTCCATCACAGACTCAACGTAGAGCATGGCGGTGTCCTGATCGTCTGGAAAGCGAAGATGCACCTCGCGCATCGCGTCGGCGTACGCCCGATCACGTGCTTTGCGATCTTCGGCGCGGCCGGAATATCGCTGTGCCAGCGCATCGATTAGCGCCTGCTCGCGTGCAGATGCTTTTGACTTTAACGTGATAGCTTTTTGAATTGCCGCAAGCGCTTTCGGCTCATTAGCTGGGTCCATCGGCGCATTGATGTTCGGCCCGAGCGCGAGCGCCTCGCCCCAGTACGCCATCGCGAGCTCAGGATCCAGGCGCTCCGCCTCCCTGTACGCACGGCCCGCTTCCGCGTGATTGAACGCGTACGACAGGTTCAACCCCTGATTCATGAAGAGCTGCGCCTGCTGGTTCTTCGTCGACACGGGAAACACGTGATTTCCGAGTTTCTGAAGCCGCGGTGCGAGCGCGCCTGTCGGAGACTTTGACTGCTGAGCAGGTTCAATATAGTGAACGTGTCTGGGCGCTGGTTGCTGGGTTTGAGCCAAAGTAGTTGGCTGAAAAGCAATCAGCGTCATGCCAGTTGCAACCAGCGTCAGGAAGAATCGTGAAAATGGCATGGGCTATGTCCTTTCCGACTGAAATCATCCTTGTGCTTTTTGGGAAGGAGATGATACAGCCGTACGGACACCGCTACAAGCTTTTCCGACTGCCTTGCAGGAGTAGTCTGG
Organism: Pyrinomonadaceae bacterium; assembly: GCA_035644135.1. GTDB lineage: Bacteria > Acidobacteriota > Blastocatellia > Pyrinomonadales > Pyrinomonadaceae > PSRF01. Next base: position 157,629 of record DASQPD010000159.1, read on the forward strand.
TGAGGAAAAGTGGTGAGCCGAGCAGGACTCGAAAACTGCGACCCACTGGGATAGCACGTCAAAATTCAGGAGCGTATTTACTGCATCAGCAGGAGGAAGTCCCTGAGCGCGAAAGCACCTGAGCACCTTCCCACGGCAATTACCAAAACCATTGAACAGCGTATTAAGGTTGATGAAGTAGCATGTGATACGCTGACTTCAGCATTGGTGCCGTCTTGCAAAAGCAGGCTGACTTACAGGTATTCGTTTGGTGTTAGTGACCGAGAGACAAGTCGATCTGCTGAGGAACAGCCTCTCTTTTGTAAGATTAATACCTGATGCCCTTGTATCTATCTAAGCAATTGTCATTCTGAGGGGAAGCCGCCGCAGCTTTACAAGGGGTGGCTTTCTACTCATCATTTCACCAACCTTTCTGAAGGAGAATTGCCATGAAGCCGATTCCATCGGGGGCCGCCGCGGTCAATGAGCTTGCCGGCAAGTTTTCTGGGCGATTACTACAACCCGGCGATGCGGGTTACGAGGAGGCAAGGAAAGTCCATAATGGTTTGATCGACAAGCGTCCCCTATTAATTGCCCAATGCCGGCGCACTGCTGACGTTGTCGGTGCCCTCAATCTTGCGCGAGAGCAGAGGCTCGAGGTGGCGGTCCGGGGCGGCGGCCACAACGTGGCGGGGCGAGCGACCATCGATGATGGCTTAATGATCGATTTGGCAACGATGAAAGCTATTGAGGTTGACCCCGAAGCCCGAACAGCGGTGGCCCAGGGTGGAGTCACCTGGGCAGAGCTTAACCGCGAGACTCAGTTGCACGGCCTGGCGGTTACTGGAGGTGTGGTGTCTTCGACAGGAATTGCCGGGCTCACTCTTGGCGGTGGACTGGGTTGGCTGATGGGAAAGTATGGCCTCGCACTTGATAATCTGCGAGCCGTGGAACTCGTGACAGCCGCAGGCGAAGTGTTGCGGACGAATAAGGACGAGCACCCCGATCTCTTCTGGGCTGTTCGCGGTGGAGGAGGAAACTTCGGCGTCGCCACCTCATTCGAATATCGGCTTCATCCTGTGGGACCCACGATCGAGGGTGGTCTGGTCGCGCATCCATTTGACCGGGCTCGAGACGTGTTGAGGTTCTTCCGCGATTTCACCGCGTCGCTGCCGGATGAGTTGACAGTATTCGGGGGCCTAATTCATTCGCCCGACGGAGCTAAGCTGGCGGCGATGGTACCCAGTCATTGTGGCTTTTCCGCCGAGGGCGAAAAAGCGCTGCAGCCGCTCAAGGAATTCGGATCTCCTTTGCTGGATACTGTTGGCCCAATATCTTACTGTGAGCTCAACGGAATGCTCGATGCTGGCTATCCAAAAGGCGCTTTCAACTATTGGAAGTCGAGCTTCCTTGCTGAACTAAGTGATGATGCGATCGATGCAATGATTGAGTGTTTCAGCAGATGCCCCAGCCCAATGAGCCAGATGCTCCTCGAACACTTCCACGGCGCTGCAACAAGGGTTCCAGTCAACGAGACGGCCTTCCCGCACCGTGCGGAAGGTTTTAACCTTCTCGTACTCTCACAATGGATGGAACCGGCAGATAATGATCGGTGCATAGCGTGGGGGCGGGAAAGTTATGCGCGGATGAAACCCTTTGTCGGGCCGGGTCGCTATGTGAATTATCTGGGCGATGATGAGCCTGGCGATCCGATCGTCGCGGCTTATGGCACAAACTATCGGCGGCTCCAGGAGATCAAGACGAAGTACGATCCGTACAACTTCTTCCACATGAACCAGAACATTCGCCCTATGTCGTGAGTCTGATCGGGCCGGCTGAGGATGGTTCAGCCAAGGGAAGTGTCAACGAGGTGATTGATCCTACTCAGATTCTGCAGAGATCTTCCAGCGTTCTATTAGTAGATTGGCCACACACGGGTTCGGCCGATTATCAAGAGAAGTAGCGCGATCAATCTCCGCATTTAGTTTTTTAACAATCTGTCAAACAACGAAAAGCGTCTGGCCTCGTGTCCAACCGCAAATCCTTGAAAACAATACTGAGGTCAGAGGGATCCAAAATCTGCGACCCACTGGTTCTCGGCCAGTTCGGCCATGCTTGTTGACTAACTATTGCGTGAGAATAAGTCCTTTAATATCAAGTGGTGAGCCGAGCAGGACTCGAACCTGCGACCCACTGGTTAAAAGGGCCTTCAAGCCGCTTACAACCAGACACGGCTTTTACGATTAGTTACTAGTTTTCAACAGGTTGCAGCCGCTCAGGATTACAATCGCTATCAACCATTGAGTCCTACTTTCGGGTAATCACGTCACAAATTTGCCACAATAAAACTTTGCAGTTCCACTCGTGATTTGTGCCTGCCGGCGCATCAACGATGGAATAATATTTCACTTAGATCGTAATGCGCTAATAGAAGTTCAACAACGGATTCTAGGAACGTTGCAGACGTCATCACCTCTTTGTCTGGCTTCGTATCAACACGCACCGCCTTCATCTTATCGCTTCTGAGTTGCGGCAACCTCAAGCTTCAGGCGTTTGGTAGCGTTGCTGACTTCACCCAGACAACACACGCCAGCCGGGTTGCGCGCTTCGCACGCGCACAAACCCTCGCGAATCAGCCCGAGCACTTGGTCGGGAATACTCGTGTTACCAGTTCGCTCGATTTCGTCACGCATATCGTTCTCGGCGAACCCGAAGCAATAACACAGTGGGATCGGATCGTCGTGAACCTTAAGCCCGACGCGTATGCGCAAGTCATCAACGGCGAATCGTTGGCTACCTCTATCTTCATAATAGACGACTGAACAATCGCGTGCCGGGCAAAAGCGGTAATTTCCATGCATCGCCCGCTCCAGCAATTCTGGCTTCAGCATTAGCAGGACGGTCTTTCTGGAAACAGGCCTGCCCTGACCGTTGCACGAACTGCATCGATCAGTGTCGGGTTCTTCGTCAGCCGTGTGGGTCGCTTCATCAGGTTTTGAAGCGCCGCCTTCATCTTTAAAGCAGCAATTCATGACTTGTAGTATTGGCCAGTTACTTAGTGTTCTCTCGTAACAATTTTTGGATCGCTTCCCTCGTCCCATCAATCGCACGAACAACCGGAGCATGTGAATAAATAGGCTCGGGCGGTCCTTTCTCCCACAGTTTGCCCTGGGGATAAACCGCAACGTAATCCCAAACCACACCGTCTGTTTCGCCGATCGACTTGGAGACCAAGTGCTCCTTGTCCCAATACTGTGACGCTTTCATATCGGCGATGCGCTTTAACGTCATCGTCGAAGGCGCAGCCAAATCGGTTGGCAACACGGGCTCCCAGATTACAAAGACCCGGATTTTTCCTTCGCGTTGCTCGTCAAGTAGTTTTTGGAATGCAGAGGCCCCCTGCAAACAGACTGTTCACGTAGGAGAGAGCATCACTATCACTCGGACAGAATCGGCGGATTCGTTGAAGGACTTTTTCAGTGAGTCCATGTTTGAATTGTCGAGGCGTACCATCGGTTGTTGTCCGATTGGAGCTGTGCTGCCAAGGTACAGGTAGTAAACGACGAACAAGGCAACCGCAATGACCACCCCGACTAATCCGTAAATCACGTGCTTGCGTTTCATCTTCACCTCGCCAGGAAATTGGCAACCAGATTCGCTATGACCTGAGGGAACAGGAAAAATGTGAACACGGTGACGACTGAGAACCACAGCACAATCGTACTAAGCAGACTCGGTTTGCATTGGCACTGTTTCGCTCGCCATCTCTGATAAAAAGCAAAAGCGATCGAGAGAAGAGACGCCGCCAGCAGGAAAGGCCGAGCTCTTGTAAAAAACGCTGAACTTCCTGCGGCGCCGGCGGCAAAGATGAATGGGAACATCGGCAAGCAGCAAGTGGAAGCCAACACAACGCTGCCGAGGGCGGCCAGACTCGCAAGAATTGTTCGCCCTGATCCTGACGATTTCGAGTTAGTCGTTTCCAGCTCCATCAGCTTAGTTCTTGCTGCTTTTGCCCTTAGTCGGTTTATTCTTCCCGCCCGCCACGACCGGACAACATGCTGCGTCGCCATGCGCTTCGAGTTCTCGCTCACATGCCGATAAATGCCGAGCAAGCGTGCGACGAAAATCTTTCATCGCTGTCATTTTGCCGTCCAACTCACCAATCTTCTTAGTCAACAGATCGCGCACTCTCCGGCATTCTTCAGCGCCACCCGTAGCCAGTAGTCCCTTGATCTCGTCCAGCGTGAGACCTAGTTCCTGTGCCTGCTTGATGAACCGCACTCGCTCAATGTGTTCGGGCGCAAAAAGTCGAAAACCACCGGACGTCCGTGCCGGCCTGGGCAAGAGCCTAACCTTCTCGTAATAACGCAGCGTGTCGATGCTTACCCCGGCACGTTTCGCGACCTCGCCGATTTGCAGTCCACCATTCATCGGAGTCTCTCTACCGGATGAGTATAGACTCTAGAGTCATGTCCAGAGTCAAGAGGTGCGTCTCGATCTTAGAGGAATGCCCGAGAGCGGGGTCGCACGTGATAACCTCGCTGGGACACTCAGAAACGTCCATCAAAACGTCCAATAAGAAACGCGTTGGCCGCTTTGTTGCCGCTTTTCGGTGGTCGTGGGCCTGTCTTACTATGCGGTTGAGTTAAAGTGTCGCTAGGATGGGTTATGAGCCGAGCAGGACTCGAACCTGCGACCCACTGGTTAAAAGCCAGTTGCTCTACCAACTGAGCTATCGGCCCACTTACAAACAGAAAGCACGCTTGGCGTGCTCTTTTTGATTCGGGGATCGGAAGGCATTCTACCTAAGGATAGGGCGCACGTCCAATTGGCTCGAGAATGGGTACTGATGCAGTTTGAAAAATCCCGCCAATCGCAGAGATTGTGTGAAAACTCCGAGTATGTCCTGGAGCTTTGAAGATTTGGACAATTCAAGCTGCGTAAATTCGCAGGTCGGGAAGGGGGCAGTCGTTACTTTGAAGGTTCGGTAAGCTCAAGGCGCCCCCGCTCAACCTTGAATGCCAGTGCCTATCGCTATCACTTAAGCCTCGGGGTTTACAGCATTTGACCGATTGATTCGATGATGAAGTCTCGGAACCTTGAGCGGGGGCGCCTTGAACTTACCGAACCTTCAAAGTAACGACTGCCCCCTTCCCGACCTGCGAATTTACGCAGCTTGAATTGTCCAGTTGCGACTTCAGATTCTTCAGAGTTTTCACACAGTAAGTCACGAATCTGGATTCGCGACCGCGAATCAAAATAGAACGAAGGCAGCCTTTCCCATTGCTCGCTGACGACGGTTACATTCGTCGCTCCAATGTCCGACATGCTTCAGCTTGTCGTCAACATGCGGAACTCTCGATGTGCGACGTTACGGGTAATATCATTGCTTGAGTGTTGCCAATCTCGCCGACAAGCTAAAGCATGTCGGACATTTGGTTGCGCGTTTTTCGGGCAAAGGTCAGTATGAACCAATTGAGTGTCTGTTTTCATAAGAGTCTCTGCCGTGGGTGGGATTTTCAAACTGCAGCAGTACCCGAGAATGGCCTTTGGTCTTTGGCCTTGGGTCTTTGCGGTCGATGACATTCAATTTAAATATGAGCCGCAGATTAACGCAATGGATTGTTCAGTAATGTAATACCCCCCACTGCAGAAGCTGTGAAAAAATTAGAATCTATCCTGGATGCTACTCAAGATTCGGAACTCGCAGTTGGGAAGGGTGGTTTACCCCCGCTTGAGACGCTACAGTCGAGTGTTGGTAAAGCAAGCGGGGGTAAACCGCCCTTCCCAACTGCGAGTTTCCGTACGCTCGAGTGGTAATTGTTACCTTAGTTTTCTTGGATCCAGCGGCCGAGGGCGGAGTCGGAGACGATGATTGTTTGCGACCTCTCCGGGCCGGTGGAGACGAGGCCGATCGCGACGCCAATCTGCTCGGACAAAAAGTCTACATAGCGACGAGCGTTCGGCGGCAGGGAAGCCATCTCCGTCATTCCCACAGTCGAAGTCTTCCAGCCGGGCAAGGTCGCGTACATGGGTTCGACGCGACGCAGATCATTTGAAACCGCCGGCAGAGACTCGCATACCTGGCCATCCAGTTTGTAGCCTGTGCAAACCTTGATCTCATCCAGCGCATCGAGCACATCCAATTTTGTCAGCGCCACTGAAGTGAAGCCGTTGATCTCCGCGGCATAGCGTGTGGCAAAAGCGTCGAACCAGCCGCACCGGCGTGGACGCCCCGTCGAAGCGCCGTATTCGCGACCACGCTCGCGAATCATCTGGCCCAATTCTGCTTCGCCCGCGAGCATCTCCGTCGGAAAAGGCCCTTCTCCGACTCGCGTCGTGTAGGTCCTTACTATCCCCAGCACTCCGGTCAGACGATTCGGCGCCAGTCCTGTGCCGACAATCGCGCCCCCGGCAATCGTGCTGGATGAAGTCACAAAAGGATAGGTGCCGTGATCCACGTCGAGCAGCGTGGCCTGCGCGCCTTCAAGCAGGATGGATCGCCCGCGAGTGGCAGCAACGTTGAGAAAGTGTGTGGTATCGGCAATGAATGGTCCAAGGCGTTCCGTCAGACAGGACATCTCTTCAAAGATCTTGTCCGCATCCAGTGGTTCGCCATGGTAGGCCTGGATAATGCGATTGGCATCCTCAAGGTTGCGTTCGATTCGTGAGCGTAAAACGTCAGGCGCAAGAGCATCCGCAGTGCGGATTCCTCGACGTCCCGCTTTGTCCTCGTAAGCCGGTCCGATCCCTCGCAGCGTGGTTCCGACCTTCTCATTGCCCAGGCGTTCTTCACTTGTATGGTCCAGGGCGCGATGATAGGGAAGAATCAGATGCGCGCGCGAACTGATCTTGACTCGGTCAGGCGAAACTTCGATGCCCTGGGCAGTCAACCGATCAGCTTCTTCAAAAAAGGCTTTTGGGTCGATGACCATGCCGCTACCCAGGACACAGGTCTTGCCGGGATGGACGATGCCCGAAGGCAGCAGATGCAGCACGAACGACTGCTCGCCCACCTGCACCGAGTGGCCGGCGTTATGTCCGCCCTGGTAGCGCGCAACGATATCGAAGCGCTCGGACAAGAGATCAACTATCTTGCCCTTGCCCTCATCCCCCCATTGGGCGCCTATGACCGCGATGACTTTACTCATTGCCAAATGCCAATTGCCGATTGCCGATTTCTTCGTTAGGACTTAATTCGTGTGGTTTTTTCGTAAACAATCCACGAACATACACGAAATTAGTGTGATTTAGTGGATCTATTCTTATTTACGCAACGGGCCAACGAAACCACACTAAGAATTCCCGACTCAGCTGGCTTTTCCCAGGCGCACGGGTTTTTCAATGAAATAGTAACTGCACGAGCCGCGGACTTCTGCGATGTCGCGCTGTTCGGTTGGGAACAAGCGACACTGGTTCGGCCGGTTTTCATAAATGCCGCAGGTGCTCGTCCCGTCAGATTGCTTCTTCAAAAATGGGCATTTGAAAACCAACTCGCAGCAAGCGCCGCAGCGATTGCACTCGCCGCGACGAAGTGCCAAGTCGGCGACAATCTCGCGCTTCTTGAAGTTCGCCTTCACAAACCGGCGGAGCTTGCCCTGTGCCTGCCGCGCGCGAAACTTCGCATCGTCCAGTTTGCGAGAACGAAGTCTCTCGGTCAGACGCTCTTCAAATGAGCGTTGACGAAGAATCGCAGCCGCACGGAGTGATTTCATTCAGGTGTTCCCGGGGGAAAGATGCCAAACACAACAGTAGCGCGGACCCTGCTTTGAGTCGGGCCCGCGCCAACCGTGCGATTAAAGCCGGGCAGCGCCGGTGACATGCTTGTCGATCATTCGCGAGATGGCGTCCTTCGAGGTCGCGCCCACGACGCGCTCCTCTTCGCGGCCGGCCTTGAACAGAATGAGTGTCGGAATGCCCTTGATGCCGTACCTTTGAGAAATCGACGGGTTGTCGTCGACATTCAATTTCACGACGCGTGCCGAGGCGGCATATTTCTCAGCGACAGCTTCCACCGTGGGCGCCAGCATACGGCAGGGCGCGCACCAGGCTGCCCAGAAATCCACCAGCACCGGCCGGTCCGCCTGCAAGACAGCTTTTTCAAAGGTGGTGTCAGTGACTTCAAGCACATGCTCACTCATGTAAGTAGTCTCCTTCAGATTCTGTGTTGCGTTCAAAGGCTACACGTTTTTTCACTCCGGAGGAGTGAGATGTTTATAGATCGGCTTAAAGAAAGGTCACGCGCGGTTTGGAGGGGCGGAATGAAACTCGATTAGTACTCTTCAAGCTGAGTTCCGCCCCTCCAAACCGCGGCGAAGTTTCGAACGCACGAGCTATAAAGATTTCACCCTCTAACGGGGTGAAACCCGTGTACCTTCGTGTGTTACGCAGCGACAGGCGTTCTTACAACCTGGCGACCTCGCTGTAGAGCTCGACGTATTTGCCGGCCGCTGCCGCCCAGGAATTGTCAACCGCCATTCCGTTCCTCTGAATCACGCGCCAGGCGTCAGGCGCCCCATAAAAGTAAAGGGCTTCACGCAATTTTTCAAGCAAAGCCCCGGCATTGTACGCCACAAACTTAAACCCGTTTCCCGTTCCGTGCTCAGCATTGTAATCCTGCACTGTGTCGTCAAGCCCCCCGGTGGCACGCACGACGGGAACGGTAGCGTAACGCATGCTGTACATCTGATTCAGCCCGCAGGGCTCGTAAAGCGAGGGCATCACGAAGATATCCGCACCGGCCTCGATTTGATGAGCCAACGGCTCGCCGGCATACCCCTTGTAGATACCGACGCGAGTTGGGGCGGAATCGTGCCACGCTTGTAAGAAATCTTCATATTCCCTGGCGCCCGAGCCCAGCGCTATAAAGAAGGCCCCCATACGCAGAATCTCACCCGCGACCTCGCGGATCAAATCGTAACCTTTCTGGGCAACCAGGCGCGAGATGATCGCAATGATCGGCCTTTCAGGTTCTTCAGGAAGGCCGAAACGGCGAAGCAGCTCAAGTTTGCATGCCAGCTTGCCCGACAAATCCCCGGCCGAGAAGTTAGCTGCGATGTGCGGATCAGTTTCGGGATTCCACACTTCGTAGTCCACCCCATTGGTGATTCCCGCCAAACGGTCTTGACGCGCCCGAAACAACCAATCCAGACCATAGCCCTGTTCAGGGGTCTGGATTTCCAAGGCATAACGGCGGCTGACGGTCGAGAGCGCGTCTGCGGCGATGACACCGGCCTTGAAAGCCGAGGCCGCTCCGTTAAGCATGAAATCGCTGTTGTCGGGCGCTTCCCCAAAGCCCAGCCACCATAAATCTCCTGGAGGAAAGGCGCCCTGGTAGGCCGCATTGTGAATTGAGAAGAGCGAGTGTGTCTTTTCGAAGAACGGATCGTAACGCCGGCGCTGGCGAAGCTCGATCATGGCAAAGCCACAAGGCCAATCGTTTCCATGGACAATGTCCGGCTGCCAATCGAGGTACTTGAAAAGCGCGAGGGCGGCGCGAGAGAAGAATGCGTAACGCGCGTGATCGTCTCCGTAACCGTAAATCGAGGGGCGGGCAAAAAATTCAGGCGCATCAACGAGGTATGCCGGCGCTCCGGCGGCGCTGCTCAGCCAGATTCGAGTGGGATGCAAACTGCCTCGCCAATGGACTGGAACATCTTCAATGACCTCGGCGGCCAACAGTTCAGGATTAATTTGCTGGTGTAGCGGCAGGACCAGAAGGGCATCCTGACCCTTTTCATCAAGCGCCTTTGGCAAAGCGCCGGCCACATCCGCGAGACCGCCGGTCTTGGCAAAAGGCACAGCTTCAGACGAGAGAATCGCGATTCGCATCAGTGATGGATTTTCATGGACAAAAAACCGATCCACGAAAACACACGAAATTCGTGTTGTTTCGTGGATCGCGTTAAATGGTGCGTCCCCGGAGTTTTTCTAGGTCTGCATGGAAGCGAGAAACTCGGCGTTGGATTTAGTCTTTTCCAGTCGTTCGAGCACCACCTCCATCTGCTCAACAGGCGACAGGGGGTTCAGGACGCGCCGCATCACCCAGATGCGGTTCAGGTCTTCCTTGCTGATCAGGAGCTCTTCCTTGCGAGTGCCGGAACGCTGCAAATCGATTGCCGGGAAAAGCCGCTTATCGCTGAGCCGGCGATCCAGGTGGATCTCAGAGTTGCCCGTGCCTTTGAACTCTTCAAAGATCACGTCGTCCATGCGCGAACCAGTATCGATGAGCGCGGTGGCGATGATTGTCAGCGAGCCGCCCTCTTCGATGTTACGCGCGGCGCCGAAGAAGCGCTTGGGTCTTTGCAAGGCGTTTGAATCTATACCGCCGGAAAGGATTTTGCCGCTGGGCGGGACTACCGCGTTGTGCGCGCGTGCCAGGCGGGTAATTGAATCCAGCAGGATGACGACGTCGCGCTTATGCTCGACCAGCCGTTTGGCTTTTTCGATCACCATATCGGCTACCTGAACGTGGCGGGTGGGTGGTTCGTCGAAGGTTGACGAGATAACTTCACCCTGCACCGAGCGCTGCATGTCGGTGACTTCTTCCGGTCGTTCATCGATCAGCAGAACAATCAGCGTCACCTCGGGGTGATTCTGGGTAACCGAGTTCGCGATGGCTTGCAGCAGCATCGTCTTACCGGTTCGTGGCGGCGAAACGATTAGACCGCGCTGTCCTTTTCCCAGTGGCGTGACCAGGTCGATAACTCGCGCTGAAAGGTTTTCCGGCGCCGTCTCCATTCGCAACTGTTCGTCAGGATAGAGCGGCGTGAGATTGTCAAAAAAGACTTTCTCCCGCGCCTGATCGGGCGATTCGAAATTGATAGCTTCGACTTTGATTAAAGCGAAGTAACGCTCGCCCTCTTTCGGTGGCCGAATCTGACCGCTTACGGTGTCGCCGGTACGCAGGTCAAACTTGCGAATCTGTGACGGCGACACATAGATGTCATCCGGACCGGGAAGATAGTTGTACTCAGGCGCGCGGAGAAAGCCGAAACCATCCGGCAGCGTTTCAAGCACGCCTTCCGAAAAGATCAAGCCGCTCTTCTCGGTTTGCGCCGCCAGTACCTTGAATATCAGCTCCTGTTTGCGCATCCCGGTTGCGCCTGGCACATCCATGCCCTTCGCAATCTGCGTTAGTTTGGAGATGGACATCTCCTTTAGGTCAGCCAGATTATGGAAGCCGTCTGAATCCCTCGTGTCGCGCTCCGGGGCGTCGGCGGTCGCCACAGACGTGCTGCCGTTATCTCCACTGCCGTCCGTATTGCTCGCGCTTGAAGCGCGTGAACGTGTTTTTTGTGACATATCAGTTAATCTCTATAACCCCATTAGGGGACGATCGAATGTTGAACCTCGCCTCTGATTTAGTATCGGAAATTGAGCAGCCCACCTGTAGCCCTCGAGGCTCGAAAGCGGTGATGCAGAAGAATTAGGGCGTGCCGGCAGCCAGATCTCCTTGTTCAAGGTATTTATTCCAGATTTGAGCGGGCGTTTTCTTGCAGCATCGCTTTGATGCTGCCCACACACCTCGCGTGGCCTTAGTAAAATGAACTCGAATTGACCAAAAGGGGGCTTATGAGAAATTCGGTTAGCCGATGTTTGACCTTTACCTAGCAGGTCGCTATCTCGCAATTGAATTGATAAAACTAAAACAACTAACACGAAAACGCCGCCAGTGCACTCTCAATTGCTTGCCAGACTTGATCCCGCCCCTGTCCTGTTCTTGCGGAATAAACGACCACCGCGTCTTCATGGAGCGTGCGCTGGACACTTCCGATGTTTTTCCGCAACTCGTTGTTAGACAGCTTATCGGATTTCGTGGCAACTAATAAATGTGGTCTTGAATAATGCTCAAGCCACTCGTGAAGCTGCAAATCCTGTTTTGTGGGTTCGTGGCGCGAATCTACGATGTGAATTGATAGCACAAGCTGTGTCCGCTTGGCAAGGTAGCTCGTAACCATCTCGCCCCACCCGGACCTTATTCGTTCAGGCACCCTGGCATAGCCAAAACCGGGTAAATCAACGAAATGAAAGCGGTTGTTCACCAGAAAGAAATTCAACGCCTGTGTTCTGCCGGGAGTAGAAGAAGTTCGAGCCAGGCCTTTTGTGCCCAACAGTGAGTTTATCAGGCTTGATTTTCCAACATTTGAACGACCCAGGAAGGCGATCTCGGGTCTTGCCTCGCGCGGCCAATCTGTTTCCTGGAACGCGCTCTTAACAAATTCCGCACTTGTCGGTTTCATGCGGCCGTCTCAGAAAAGCGGCGCCTGAAAGCAAGGCCCGAGTTAGCCCACCTGTTCATCAGTTGGCAGCAGCCTGGGCTTTTGCCCTCTCCTCCCTCATGGCCATCATTGCCTTGATGCGCTCGCGCATCTCGGCAAAGCGGGTTTCAATATCCGGAATTCGTTTGACCAACTTTTCCAATTGCTGCATATACTCCGGCATTCCAAAGGTTTTCCTCAGTTCGGGAATGAACGGCTGAATCTTCCCATAGATGAAAAGATGTTCGCCGTTAGTGTCGGCAAACATTTGCTCGTCGATTGCGCCATTGTTGACCAGAGCAGCGGCCATCTCCCAATAGGAAAGGACCATGCGATAGTAGGCGCTCTTGTCACTCAACATTACATCCATGAAGTCCTGGACGCTGGTTGGGTTGAACGTAAAAAACCAGGTGCGCGCTTCACGCATTACGGCTTCGCGCCGGAGGTCATAAAGCTTCAGAATCAAGTTTGCGTCTTCCTGTTTACTCATCTTGTTTTTCTCCAGGGTGGTTAAGGGTTACTTTGGAGTGCCGATTCCAAACAGACAGGCAAGCCTGTGCGAATCACAGGCCAAAACCCGTTTACAAAACTACAACTAACGGTTTACTTAGCTTGTCTGAATACCTTGAGAAGGCGGCTCGGGGGTCCAAAGCGGCGGCGCCTTTGCGTCTTCCGCTGCGGCATCGGTCGGGCACACGTCTTCCAGCGCCAGCGCCAGCACTTCGTCGATCGTTTCGACCAGGTGGATGCAGAGTGCTTCGCGAACTTCTTCCGGCACCTCAGGCAGATCCTTCTCATTGTCTTTGGGGAGAAGGATTGTGTCGATACCGAATCGATGTGCAGCCAGCAGTTTGTCCTTCACCCCGCCAATCGGCAACACGCGTCCGCGCAAAGTAATTTCGCCGGTCATCGCGACGTTCTTTCTAACAGCCGCACGCGTCAGAGCCGAGGCCATTGCAGTGGCCATGGTAATGCCTGCCGACGGACCATCCTTGGGAATGGCGCCTTCGGGAATATGGATGTGCAGATCGCGCTTGCGGATGAAATCAAGGCTCATACCGAGACGTTCAGCGCGCGCCTTGATGCAAGTCAAAGCGGCTTGGGCTGATTCCTGCATCACATCGCCGAGTTTTCCGGTCAGCGTTACTCCGCCGCGACCTTTTACCAGGGTTGCTTCAATTTGTAACACCTCGCCGCCAACTTCAGTCCAGGCCAGTCCGGTTGCCAGACCAACTTCACTTTCGGCGGCCACAGCATGTTGCCGGAACTTGATCGGACCGAGCATCGCGCGAACGCGAGCAGCATCGATCTTGTCGGTAAAGTCTTCGGCAAGAGTCTCGCTAACAAACTTGCGAGCGATCTTCCGGCAGCACGAGCCGATCTCCCGCTCCAGGTTGCGAACCCCAGCCTCGCGTGTGTACGAGCGAATGATTTCCTGAATCCCTTCGTCCGTAAAGTCCACCTGCTGCGGACGCAAACCATTGGTCTCGGCTTGCTTCCGAATCAGGTGACGCCGGGCGATCTCGAGTTTCTCTCGTTCGGTGTAACCTGACAAACGCAGTATCTCGAGCCGGTCCTGAAGCGCCGGCGGAATCGTGTGCAGCACATTAGCCGTGGCAATAAAGAAGACCTTCGAGAGATCGTATTCGACGTCGAGATAATGGTCCTGGAATGTGTGGTTCTGCTCGGGATCGAGAACTTCCAGCAGGGCGGCACTTGGATCGCCGCGGAAATCGGCGCCTAACTTGTCCACTTCGTCCAGCAGCAGCACCGGATTTACCGTGCCGGCTTTTTTCATCATCTGAATGATCTGACCTGGCAGGGCGCCGATGTATGTGCGACGGTGTCCGCGAATCTCTGCCTCGTCTCGCACACCACCGAGTGAAAGGCGTACAAACTTACGGTTGGTTGCGCGAGCAATTGATTTCCCGAGGCTGGTTTTTCCCACGCCCGGGGGGCCTACGAAACAGAGTATCGAGCCTTTCGGATTCTTTACGAGCTGGCGTACAGCGAGATATTCAAGGATTCTCTCTTTGATCTTTTCCAAACCGAAGTGGTCTTCGTTCAAAACCTCTTCAGCCTTGCCAAGATCTTTGATCTCCTTTGATTTCTGTTTCCAGGGCACACTTAGGAGCCAATCAATATAAGTGCGTGAAACGGTGCCTTCCGCAGACATCGGCGGCATGGCTTCGAGCCGGTGCAACTCTTGCAGGGCCTTCTCTTTGGCCTCCTCTGTCATCCCGGCGTCTTCGATCTTTTTCTTTAACTCTTCCAGCTCAGCCTTTTCGTCCTTGCGGCCGAGTTCCTTATGAATGGCTTTGATCTGTTCGTTTAGGTAGTACTCTTTTTGCGCTCGCTCCATCTGGCGCTTGACGCGCGTTTGGATCGTGCGGTCGAGCTGGCGTTTCTCGATCTCCATTTCGAGCAGCTCAATCAGCCGCTGCAAGCGAGCCTGGGTTGAGAAAAGTTCGAGCAGTCCCTGCTTGTCTTCAACAGATATTCGCAATTGTGAAGCCAGGGCATCGGATAAGTGCGAAGGATCCTGATTGCGGAGAGCGGTTTGCAGCGCATCCGTCTGAGCGTCGGGTGCTAGTCGCAGATGTTGTTCGACAAGCTGCGCAACCTTTTGGATCAGAGCATCGAGGCGCGCTCCTTCTTCATTCACGACCGGTGCGCGTCGGACGAGAGCCATGAAGGCGCCGTCGGAATTTTCCACGCGTACAGTGGTGGCGCGTTCCCGCCCCTCCACTACCACCTTGATTTGGCCGTTGTCCTGTTTTTGGGACTGAAGAATCCGTCCCAGCGTCCCCACTGCATAGATCTGTTCGGGGGACGGCTCATCGACCGTAGCATCGTGCTGCGTGGCCAGGAAAATCGTACGGTCTCCGGTGAGCGCTTGCTCCAGGGCCCGTACTGAGCCCGACCTTCCGATTTTGAAAGCAACTTTTGTAAAGGGGAAAATCACGACGTCGCGGATCGGTACCATCGGGTACCAGGCGACATCGGCAGGGGCGTGGTCTGAGTATTCTTCCATGGGTTGGGAACTGGCTAACTTACGTGCTTTGCAATAAAGGCGAGCCGCTCGATTGCCGTCTCGCCCTCAAAAGACGGCTAATTGTAGATCATTTCCGCGCGGGACGCCACTTTTGCCGTTTTTTGGTAGTGTCATGTTTTGGATTTTTTGCCGGTACTCCGTGTCCTCAGTGTCTCCGTGGTGGAATATTACGAGGAAACCGCCCACCACGGAGACACGGAGAACACAGAGATGGCAGCGACAACCGAAAATATAACCGGTTTTTTGGGTACTGATGGAGTTCCTATGCGGCGGCGCCGTCGACGCCGGTCAGCCCCTCGCCGGGGATGGCGCGCCGTCGTTCGACCATTTCGCTGGTGATCACGAATTCCTTGATCCGTTTTTGGGAGGGAAGAGTGTACATAGCGTCAAGCAACAGTTCTTCAAGAATCATCATCAACCCGCGCGCCCCTACCTTACGTTCCACGGCCTGACGCGCAACAGACTTCAGGGCATCCTCGGTAAACTTCAGCTTGACATTATCAAAGTCGAACTTCTTCTGATATTGCTTGACGAGTGCATTCTTGGGCTCAGTGAGAATCTTGATTAGCGCACCTTCGTCGAGCTCGTGCAGGACCCCGCAGACAGGCAGGCGCCCGACGAACTCAGGAATCAGGCCGAAACGAATCAGGTCTTCCGGCTGTACCTGGGCCAGGGCTTCGGCGTGACGATGCGAACCCGACTTGACCTCGGCATGAAAGCCGAGCGACTTATTGCGCAAGCGACGTTCGATGACCTTCTCGAGACCTACAAACGCTCCGCCGCAAAGAAAAAGAATGTTGGTTGTATCGACTGGGAAAAACTCCTGGTGCGGATGTTTTCGGCCACCTTGAGGAGGAACATTGGCGACAGTCCCTTCCAGGATTTTCAACAAGGCCTGCTGCACACCTTCGCCGGAAACGTCTCGAGTTATCGAGGGGTTCTCATCCTTGCGGCAAATCTTATCTACTTCGTCAATATAGATAATGCCCTGCTGTGCTCGTTCGACATCGCCATTAGCCGCCTGGAGTAGCTTCAGAATGATGTTTTCAACGTCTTCTCCGACGTAGCCCGCTTCAGTCAGCGTTGTGGCATCGACAATTGTAAAGGGAACGCTCAGCATGCGCGCGAGCGTCTGTGCCAGCAGCGTCTTGCCAGTTCCGGTAGGTCCGATTAAAAGAATGTTGGCTTTCTGAATCTCGACGTCAGAACGACGGCGTCCCAGTTCGATCCGCTTGTAGTGCTGATACACAGCAACCGCCAAACGTTTCTTGGTCTCTTCCTGCCCGATGACATACTCGTCGAGGAAATTTTTTATTTCGCCGGGCTTTGGTAAGGGCGGTCGCGCGGCTACCGATTCAGCCTGTTGATCGTCGGTGATGATCTCGTTGCAGATGTCAATGCATTCATTACAGATATAAACGGTGGGGCCGGCAATCAGTTTCTTCACTTCATTCTGCGATTTGCCGCAGAAGGAACAGCGCAACGTATCGTCGGTTCGTCTTACCATGTTTGCAGGGGGACTCCTTGTTGCTTAGGTCTGCTTGGGAACTACTGCCGGGGTGATTTGGATCTGGGTGCTGCTGACAATTTGATAGTAACGTCGAACGCATTCATCGCAAATGAAAGCGCTCTTCCCGATCATCCTTCGCGGGACACCTGGCGCGCGCTGCGGAGTTCCCGCCATGATGTTTGCGACTTCGCCCTTGGAACGCCCGCAGAACGAACAACAGAATCCGCGCGCTTTCATCTTAGCAATCATCGACGCGTCTCCCCATCGCGCCTTACTCGCGGTGCGCGATGACCTCGTCTATTAAACCATATTCTCTCGCCTGCATGGCAGACATTATTTTGTCGCGTTCAACATCGCGCTCGACGGTTTCGTACGATTGCCCGGTATGCTTGGCCAGAATCTGGGAAGTCAGCTCGCGCATTCGCAGGATTTCTTCCGCCTGGATGCGAATATCGGTCGCCTGACCCTGGGAACCGCCGGTTGGCTGGTGAATCAGGATGCGGGAGTTCGGGAGGGCAAAACGCTTGCCTTTGGCGCCGGCGGCTAGCAGCAGCGCGCCCATCGAAGCGCACTGGCCAACGCAGATGGTGGTCACGTCGGGACGGATAAACTGCATGGTATCGTAGATGGCCATGCCGGCGGTGATCGAACCACCTGGTGAATTGATGTACACGTTGATGTCTTTTTCCGGATCTTCGGCCTCTAGAAAAAGAAGCTGAGCGACTATTAGATTAGCAATCTGATCGTCGATGGGAGTGCCCAGGAAGATGATGTTGTCTTTGAGTAGGCGTGAGTAGATGTCAAAGGCGCGCTCACCACGCGACGTTTGCTCCACCACCATGGGAACTAAAGCCATAACGGTCCTAACCTCGCTTATCGTAAAAACAAAGTGCGCAGCTTGCAGGCGAAATGAAGATGAAGGTGATTCGAAGCTTGTGCTTAATCGGTCCCCTCCGCTTTCATCTGGTTGCGGTCTTCGTCGCGCCACTCCTCTTCGCTGACCTGCGCGTTTTGAGTCAAAAGATCAAGCGCTTTACGGTTGCGCAACCTGTTGGCGATGCTACGGTTGCCTCCATCCTTTGTCAAGGTAGCACGCACTCGCTCCAACGGCTGTCGAGACGCTGAGGCAATCTGGTTTAGCTCAGCTTCGATCTCTTCATCGGTAACCTCGATCTGCTCTTGATCTGCGATCAGTTCCAGCAACATAGACGCGCGCACATCCTCCTGCGCCTGAGTCTGTAACTCTTCACGAGCGCGTTCCCAGTCAAGCTCCTGGTTTCTCGGATCGATGCCGCGACCAATCATGTTTTGAACCACTTCCTGCAGGCGGGTTGACGTCTGGTGTTGGACCAGAGTCTCAGGAACCTCAAACTGATGGGCTTCGAGCAGGCTGCGCAGCAGAGCGCTCCGCACCCGGTGATCGGCTTCAACGTTTGCGCGCTGCTCGAGGTCCTCGCGGATTTTTGTGCGCAGCGTTTCGACCGAGTCGAAATCCTCTCCGAGGCTCTTTGCCCATTCGTCATCAAGCTCGGGCAACTCTTTCATACGTACAGCGGTCACGGTGGCAGCGTATTCAACTTTCCTTCCGGCCAGACGCGGCGAGGAAAAGTCAGTCGGATAATCTACCGTGAATATCTTCTTGTCATCAGGCTTAACACCGAGGAGGTTGTCCGTAAACTCCTGCTGGACGCCCTCATCGCCCAGGATAACGTCGACTTCTTTGACATCGATGGGTTCTTCATCGGGGCGATCGAGGAAGGCGCCGACAACGTCCTGGGAAACCGTGTCCCCCAGTTGAGCCCCACGCTCTTCTACCGGTAGCAGCGAAGCTGATGACTCGCGCAGACCGTCGATCATTTTTTGGACATCTTCGTCAGTGACCGGGCGGACGCGCCTGGCAGCCTTGAAGCCTTTGTAGTTGCCGAGTTCCACCTTCGGTAAGACTTCAACAGCAACTTTCACGGAGATCGGCTGGTCTCCGAATTGTTCAAATTTTTCCGCCTCGTCAAATTGGACATTGGGTTCGCCGATAGCAGTCAATTCGTGTTTGTCGATCGCCTCGTTGACGGCTTCGGGCAGGAGCTCGCGAAGCACCTCACCCCGAATCTCGCTCTTAAAGCGCGTGCGCACCACACCTCTGGGAGCGTGACCGCGCCGAAACCCGGGAACGTTAGCAAGCTTGGTGTAGCGATCGCTCACACGATCGTAGGTCTGGCGAACGATCGCCGGCTCAATCTCAATCTTGATCTCCTTGCGAGTTGGAGAGATGTCTATCAATTCAGTTTTCATTAAACTTTAACCTTCTATGATCAGCTCTCTTCAAATGACAAATGACCAATGACAAATGACCAATGTCAAATGTCCGACATGCTTCAGCTTGTCGTCGACCTTGGGAACTCTCAATATACGACGTTACGAGTATTATCATTGCTTGAGTGTTGCCAATCTTGACGACAAGCTGAAGCATGTCGGACATTTTCATTTGACATTGGTCATTGAAATAAAAGTGAACAGCCTCAAGCCTATCGTTTGGTGCGAAAGGGGGGACTCGAACCCCCACACCTTTCGGTACCAGATCCTAAGTCTGGCGCGTCTGCCAATTCCGCCACTTTCGCATTTTCCCCGCAGCTGAAAACGAACACTGTTAAGAAGCAAGAATATCATGCGATCTTCGCTTAGTCACAAGCCCTATTTCGTGTGATGCGCGTGGATCAGGTCTTTGCAGAAATCGATGGCGAAGAGACAAGCCGTCGCCACAGCCAGACAGGATTTGCGCGTGAGTAAGTTCGAATACCAAAGGCACTCTCCAACTGGCGGAGAAAAATGGAAACATATCTTTCCGGGCGAAACTCCCACGCACGCCGGCGAGCGGCCTTCGCTAATTGCAAGCGCTTTCTTTCGTCATTCGCCAGACTTCTTGTGTAGTTAGTGAGCTCAGCAAAATCGTTCCAGAAAAATCCGTTCTTGTCATGGCGGATGACCTCGGGCAGTCCACCGCAGTTCGCAGCCAGCGGCACACAACCAGCCGACATCGCTTGCAGAAGCCGCATGCTGAAAGGTTCGGCCCTTTCCGGCGCGCGCTCGAGATCCTCACCCAGGCCGGTAGCCTGCCATAGAAGTTTTGCCCGACTGAAGAGTGACAACTGCTGTTCGGATGTGGGATTTGCAAAGACGGAAACGCCGGCGTCATTGGCTGATTCGGCCAGCCGTGCAAAGGATCTTCGGCTTGAAGTCTTCTCATCAACCTCGCCCATCATGGATAAAGACCATGATGGCAAATAAGTTCTTAGGTCATCGAACGCAGAGATCAGTTTCAGTTGATTGTGTGTCTGGGTAGCGTTGAACGGGCCGGCTGAGACAATCAGGTTGTCTTTCGCAAGCTGCGAATTCAGGATCGGTGCCGGCGGATACAGGACGCCACAATCAAGTTCCCAGAACAAGCTCGTCCAAAATCGCGTGTAATAGGAGTTGGCCAGCTTCAACTGATAACTATCAAGATGCGCGCGCCAGAGTCTCTGATAAACCAACGGGACGAAGTCATGCGGGAATTGAATGACCAGAACGCCTCGTGGCGAGGCGCAGAAGATCGGCAAGCGGTCCGCGAAGTTTATGAATAAGTCGTAGGGACGAGTTAACTCATTGCTCCAGTCCCAGATCGCCTGGTAGCGACGGTCGGGACGATTTGGATCGGTGAAGTTCTGCGGCTGAGGATCGACGACGCGGAACGAGACTTCGGCGAGCGAGCACTCGCCTGAGAGCGCCAGGCTCTCGGGAGTTGGTGATTGTTGCGTGCGAATGATCTCGGTTTGGTGCCGGTGCGACAGGGCACTCGCGAGTACCGCGGCCGATAAGCCTCCGGTGGCAGCGTTGTCCCGACAGGAGTTATAAATGCCGATCTTCATTAATTAAAAGAGACGACCCTCTCAACCGCAAAATTGCATTGTGATCTACCGGATGATAAATTGCCTCGCCTTAGCGCGATAGTAAGAATACGGTGTTGAGGTCCGGCGAAACAACGGGATTTGACCGTCAAGCAGCCTCGACCGGGGATACTGGTTCAGTTTGCCCTGGGAACGCGGGCGTCTCGCCCGCATCCCACGGGAGATCGATCAGATTGCGGGCGAGACGCCCGCGTTCCCAGGGCAATCTGAACCAGTACCCGACCGGGGGATGTAAATGTCTGAGACCGACGTAACAAAAACCTTGAATGAGATTCGTGAGCGCGTGCGAGTGCACCTTCGCGCACAGTTGCGTGCGTCCGAGAATGAGTCCTCTGCACCGGTCGTCATCTGGAACCCGAACACGGCAATCGAATCGCTGCGCGCTAACCTGGCGGTCATCGAGCGTTCGCGAAACAAACTGCCTCCCGTAACCAGCTATCGCAAAGGCTGGCTTGCCCGGTTGGAGCTTTCAGTTAAACGACTGCTGAAGAGAATCACGCATTGGTTTACGTGGGAACAAGTTAACTTCAACGCTGCAACTTCTAATTCGCTCGAGGACGTTCTGGTCGTACTCGCCAGCCACGAGGAGGTCCTGGCAGAGATGCGCGCGCAGTTGGAAAAACTGGCGTCGGTCGCGACTGAGCTGCAACAGGGGAAGTTTCAAGGCGGTCATTTTGATAACGGTTCACCGGCCAGTTACAGCTCAGCCACTGGTTCGGCTCCAGTGGACGAGGACAGGCAATCTGAGGTTGATTTAGAGATTAATAAGCTGGCCGCTCGGCTCGAAGAACTGCGGAAGGCAAAGACTCGTTGATGCGACTGCCTGTCTTTGGAGTGCGGCGCCTCGTCGCCGCTTTTCAATCTGCATTGACTCACCCGTTACCAAAAGCGCTGACAAGGCAGCGCACTCCAAGGAGAAGACCATGCGTGCTTTGCTGAACTCAATTTCCAAACCCGCGTGATGATTCGCAACATTCTTATCTGCACAACCCAGGTTCCATTCACAATGGGCGGAGCTGAAGCGCATGTTGCCGGCTTGCAGTCGGCACTCACCGGCTCAGGTTATAACGCCGAAATTGTAGCCTTGCCTTTCCGTTGGTATCCACCCGTTGAAATCATGCGCAGCACTTTGATGTGGCGTCTGCTTAATCTCGCGGAGTCCAACGGCAAGCCAGTCGATCTCGTAATCGGGATGAAATTTCCAGCTTATGCTGTGGCGCACTCAAAAAAAATTCTGTGGGTTATCCATCAACACCGTTCCGCTTATAACCTCTGGGGCACACCCTTCGACGACTTGTCAACCTATCCGGATGGAACTCAGGTGCGCGAATTCATTCGCAGTTGTGATCACAAGTTTCTTTCCGATGCGCGAAAGATTTTCGCCAATTCGGCGACCGTTGCCGAACGACTAAGACATTACAACCAGATAGAGAGTGAGATTCTCTATCATCCTCCGCCGCGCGCCGCGAGTCTTTTCAGTGGACCGCTCGGCGACTACATCTTTTGTCCCAGCCGGCTTGAACCGCAAAAACGACAAGAGCTCCTGATCGAGGCAATGCGCCACGTTACTTCACCAGTGAAATTGATTCTGGCTGGCGGCTCAAACGAGATGGGACGTTATGAAGCGTTGGTACGGCAATACGATGTTGGTCAGCGTGTCGAGCTATTGGGTTTCGTGAACGAAACTACGATCGCGGAACTGTATGGCAATGCGCTGGCAGTCGGGTATTTGCCGTTTGATGAGGACTATGGGTATGTGACCTTGGAGGCGATGATGGCTGGGCGACCTGTATTAGTGGGCCGCGACTCGGGCGGGGCAAAAGAGTTCGTGGAAGACCACTCGACCGGTATTGTGGTTGATCCCGAGCCGCAGGCAATAGCGACGAGCATTGACGAGCTGTACATCGATCGCGAGCGCGCGCTCGCGATGGGCCGGCGCGGCCAGGAAAAAATACGAGCTTTAAACTTGTCATGGGACAACGTCGTCGAGAAGCTGATTTCCGCGGCCACGTAGTTGCTCGATATGAGTCAGAATCCCCACAACGTTCTAACTGCGGACAGGCCGTCCGCGCGCCAGCGTTTTCAGTTACTAGCTCGCAAGTTCGAGATTTTTGACGCCCTCATTTTTGTTTATATTGCTGCTTTTGTTCGCGAGTACCTGTGGCTTATTCACGAGAACCTCCTGGCCTGGATTTTGACAGTAGTTGTGTCGCTTGCTTTCAGCGCCATCTACCTCACAACCAAAAAAACAACAACCGAAAAAACGCCGCCGGTATTTTGGTTTGTAGTGGGCCTGCCTTTGCTTTTTGTGTTCAGCTTGCGCGTTGCTTATCCCGACCTCTCGTTTGACGTGCTCAACTATCATATTTTTCATTCAGAGCGCGCATTGAGAGGACTGCTGCACATCCCCGGCGATTTTGCACCCGCTTACTTCCCGTTTTTCAACAATCCTGTTTCTGACATGATCACAGGGATGTTCAGACACCTGCTCGGCTACAGATCGGGAACAATCGTCAACTACCTGGCGCTGCTTTGGACCGGCGCGATACTTTTCAAGTTCTTTCGTCAGGACATCCGCAATCCAAGGCTGCGAGCACTAGCAGTCCTGTGTGTCTTGTTTTCGGAACAACTGCTTTCCGAGATCAATAACTACATGGTTGACCTGCTAGCTCTTCCGTTATTGTTGCAAGCGACCTGGCTTGCGCTGCGTGATGACGCCGAGGGAGCAGCCAGAACTAATCACCTCGTAGGCATCTCGCTGCTGTTGGGTGCAAGCATCGCGCTGAAGCTAACCAATCTTGTGTTTGCGTTCCCCATCGGTCTGATTCTTTTGGGTAGATTAGCCCTTCGGAAGCCCCGCGATCCCTCGCGAACCCTGGGTACGCTGCTGGCCATGGCGGTAGCTTTGCTGTTACCGGTTATTCCATACACGCTCTATCTTTATATGACTACGGGCAGCCCTGTATTTCCTCTTTACAACAAGCTGTTCCAATCGCCTTATTGGGTAAACGAAAATGTCTTCGATGGTCGTTGGGGTCCAATTGGAATCGTCGAGACTTTGCTTTGGCCGTTCAAGATTCTTTTTACTCACGAGCGCTTGACTGAACTCAACGTGTATTCCGGCAGGATGTCATTTGGTTTGTGTGCAGCACTCTTATTGTTGCTCTTTGTCAGGCAGCGACGTGCAAAAACGATCGGCTTTATCACTGTCGTCGGTGCTCTTTTGTGGAGCCTGGGCACAGGATACATTCGCTATGGATTATTCCTCGAGGTGCTGGGCGGTGTCTGTTTGATAGTGGTGGGAGCACACCTTTGGCGTTTGCTCTCAAATCCGATTGTCCGCAGAGCATTAGCGGCATTATTCGTGGTTGCTTTGTTGGCGCAGGCGATTCTCGCAGCCTTCTACACGTTCCGGGTCGAATGGGGAGGCCGCTCGACCGGGCCGGAGCATCAACGTGAATACCGGGTAGAACTCCTGCAACTGTTCAGAGATCGTTCATTGAAGAGATACTTGAAACCTGATCAACTAAATCTGTTTGACGACGTAGGCGTCTGGGTCGAAAGCAGCTATAAAACAAGTGCAATCACTGGCATGTTGAGGCCCGATGTGCCCTATATCAATATGTTTGCTGATGCTTTTACATCGACGCCGGCGGCGATGCAGCGGTTCAGGGAAGCATTGAAGACGGTTGCAGGCCGAAAAATGGTGTCGATTACCTTCCAGGACGATCTTGAAATGGCGATTGCGAGGTTGAAACAAAGAGGGTTCGCGGTAACCAGGTCAACTCCACTACAGTTTCCTTACTATTCGTTCCAGCGCCGTCTCGCATTGGTTGTTTTGGAGGTAGTGCCCGATCCGGCTGGTCAACTGCAAGGAATTTTTAACGCAGAAGTATCTATTCAAAGGGGTGTGACAACATTGAGCGCAGGACAACGAGCGAGCGTTCTGGTTAAAGTGCGAAATGCCAGTGGAGGTGTGTGGTTAGCCAGGGACAGTCCAGATGGAACTCACCAGGTGACCCTCGGCAACAAGTGGCTTGACGAGTCAGGCAGGATACTCATTAACGACGACGGCCGCACTCCATTGCCGCAAGATCTTGCGCCCGGTGGAGAGTTGGAGCTTGAACTCCAGATTCGCGCCCCGGCAACACCCGGGAAATATCTACTAATGCTGGATCTCGTGCAGGAACACGTGGCCTGGTTTTTTGAGAAAGGCTCGACCCCCGCGCAATTAACCGTGATCGTTGAGCGCTAAAACAGCGGTAAGCCACAGATTAACGCTGATAACACGGATCAGAAGAAAAGCCTTCAAAATCCGGATGCGTTTATTTGATCAGTTTCATCCGCGTTAATCTGTGGCTGATTTATTTCTTCGCAGCGTTGGGGAATTTTTGTGCAAAGCCGTGATAGCCGTTACTATTTCGCGGACCAGACATCATTATTACAGGAGAGGATAAGAATGAGGACAATTCTCACTGCAGCCTTTTTGCTCGTTCTCGTACTGGCCGGATGCAAGTCAAGTCCGCGTCAAACACCGGGTAACGTTGCTGCCACGACCGACTCGAATACTCCGAAGACAAATAGCCCTCTGCCGGACCGCGCGTACAAAGCGGACTTAAGTTTGGCTCAACCGCTGACTACGATAAAGGCAGGTCAGAAGACAACGGTCAGAGTCAAAGTAAAGAATGCCAGCGACGTACCCTGGCTGGTCTATGGTATTGGCGAAGGCAATAAGTATCGGGTTGCGGTGGGCGACAGTTGGCTGGATAGTGATGGGAAGTTGATGACTAATATGGATGGCCGCTATGGCCTGCCAGCAGATCTGGGCCCGGGTCGAGAGGTCGAAGTTCCGCTTGAGATCACAGCGCCTGCCAAACCGGGCAAGTACTTTTTGCAGTTGGACATGGTGCAGGAAGGTGTGACCTGGTTCCAGGATAAAGGTTCGCCAGTATTAAAGGTGAACGTCGACGTTCAGTGAACTCTCATGCGACTGGCATATTTCAGCCCGTTGAATCCGCAAAAGTCGGGCATATCGGACTACAGCGAAGAGTTATTGCCGGCGCTGGCAAAAGGCGCCGAGATAGATCTATTTGTCGACGGCTTTAGTCCATCGAACAAGGCGCTCGCCGATCTGTTTGAGATTCATGATTATCGGAAACGGCCGGAATGCCTGGATACATTGGACCACTATGACGCTGTCGTCTGTCAGATGGGCAACAACCATCGTTACCACCGCGGCATATACGAAGTTGCCACCCGGAATGCGGCGATCATTGTTTTTCATGACATTGCTTTCCAACACTTTTTCCTCGAGCGCGCGCGCGAATTGCGGGACTATGCCTTGTACCTTGATGAACTCGAGGCCTCAGAAGGAGTGGGGATCCGCGTTGAAGCAGAAGAGGCAATAGCTCGAGGCGAAGCTCCGCCGCAATATCAAAACCCGCTGGGCTTTCCGATGAATTTTCGCTTAGCAAATCAAGCTGAAGGAATTATTGTGCATTCGGAATGGAGTCGTTCACGGTTGGAACGCGTGGCTCCCGGCGTGCCCGTGGTAAAGATCGAGCACCACGTGAAGATACCCGGCGCCGAGTCACACACCGCCGGTAAAAATGAAGGAGAACGGCTCTCCATTGCCTCGTTCGGATTCATCACAGCGAGCAAAGGATTCGAATCTGCGTTGCGGGCCCTCGCGGCGTTGCGGCCGGACCATAAATTTCACTATTACCTTGTCGGTGAACCCGACAGTTATTTCGACATTCATGAGCTAACCCGACTTTACGGCGTAAGCGACTGTGTTTCCATAACCGGATATGTCAGCTTTGACGAATTCAACCGGCGAATTGCTCATACGGACATTGCGCTGAATTTGCGCGATCAAACCGTTGGCGAAACGTCAGGTAGCCTGTGCCGGCTGATGGCCGCAGCAGTGCCAACGCTCGTGTCCAATATCGGTTGGTTTTCAGAACTACCTGACGATTGCCTGATCAAGATTGGTCCCGGTCCGGATGCCGATCTTCTCATCTGCGCTTACCTAAAAGAATTGTCCGAAAATCCGGACCTGCGCCGGCAGATTGGCGCGAACGCCAGAGCCTTAATGGAAACAAATCATAGCGTCGAACAAACAGCGGCTGATTATCTGGAATTCGTCAGTTACGTAATTGCCCGGCGAGCCAATCGCGCTTTCGTTGAAAGCGTCTCAGCCGATCTCGCAAGACTCAGTAATGTCGAGCCGAATGAGCTACTTCTCGGCAGTGTTGCTCGCTCGGTTACAGACTTGCTATCCCCTTAGAATGGCCTCGCACTTGACGCACCCAACTTCGATTGATGGAACCATGACACGCGATGAGGTCCAACAAAAGCTTCAGGCCCTCGGTCCATGGTTTCACTGTATAGATCTTGGTAACGATCTAAAAACTAAGTCGAGGAGCGCGGCCGGTGAACCCGTGGACCATCCCGCCGGGACATGGGAAAAGGTACGGCACTGTCTTCCTCAAAATCTTTCAGGCATAGATGTATTGGATGTCGGGTGTAATGCCGGGTTCTATGCAATCGAGATCAAGCGCCTGGGGGCGCGCCGGGTCCTGGGCATCGACGCTCAACGACATCATGTGCGCCAGGCTCTTTTTGTGCGTCGCGTGCTTGGGCTGGACATCGAATACCGCCGAATGTCTGTTTACGATCTCAACAGGCGCTCTGTGGGCCGGTTTGATATCACGCTCGCACTGGGACTCATTTATCATTGCAAGCATCTGGTCCTGGCGCTCGAGCGATTGTTCGAAGTGACCAGAGAGTTGTTAATCCTTGAGACTGCGATTCTTCCGTTGGAGAAAACCCCGGTATCGTTTGTGGATATTCCGGCCGGCGGCGCGGCCACGCTGCACCCGCTCGTGTTCGCTGAGAATTTGCCCGATATGAAAGAACCGGCCTTCAACTGGTTCCTCCCGAGTGTGAACGCGCTCAGGGCGCTTTTGACGAATGTTGGATTTGATGAGGTGAAGCTCTTCGACGTGAAGCGAGATCGAGCGATCATCCTCTGTCGAAAGACCGGCTCAACGCTCGAGGGCCGGGTGCTCAACCAGCTGGGAGCGAAACTAAGTCTGTTGGCCGGCCCGGAGGTTTGCCACAGCGAATCGATGCTGAGGTTTCGTCTGCAATTGGAGAACACCGGCGGCGCGCGATGGTTGCACACCGGGGATGGGGATCGCGGAGTGGTGCGACTCGGCGCTCATTTATTGCGAGAAGACGGCGAGGAAGTGATCTGGGACTATGGACGCGCCTCGCTGGACCAGGACGTCGAGCCGGATGAGGCAGTCTCGATCTGGATTGAGTTAACTGCGCCTGCCGCGCCGGGAAGATACATTGTTGAGTTTGACCTGGTGCTCGAGCACATCACCTGGTTTGAAGATCTCGGTGTGGATACGGTGTGCCAGCCACTAACAGTCAAGCAGTAAAGATAATGTGGATGAGGATCGGAGAGTAAGGAGGTCAGTACCGTAGCGCGGTAGCGTCGGGTCCATCGCGGCATCACGACTTGCAGTGGCAAGGGAGTCAGTACCGTAGCGCGTCGGGTCGCCTCATCCATGACCCTACGCGGTGGATTGACGCTGCCTGTTGACAGACAAGATCCCCTTTGCCAAGATACCGGCATCTCAGTTTCCTCATCCTCATCATGTGGAACGACACCGACACACCTCTTGCCTACTTCATCTCTTTCCGCACTTACGGCACATGGTTGCATGGCGATAAGCGCGGCTCGATAGATCGATTTCACAATCGTTATCGCTCTCCATACATGCCACCAAACGCAAGATGGCATCGCTACAATCAGCAGCAACTAAAAACTTCGCCCCTAATTGTGGGAGCACATCAACGCAAGTCGATTGAGGCTGCCATTCGAGAGACTTGTAAAATTCGAAATTGGCCACTGTTAGCTTTCAACGTTCGCACAAATCACGTCCATACAGTGGTGGTTGCGAATCGCGAGCCTGACCTTGTGTGTACAGCTTTCAAGGCCAACGCAACAAGGCAGTTGAGGGAAGACAATCTTTGGCAGCATGGATTTAGTCCCTGGGCGCGGAAAGGTAGCAAGCGAAGACTGTGGAACGAAAAGAGCATTGCGAATGCTATTGACTATGTTCTGTACGGTCAGGGCGATGACTTGCCAGATTTTGACGATTGAGATCGTCTTCAGGTGGTGACCCCCAGTTGGCCGTATGAGTTACGTCTCATTACCTGCATTGTGTGAGGGGTGAGCACAACCCGACGCTACCGCGCTACGGTACTGACTCCCTTGCCACTGCAAGTCGTGTTGCCGCGATGGACCCGACGCTGCCGCGTGACGGTACCGACTTCATTCCATTGCAGTTCGCTTTGACTTCAGCCATAGCGGGTTGACCTGCTGGGCCGCTTCAAAGCGTCCGAGTCACCTTCGACAAGGAACGAGGCGAGTCGGGATCAAGACCCTTCGCTTCCGCGAGTAAAGCAGCAAACAACTGACCCGGAACCATGTAGGGAATCGGGGCCGCAAACTCGTCAATCTCGCGCGGCATGACTATCGCTCGAGTGCAGGCGCCGGCGGCCTCGAGATCGCTCGTGATACAGAGTGTGTCAGCGTGCAGTTCACGCAAGCGATCGATGAGATCCTTCACTCCCGGCAGCATCTTTCCGGGCGGCGCAAAGAGGATTACCGGAAAATGACGCTCGACCATGGCCAGCGGGCCGTGCAGGAAGTCGGCTGAGGAAAACCTTTCTGCTACCACGTAGCAAGTCTCCATCAATTTCAAAGCCAACTCGTACGCATTCGCATAGGCCAGGCCGCGGCCGACAACGACGCAGTTTTCCATGAACACGTAACGCTGCACGAGTTCGAGGATGGCTGGTCTTTGCTCGAGCGCGCGCGCTGTGAAATCGGGAATTGCTTCGTAAGAAAGTGCGGTGGGTCCAGGCGCCAACTCAGCTCCCAACATGTAGAAGAGCATCATTTGACCGGTAAAAGTCTTCGTCGCCGCGACGGAACGTTCACTGCCGCCGTGCATCAACAGTGTTTCGTGAACCAGCCGGGTCATCGACGAGCCCGGCTCGTTCGTGATACCTACAGTGCAGGCGCCCCCGGCGCGCGCGTTTTCGAGCACGCGGTTAATGTCTTCGCCTTCCCCGGATTGCGATACGCCGACCACCAGCGCGTGTTCGAGTTTGAGTTGCGCTTTGTAGATCGTATGGACCGATGGTGCAGACAGCGAAACCGGTATGCCAGTAGTTATTTCCAGCAGGTACCTGCCGAACAGTGCCGCATTGTCTGAACTGCCGCGAGCTACCAGCACGATCAGATCGATATCGCGTTCTTTCAGGTACTTGCCCAGGCGGGCAATTCTGCCGCGCTCTTCCTTGATGGTTCGCGCGAGAGCTTCAGGCTGCTCGGCAATTTCTTGAAGCATCAATGACAATGCTTATCCCTCCAATTTGGAAGCGTTTGTCATTTGTCATTTTCGGATTACGTGTGATTTCGTGGATCGTAGTTTGTGCACGGAATACACGATCCACGAAATTACACGAAACGCTGCCACGAAATAATACGAAATCCGAAAATGACAAATGACAAACTGGCGTTGTAATTAAACTGAAATTCGGTTAAAACCCCAACCGTTCTTAGAACCTTCGCTTAACTGCTGTATGCGGCTTTACTCTTCCGGGAAGATGAACCACTTTAACACGATCTTCCTTCAGGGGTTTGCTGCTGTTCGGATTCATACTGAGTGGCTTTGGTTCCACTCGAGCTAAAAAGCCGCGTTTCGGGTGATTTCGTGGATGGGGTCACGCCGATTCAGGAGTTCACCCGAAACTCCGAAAATGACAAATGATCAATGTCAAATAATGTCAAATGACCAATGACAAGTGATCCGATCAACTCACTTCCGCAAAAGCATAGGAGACAAGACGATGGCAACTTACATTACCCTTTTGAAATGGACGCAGCAGGGCGCCGGCAAGATGAAGGACAGCCCCAAGCGTCTGGATGCCGGCCGCAAAGCTTTCAAGAAGCTGGGCGCGGAAATCAAAGACGTTTACCTGACTATGGGCCGCTGTGATCTGGTGTGTGTGATCGAGGCGCCGAGCGATGAAGTGGCCGCAAAGGTGCTACTGCAACTCGGTTCTCAGGGAAATGTTCAGAGCGAGACCATGAAGGCTTTTAGCGAGGATGAATACCGGAAAATAATTGGATCGCTTTAAGTTCAGGGAGTGAAAGAAAATATTTGACGTTGGTCATTTGACGTTTGTCACTTGTCTTTTCCGAATTTCGTGGCAGCGTTTTCGTGTAATTTCGTGGATCATGTATTCCCTACGATCCACGAAATTCCACGAAACGCTGCCACAAAATCACACGAAACCGGAAATGACGAATGACAAACGTCAAATGACCAATGTCAAATGATCCTTTCTATCAGCGACGGTATCCAGGGCCGCGGATTACTCGTCCAGAAAGAACCGGCGTCCGTAAGCCATTATCAACATTGATCCGGCCATTAATGATTACGAACGGAATCCCCTCCGGATGCTGGTTAGGATTCTCAAAAGTAGCTCGATCGATCACTGTCTTTGGATCAAAAATCGTCAGATCGGCGAACAATCCCTCCCGAACCAGACCCCGATCCTTAAGACCCACTCGCGATGCAGGCAGCCCGGTCATTTTGTGAATGGCCTGTTCCAACGTCAGCAACCGATCATCGCGCACATAGCGCCCCAGGATTCGCGCATAGCTGCCCCAACCGCGCGGGTGCGACTTTGATCCGGCCAATGGTCCATCCTGCGCGCGTGCGCCGCTGTCCGTACAAAAACTGACGAAAGGTGAGCGCATTGCCGCTCGCAAATCAGTCTCGTTCATCATGAAATAGATCGCCCCGGTTTGGCCGTGATCAGCAAGGATGAGATCGAACAAAGCGTCGAGCGGATCTTTCTTCTGTTCCGAGGCAATCTCGGCAAGACGCTTTCCCTGCATTGCCTCCAGGTCTCGATTGACGACGGCGCCAATCAGTACTCCTCCGGCGCCACCACTGCCGAGATAAATGTTCTCCCAGTCCTTTGAATCCGTGGTGATCTCCTTTTTCAAGCGCTCACGCGTCGGCGCATCGCGCAGGCGGTCCAGCATCTTTTCGGACCCTCCTTCGAGCGCCCAAGGCGACAGACAGGCGCTGAGCGCTGTGCTTCCGGCAATGTAAGGGTAGACATCGGCGGAGATCCGCAAGCCGCGCGCGCGTGCTGCAGCGATTTTCGAAAGCACCTCGGGCATGCGGCCCCAGTTCTTCTTGTAAGCAGTTTTCAGGTGCCAAATCTCAACCGGAATCCGCGCCCTTCCGGCGATCTCGAAAACTTCGTTCAGCGAATCATCCAAGGCGTTGGCTTCACTGCGTTGATGCGTGGCGTAGATGCCGCCGTATTGGCGCGCGACCTTTGCTAACTCAACAATCTCGTCCGTTTTTGCAAAGCGGGCTGGTACGTATTGCAACGAGGTTGATAGACCGAGGGCGCCCTCTTTCATTGCCGCGGCCACCAGTTGCTTCATTTGCTCTAACTCCGCCGGTGTAGGCGGACGATTGTCAAAACCGATGACGTATTCGCGAACCTGAGTGGCGCCGACGAATGTTCCCAGGTTTACACCAGAGCCCTGCTTCTCGAGGCGGCGAAAGTACTCATCAAGCGTAGGCCAGTCGATGGTGAGGTTGTAACGCCGGTTGAAATCCTCCTGCTCCTTAATTAAGCGTTCGTTGATCGGGGCAATTGATTCGCCTTCGCCCGTGATTTCGGTTGTTACCCCCATCATCACCTTGCTCATTGCGCGCGGATCGATCAGCACATACGTCTCGGACTGACCCAGCATGTCAATAAATCCTGGTGCAACGATGAGTCCGTCGGCGTCAATGATGCGATTTGCTGCTCTTGATCTGAGATCACCAACGCGCGCGATGCGGTCACCCTTAATAGCAACGTCGGCCTTATAGCGTTGGCGGCCGCTGCCATCGATGACTGTTCCATTTCGAATGATGATGTCGTACTCGGGAGCCTTCGCGTCGGTTCTCCGGTTGGGGGTATAAAAGGCTGCCATTGTAAACGCCAGGAGTGACAGGATTAGGGGAAGCGCGGATCTCATTTGAACTCCCTCGCAGAGAAGGATTGGCGAAGCGCGATGATAATGCCAACTAGGGGGTTTGGAGTTGAAGGTTTTAAAATTGAATTTGGTAATTTTTCGTGTTAGTTAGTGGATCAGATCCCCACCCAAAACATGATCCACGAACTAACACGAAACCGCACGAATGACTGTTTGAACTGTTCCGCCCTTTCCGGTAGTTTTGTCAAGGCTTTGATGAATCGTTTTACTAGCATAGTTCGACTCTGATGAAAAAAGTAACTGTAAAACTGGGTGACATAGCAAACGTTGTGGGAGCCGCACTTAAGGGTAATCAGGAAACCCAAGTCACCGACGTCACACACAATTCGCGGCACGCAAAATCGGGGACTCTTTTTGCTGCCGTGCGCGGCGCATTGCTCGACGCGCACAAGTTTATCCCGCAGGTTATGGAGCAGGGAGCTCTGGGCGTGATCTCGGAATTGGCGCCACCGGAGGATTTCAAAGGTGCCTGGTTGAAGGTGGAAAATGTGCGAAGGGCCATGGCCCTGGCTGCCGCTGAAGTCCAGCACCATCCATCCCAGGAGTTGCAACTTGCCGGCATTACCGGAACGAATGGAAAAACAACCACCGCTTATCTGATCGCGTCCATACCCGAGGCAGCAGGCGAACCCGTGGCCATGACAGGAACGGTGGAATACCGAATCGGATCGGAACGCCGCAAGGCCGATCGCACAACTCCCGAAGCGCCGGACATGCAGCGTCTTTTGCGTCAGGCGGTCGAGGTTGGCTGCAAGACCGCCGTGATGGAGTGTTCGTCACAAGCGATGGACTTTCATCGTTGTGATGGTCTGCGATATGCCGTTGCTGTCTTTACCAACCTTACCCGGGATCACCTCGACTATCACCAGACGATGGAGAACTACTGGTATGCCAAGTTGCGCTTGTTCGATGGACGACTCGGCTCGCGACCTCAGGTTTCGGTTATTAATATGGACGATCCTCGCGGCGTAGAGTTGGCTCGCAGTTTGGAAAGCGAGGGGCTCGAGGTCGTTCGCTACGCGGTCAAGGCGGATGCGGATGTAACTGCGAGGGAGCTGGAGTTTTCTCTTGCCGGCATGGGTTTTCAACTCGTCACTCCGTCAGGCACCGCGGATTTTCATTCACCTCTGGTTGGGCCACCGCACGTTTACAACACCCTGGCGGCGGTCGCGAGTGGTCTTTCCCTTGGTTACGATCTGAAAGTTATTACGCAAGCGCTCGGAAAATGCACCGGGGCGCCTGGGCGCTTCGAACGAGTGGCGCACGACGGCGAGTTTTCGGTGGTAGTGGATTATGCACATTCGGATGATGCATTGCTGAACGTCTTAAGAACAGCGCGCGAGGTAACCGAGGGCAGGATCATTACAGTTTTTGGCTGCGGTGGCGATCGCGATCGATCAAAGCGCGCGCCGATGGGTGAAGCGGCAGGCAGTCTGAGCGATGTTGTGATTCTGACGTCGGATAATCCGCGCACGGAAGACCCGGAACAAATACTGGCGGACGCTGAGAAGGGAATTGAGAAGTCGGGTAAGCCTTATCGCAAGATTGCCGACCGTCGCGAAGCGATCCACCAGGCGATTCACGAGGCTCGCTCGCGGGACCTGGTGCTGATCGCGGGCAAGGGTCACGAGGACTACCAGATCATCGGTCGCGAAACGTTTCACTTCGATGACAAGGAAGTCGCCCGTGAAGCGTTGGCTAAGAAGCAGTAATGGTTGGTTTTCTTATTGAGTGTTTTTCGCAATAAGAGGGATCCACGAAATCACACGAATTTAGTTTGTGTAATTTCGTGGATCTGTCTTTCTTTGTCGGTTAATACGTTCTCAGAAAAGAAAAAGCCTAAGTAATGCATTTGATTCTTAAAAAGAATCTTTGGCTATTGGTTCTTTGTATTGGCCTGACGGCTTGCCAGAATTTACCCCTGCCCCAGGACACGAGGGCTGCCTCTTCGTCGCAAAATTCAAAACGTCCAACAGAAATTTATGGGCCTCCAAAAGTCGTCGGTCAACTAAGAGCGCGCGAGATTAACGAGAGCAGCGGCCTGGTCGCTTCACAGACTCCCGGGATTTACTGGACTCATAATGATTCCGGGGATGGACCTTTCCTCTACGCAATCAACGAAAGAGGCGTATTGCGTGGAGTCTGGCGAGTCGCCGGCGCCAACGCGCGCGACTGGGAAGACATCGCTGCCGGACCAGGACGGGATCGTTCAAGGCGATTCCTATACGTTGGGGACATTGGCGACAATGACACCAATAGATCTGAGGTGGTGGTTTATCGTGTCCCCGAGCCGGCGGTTAGCGGGACTGATCTTCGTTCGAGCAAGGTCAGACCACAGGTGACTGAGCCCGCGGAAGCAATCAAGCTTCGTTATCCGGACGGCAAACATGATGCAGAGGCCTTGATGGTTCATCCAATCACCGGGGACCTCTATATCGTTACCAAGATAGCGTTCGCCAACCCGATCGTATACAAGGCGCCGGCACCCTTAGATACGGGGCGCGCCATCATGCTCATCCGTCAGGGCGAACTGAATGTGCCGAGTCTGTTAGGGGGAATGATCACCGGTGGCGACATCTCGCCGGATGGGCGTCGGGTTGCGCTTTGTGATTATCTTCAAGGGTACGAATTGTTACTTCCCGAAGCAGCCGGGACGTTTGACGACATCTGGAAACAGTCCTTCAACAAAATCGATCTGGGAAAGCGCAAACAGGGAGAGGCCATAGCCTTTAGATTGGATGGCCGGGCTCTCCTGGCAACCAGCGAGGGAGTTGGTACGCCCCTCATTGAAGTCGTGCGACGATAGACTGATTTACAATCCCACCAACTGCCGAGACTTGAAATTACCGCTTAAATACCCCCAACGGCAGTTGGGGGATGATTCAGATCCTTTTTACTCTGAATGAACCGCTGTGAACTCGCGAAATCCCACCAACGGCGCAGTTGGTGGATGTTTAATACTTAGCCTACAGATGACGAGCGCAGCTGAGCCTTAAATCCCATTCGTTCATATCCAGCCTCCGAGCCAAGCACGAACCGCTGAAACTTCATTGAGTGGACGTTACTTTGTGGCTGGGTATGCACCAACAGACTGGGGTAAATGGAATTTGTGAAGAGAAAAAGCGTTTGCATTGGGTTGGATATGAACTATCCACCGACTGCGGAGACTGTGTCGACAGTGGAAAAATTCCCCACACGGCAGTGTGGGGATTGTTCAAGTCCTATCTACGATGAGTCGCGCCATACGTACGGTACGCGCGCAGCGCGCCGGAGGCATTAGACGGAAATCTTGTAGAAAGGATCTGAACCATCCCCACACTGCCGTGTGGGGAATTTGCTACTTTCGACACAGTCTGTGCGGTTGGTGGATGGTTCAGATCCTTTCCACAACGAACTCGACACCTCACACAAAACATCTTATTCTGCACTGCATGAACCTCACACCCTTCAAAAGCCTCACGTGGGCTTATCAACTTCACTACTACCTTTGTTTTCGCACGCATCGCAGACGCCATTCTTTTCTTTCAAAGGAGTCCTTATTAAAGGAATTGATAACAGAGGTCTGTGAGCGTCACGAGTATCACCTCTTGGAGTGCCAACCGCATCCTGATCGACTTCGGAGTCTCGTCAGCCTACGCCCAAGTCAATCCGTCGCGAAGACAATTCAAACAATCAAAACTAATTCATCTCGAGAGTGGAGTAGGCGATTTGACTTGCAGCCACCACTCTGGGCGCGGGGATATTTAGCCCAGAGCGTGGGCCAGGTCAGGATGAATGCCGTGCGGAAATATCTCGACCAACAATCTTCACACCATGGCTATGACTTAAGGTTGTTGCCTCCTGTCTATCGATATCGAGCTAAAGAGAGTGTGTGCTTGACGGCAAGTCATGCGTCCTTTGATTTGAATCATCATCTCGTGTTGTCAACTTGTCAGCGCAAGAGCATCTTCAACTCAAGTCTTGGAAGGATGCTAAGTGAGTACTGGTTTCGAGTCGCGGCAAAGCATGGCTTTGCGATTGATCAGATAAGCATAGTTCCCGATCACATACATATGATCGTACGAATTGTCC
The DNA here is from genome assembly GCA_035644135.1 of Pyrinomonadaceae bacterium. GTDB lineage: Bacteria > Acidobacteriota > Blastocatellia > Pyrinomonadales > Pyrinomonadaceae > PSRF01. The sequence continues at coordinate 194,605 of DASQPD010000159.1, forward strand.
CGAGTATGAGCATTGAACACTGTGCGTTGTTGCTGATGAACAATGGCCAGCACGTTGTATGGAAGAAGTATCCGCAAGTATTTATTGAGGCTGGAATCAATCAGTTATGGCAGCCGAGCGCATATGCAGGAACGTGTGGCGAGTATACAACGGGTTTGATTCAGAAGTGGTTGAGTTCACCAGAGTTTCATGATTAATCCCACACACGGAAGTGTGTGGATGGTTCAGATCCTGTCTACAATGCGTCCTCTTAAAAACCAACGCGCTCCGCGCGCAAAAGAAAATGAGGCACTCTTGTGTAGAAAGGATCTGAACCATCCCCCAACTGCCGTTGATGGGATTTACTCGGTTTATCTGTGGTCAAATACTTTACTGTCGCGGGTTGCGGCGTTCGAAATACCAATAGAGGGGAAGGCCAAGAGCAATGATGATTAGCCCAATTACTGACTGAACGAATGCATTCTTAAGAGTGAAGAGAATCAAGCAGACAGTAACCAGCACAAACACCGCCGGAACGAACGGATAACCCAGGGTTCGATAGGGCCGATGTTCATTCGCCAGTTTGCGGCGAAAGACAAATACAGCCGCAGTGATCATTCCGTAGAAAAGCCAGAAGGCAAAAATCGCAAAGTCAGTCAGCTGATCGAACGACCCGGAGAGTACCAGCACTGCTGCCCAGAAAGCCTGGACCACCAGCGAAATGACTGGAACACAACTGCGTCGCGAGACGCGCGACAGACTCTGAGGAGATAAACCATCCAAAGCCATGGCGTATGGGATGCGCGCCGTCCCCAGAATCGACGTTTGCAGCGAACCCCAGGACGAAATCATCATGATCCCAGCCATCAGGCTCACGGCCATCGGACCGACGACACGTCTTGCCGCCTCGGCCGCCACCGAGGAAGCTGCGGATACACTGGCGACCTCAGTCGGTGTGAGCACGTAGTAATAGCTCACGTTTGCGAGCACATAGAGGACCATCACGATCAGCATTCCGCCAATCAGGGCCAAGGGCAGATTACGTTCCGGATGCTTAACTTCGCCGGCCATAAAAGAAACATTGTTCCAACCATCGTAAGCCCATAACGCGCCAAGCATGGCGGCAAAAAATCCCGAGAAACCGCCACCCAGCACGGTCACTCCTTCACAGCTTCCGCCCGCATTCGCCAGGCTCAGGTGGGTCCAACTACCACCCTGGTAAAAGAAGGCAGCAAGACCAACACCCAGCACAAGCAGAACCTTGAGAATAGTGATGAACGAAGCAACGTGACCGCTCATGCTGACGGCGGCGCAGTTGATTAGGGTGGTACAGGCAAGCGTAACGAGAGCTACAATCTGCAGCTTGCCGAACGGCAGCTCAATTCCATAAGGGAGCTTCACTGTAAAAAACACTTGCTTGAGTGCGCCGGCCGTAAGATCGTTGAGAAAGATTGAAAAACCCACCGCGAGCGCAGCCGCGGATGCAGTTCGCGAAATCATGAACTGCGTCCAACCGTACAGGAAACCCCAGCGCCGGCCGTAAGCGTCTCGCATGATGACGTACTCGGCGCCGGCTTCCGGCCGCATGGTTGTCAGTTCGGCATAGGTTAAGGCGCCGGCCAGGGCGAGCAGGCCTGCGGCAATCCAGACAAAGATCACGCGTCCGGGACTGCCGACGTTACAAGTCATCACCCGGGCCTTGAGGAATACTCCGGTGCCGATGATGTTCCCGACATTGATCGAGATTGCGGCAACCGGGCCCAATCCGCGAACAAGTTCCGATTGCCTTTTATTCGTCATTGGATCACGTTTCCATCGTGGCGCCCCTGAAAAACAAAGAGGATCCACGAAATAACACGAACCCAGGCATTTGATTCGTACTAATTTCGTGTTAATTCGTGGATCGTCTTCGACCTTAAGTACCGCTCAATAGATCGATCTACCACACATCGTTCGATAGGAGATCTTCGTAAGTGTCTCTTCGCCGAATTAGCTGAGCATTGCCAGTATCGTCGATCATGACGGCCGCGGGCAGAGGCCGGCCATTATAGGGAAACATCTGGGCCAGTGAATAAGCGCCGCTGTTGAGCAGCGCCAGGATTTCGCCTGGCTCGACCCCCGCCGCGAGTTTGCGATAGTCGGGCAGCCGGCCGCCGCGTTCGATATCAAAATAAACGTCGCCCGAATCGCAGAGCGGTCCCGCGACTTTGTACTCAACGTCAGGTAGCTGACCGGCCCGTGAAGCTGAGATCAGGTGGTAGTACCATTTGTAGTTGTTCATGGAGAGCATCAGGTTGTAGCCGGCGTCAGTAAGCAGCCACACATCACCAGTCTCGGGCCGCCGCTTAATATTTCTGACCGTTGTCAAGACGAGCCCCGCATCGGCAATAATGCTTCTTCCCGGCTCCAGCAAGATCGTTACCTGATCGAGCAGGTGTTCAGCCTCGGCATCGCGAGCAGACTCGCGCGCAACGCGCAGAGCTTCGGCAAACACTGCGGCTGGTTCCAGATCGGCGCCCAGCATTTCCCGCTCATGTTCGGGAAGCTCATTGGCTTGCGATCGATCGCGTAGATAGTTGACCGGAATCCCGCCACCAAGATTGATGTGTTCAAGCGTATGGCCTGTCTCGCGGTGAATCGTCACCAGGTGATCCCACATGCTCTTAAAAGCTTCCGCAAACGGCTCGACGTCGGGAGTTTGTGAGCCCACGTGGATGTGAACGCCGCAAACATGGACCAGGTCGGGATGTTCAAGCCCGCGCCGGAAAGCGTCGAGCACTTCTGAAGATGAGATTCCAAACTTCGAGGTTAGCAGGGCGGTCTGCAATCCGAGATGGGAACGAGTCCCAATCTCCGGAACAAGCCGTAGAGTGATACGCGCCGGAGCAATCGTTTCTCCGGCCGCTCGAAGGCGCCGCACAGATTCCTCGACCAGACCGATCTCGTAAATTGAATCGACGTTGATCGCGAAAATTCCTGCCCTGACTGCCTGGTCCAACTCCTCGCCGGTTTTACTCGTCCCGTTGAAGATGATCTGACGGGGATGAAAGCCGATTTGGAGTGCCTTAAAAAGCTCGCCACCACTGTTGACTTCGACATCGATGCCCGAGTCGAGCACTGTTTTCAGCACGGCCATATTTGAATTGGCCTTCGATGCGTAGCAAAACTTGATCGGTCGATCGACCGACCGAGCAGCATTCTTGAGTCGTTCAATGTTTGCGCGGACGCGTGGACCAGAGAAAACAAACAAAGGAGACCCGTAATCTCGGATCAAGGCGACGGCGTTAGCGCCATTGATCGAAAGATGGCCATCGCGGACTTCGAGATAACCGGGAATGGTCCAGGCTGGACAGTAAGCAGCGACCTGGGATGACATTTGTGACCTCAAGTTGGATTCAGAGCCGTGCTAATGGAAGCTTTTCGTGTGATTTCGTGGATCTCTTTGCTCCTGGAAATATAGAACGATCCACGAAAACACACGAACAGAAAAAGTCAGCCTTTCCGCAGCACCTCCCGAATCTGTTTGTAGTGCCTCAACTCGTGATAGCTGACAAAGGACACCGCCGCGGTTCCATCTATTCTTCCGAAAAAGGGATGCTTCAACACAATTTGCCCCAGTCTCTGTGGCCCCGCTTTGGCACAAAGTTCCTTCAATCGCTTCCTCGTAGCCTCGAAGTTATCGATCGCCTCTTGTTTCTCTGGTGAACTGGTGGGGACGACCGCCTTTGGGGCTTTCACGCGTACCAGACGCGAGGCGACGATGGAGGGAGGAATAAATCGGGCTAACAAACCGGCTCTTTGCGGTGGGCCGGCCAGCCCCTTTTCCACTTCGCTGATCACACGCTCTTCCACCAGCTGCAGGTGATGGATGATCTCGGCAACACTCCATTCGTTTTCGGTGGGGCGCTGCTTAAAGCGATCCGGGTCAACAGCAAGAACAGTGTCAAGCAGCTTCTGGTGGACCGAGTCGAGGCGCTTGATGATTTTGTTCACAATTATTCGACTGAGTTGGAATTGCAGCCCGAGTATATGGCGCTGAACGACGCTTACCTGGGAACCGGCTACAGTACGAAGTTGTAGGTAATGACGCCGGTGACCTTTACCGGCTCGCCCATGAGCGTAGTTGGTGAGAACCTCGCCTGGCGGGCCGCGCTTACACAAGCCGCTTGCAGCAAAGGGTGTCCCGAGACAGCGTGAGCAGAAACCACTGCTCCCTGCTCATCGATCGTGACCTGGATCACCACTGTGCCGCTCGCTTTCGCCGCTTGAGCCTCGGCAGGGTAATCGGGTCTGGGCAGGTATAAAGCTTTGCCGTTTAGCACGCCGCCGCTAATCGGGGCCCGCTTTTGACTACCCGGCGTGTTCTGCGTTTCAGAATTCTCGCCTGGTTTGGTTTCGTTACTCGGCGCTTCTGCGCCCGGCTCAGTTTTTTGACCATCTGTGGCTGGCTTATTGGCCTGGGGCGCAACCGGCGTGACCGTCGGCGCCTCCATGGTCGGCTGTCGAGCCATAGTGCTCGTCGGTTCACCACTCTTTTCGGGCAAGACGAAAGAACTCAGAAAACGCTCTTGAAGCTCTTGGTCCTTCTTTGTATTGAGCACTGCGACTGCGTAAAAGCGCTTTCTCGTGGCATAAACCTCGACGATGCCGCTGAGATCACCAATGGTCATGCGATACTCACGACCTTCATTTCCGTTGAGGGTCTTGCTGCCGAGCAGCACAAGCTTGGGCACGGCGGCTTTGCGGCCTATTTTTTCCGGAAACCAATCCTTGAAAGCGTCGACGTAAGAATTCATTCGCTGAAACTCTGTGTAAAGTGCGGGGTTTGATTTGATCCCACTGAGTGATGCAACTGCCAGCACCGGTCCGGACTTTTGTGCAGCCAGGTATAACCGAGTCTTCAACACCATCTTGTGGTATGTCTGCTCGCCTGCGTCGCTCGTGGATTCCCGAGGCATCGAAATTGAAAACTCCTCGCCTTCCGGACTCAGCATGACCCACTCGGCAGTCGTTGCATTTGCCTGGGCCGCGACCGAAACGGAACCAGCGAGAAGGACAAAAGCGGCCAGGGACAAGCGCATGAGCGTTTGTACCCGGCCGCATTGACTGTGTTGAGGGGGGTTAGGCTTCATTGTGATCACCTGGGGCAGTTGGTTCAAGACTACGGTGTTAATGCCGCGCAGTCGGAATTCGCATGCGTTGCGATCCCGAACCTCTGTTGATACTCAAGCGACGTAAGAAAGGCGCATACCATTCCTTGTTTGGTGCCAATGGTGTTCAGGTTATTTAACCAGAAATCAAAGCCACCTTGATCAGGGTCGCGCCGCAGATAACCAAAATACTCTGCCAGAATAAAGGCCCGATTCATTTGAGCCAGGGCAAAGTCGTCGCTCTCCGCAATGATGCGCAGCACCTGAGCCCGTGTCAATGTTGCGGCGTTCAATTTGGCTACGAGATCGTCGCGATCTCTGACCTGAGCATACTGGCCACGAATCTCGCCGTTAGGAAAGTTCGTGGAGTGGACATTGATGTAATGTTTGCCTGCTTTCAGATCGGTAACCTGAGCGGCAGTCAGAGTTATCAGGAAATTGCTTACCTGACCGTTAGGTAATGGAAATAGTATCGGCGCATTCACCCCTGGATCGGCTGGGCCATGAATATGGGCGGCTGTCTGGGCGGAAGTCAGACCGGAAAAACTCAAGTTGACGGCGGCGCCTGTCTCCGCCGCGTTCAAAACAACCGAACTTCTGCCCGTGGCTGTTGAGGAATTTGGCGGCACTTCCTGTGCGCCGGAGAGATTCGCGGTAAACAGTTTTGTGCCGACAAGATTGGCATTTGCAAGTAATCGGTCGACATACTGCGCATTGGTTAGTGCGTCGAGCGTGGCTCGAAATTCGTTGCGATTGACAAACTGGTTTACAAAGGCGGAGCGATCGCCGTCAGTGCCGTCGCCGATAAGTGAACGATCCAGAGCGTTTTCGCCGTACAAGGGGTCGCGTCCAAACGCCGCGCGAGTCACCAGGATAGTAAAGAGCCTCGTACGCTGAAACTCCTGTTCGACGAAAAAGGCGAACGAGACTGCGTTTCTGCGATTTGTAAGACAAGCTGCGTTTGTGCCGCAGACATCTATTTGACTGGTCCAATAAGACAAGCCACCTGGATCCGCCTCCCGCCCCAGAAAGTCCAGATATTGTTGCCGGACGAAGAACGAATTATTGTCCAGCGGGCTGGTTGTCGGTGGCGCACTGTCATTGTCGATTACCGTTACCTCGGCACTGCTGGGTGACCCCATCCCGGTCCCGGTTGGATTACTCAGGGTGAGATTAATTTTCTCGTCACCTTCGACGAACAGATCGTCTACCAACAGGATAGTCAGAGTCTTACTGGATTCTCCCGGCTTGAAGGTAAGCGCGTTGAGGGCAATTTCATAGTCGGATTTCTGCGACGCATGACCCGTTTGGCTCTCGTCAAATGTGGCAATGTTCACTGTAGATGTTCCAGTGACATCCCCGCTCCTCGTGACTGTGACATTGATGCTGCCGTTTCCTTCGCCAATGGTGTATTGGTCCGAACTGAACTGGACTGTGCTCGTGGCTGCCGTGGGCACGGGGTTCACCGAACCAAACAAGCCGTGTTCCTCTTCTGCGGTACCGGCGGCAAAATAGAGGGTGTTTTGATTTCCGCCAGTAGCGCCGTTCCCAAAGACGATTCCCCAGAGCTCATCAATCTCCAGAGGCATGCCGCTGTCGTCACTCAGCGAATCGAGAAATGCTCCGTTGGTCGGATTAAAAGCGTTAATGCTGGGGCCACCTTCACCGAAGTTTCCTACTAACAGGGCGCTGCCAAAAACACCAAAACTGGCGGGCGCCACGACCACTCCCCATGGTGCATTGAGAGGGCCATTGTCGATGCCGAACGTGAGGTCGCGCACACCGTTGGTATTGAACCGGCGCACGAAACCATTCCCTGGGCCAATCTCTTCATCGCCGCCCGGGCCAACTTTGGCGTACTCGACATAAAGCATGCCCCCGATGTTCTGTATGTTAAATGGGTGATAGATGTTACCCGGTACATTAGGAATCGTCGGATCGATGAACGGAAATCCCGCGCTTTGAAGTGTGTAGGTGCCATCGAAGACATCGATCTTCCCGTTGGCAAAGTCGGCCGCATAAAGGAAATTTCCGACCCCATTGTTGCCGATGGCGAGACCTGTATATACATGGCCGGAAACGGTGCGCGCGATGATTGCGGTGGTCGATCCGCCCGCCGGTACTCCTGGGTTCCAGCCGCTAATATTTCCCGTCTGGGATGCGAAGATAAAGCGCGCTGGTCCACTGGCCGCACCGGAAGTCACAACGAAATCGGCCGTACCGTTTGCCACAGTGCCGGTAGGAAACATCCCCGGAATAGTGATCGAGGGCACTCCTGGCTGCTTGAAAAAAACAATGCTGTTTACATCTCCCCGGTAAAGGCTCGAGGTGCTGGTACCGTTATTTGCCAGCCAGAAAGGGCTGGTCGCCGTCATGGCGATGCCCCAGGGATTTACAACCAACGGGTCCTGGATAAAGGCAACGCCCGGCAGATCCGAAACCAGATTTGTTACACGGTAAGCAAGCGGATGCGGAGTGAATTCCGGTCTGACCGGATCCTGGATGGTTTGCGAATGAACAACGTTAGTAGAATTTGAGATGAGCTTTCCGGAAAGACTTGCCGTTAATGTAAACCCTATCAGAATCGCGAGCGCAATCATTCTGAATCTCGGTTCAATGATGTGTGGACGAGACATACTGTCTGCTCCTCGAGGATACCGGCGTTGATTGTTGGGGGGGTGTTCTGCCGTTGCGCTTCGCAACAAGTAGTAAACCGATCGAGTGTTTCCTACTTGAAGAGGGTAGAGATTCTCACTAGCGGCAGCTCAAGTCTGGGGATAACTTGAGGTTTCTCAGCAACGGGATTGAAGGGGACTCTAGTCCTGCCGCTGAGAAGCTGTCAAGAGAATTAATTGTGAAGATTCTTTCACTGGGGCTGCGTGCGAGCCCGTTCGCGCTCAACCAGAACTCGACGCAGAATCTTTCCGGACGCGGATTTCGGAATCTTATCGATAAACTCAACAAACCGAACCTTCTTGTAGGGCGCGACTCGCTCTGAAACGAATTCCAGAATAGCTTCGGCACGCGCGGGCGCCCGCAGAACGATGAACGCCTTGGGCAGTTCCCCCGCTTCATCGTCCGGACAGGGAATCACTGCTGCATCAGCAACGCACGGATGGGTTAACAGGATGGCTTCGAGCTCAGCCGGCGGCACCTGAAAACCTTTGTACTTAATCAACTCCTTGGCACGGTCCACAATGAAGAAATGGCCGTCCTCATCCGCAAATGCGATATCCCCGGTGTGCAGCCAGCCGTCGCTATCGATTGTCTGGGCCGTGGCTTCAGCGCGGTTGAGGTAACCTTTCATGACTTGTGGACCACGAACACAGAGTTCCCCTTCTTGCCGTGGCCCAAGGGCAGCGGCGGTTGTTAGATCAAGGATTTTGCACTCGGTGTTCGGAGCGGGCACGCCGACGGAACCAAACTTTGTCTGTTCTGGACTGGAGGGCGACGAGTGAGTCACCGGGCTTGTTTCGGTCATGCCGTAACCTTGACGGATATTGCAGTTGAGCCGCTGCATGCAAGCTCGCGTAAGCTCTTCGCCCAGGGGCGCGGCGCCTGAAAAAATTGTTCTCAGCTTTGGTAGTTGGTAGTTGTCGACGATCGGATTTTTACTCAGCGCCAGAACAATGGGCGGAACAAGATGGGCCAGACTCACCCCGTAGTCCCTTGCCGCTCGTAAGAAGTCTTCCAGCTCAAAGCGCGGCATTGTCACAATCGTTGCGCCCATTTGCAGCCCCTTGTTAAGGACGACGACCAGTCCGTAAATGTGAAAAAGCGGCAGGACGCAAATTAGTGTGTCCGTTTCGCAGAAGTATTCCAACCCGTCCATCTGGCAGAGGTTTGCCACCAGATTGTGATGGGTCAGCATCACTCCCTTCGGCAGACCCGTGGTGCCGCTCGAGTATGGGAGCACGACGAGATCTTCGCGCGGATTGATTTCGACCGGTGGTACCAGGCCATTTCCCTGAAGTAGCGAAGCAAATGGAGTGGCGTCATCGCTTTCGCCAAAGACAAACAATTCCTCGACCCTTGAGTCGTGGGCTGCTTCGCGGGCCTTGTCGATGAAAGCGGGACTGGTTATCAACAAACTTGCGCCCGCGTCGTTCAACTGCAAAGCGATTTCATGAGCGGTGTAGAGTGGATTAATGGGTGTGACAATTCCCCCGAGAGATGCAACCGCATGAAAGGCGATGGCATATTCCGGCACATTTGGACTCAAGATGCCGAGTACATCGTTCTTGTGAAAGCCTCTCCGGGCCAGGCTTGACGCCACCTGGTTGATTGATTCCGCCAACTGGGAATAGCTAATGGTCCGTCCAGTTGATGAATCTATGAGCGCGGGTTTGTCGCCCAGCTCGGCAGCCCGTTGCAGCACAAAGGTGGTTAGTGGGATGTCTGGTACGTCAACTTCTGGGTAGGGGCTGCGGAAGATCATAGTTGAGTGGCAGCGGTACTAATCTAAGAAAGAGTCACTGGTTGTTGACTGATTTCCCGCCGTTTTTCGTGTGATTTCGTGGATCGTCTTCTCCGTGCACACAAACAATCCACGAAATTACACGAAGCACAGTGAGTGCCACAATATCAGGTGACGACGTTACTGCAAAGGTTTATAGTTTGAACGATCCAGCTAAAACAAAATTTCAGTCCTTCCGATGACAGATTCGCAAAAACGCCCGCTTAATGTCGTGTGCCTGGCCACGTACTTCAAAGGCGGCGAGTTTATTCGTGAGTGCAAGAGCCTGGGCTGCCATGTCGTACTCGTTACGAAAGAAAAGATGCTCACCGAGGATTGGCCGCGCGATAGCCTGGACGATGTCATTGCGCTGCCCAACGACGCGGATCCTGATCTCTTCATTCATCTTGCCGCCCACCTCGCAAGGGACCGGAAACTTGATCTAGTGGTTGCCCTCGAAGAATTTGATGTGGTAACAGCGGCCCTGATACGCGAGCATCTTCATTTGCCGGGAATGTCGCTCGCAACCGCCCGCGGCTTTCGCGACAAAATGTTGATGGCGATTGTGGCCGGCAACGCCGGAGTCAAAGCGCCGGAATTCGTACCGCTAATCAATCACGCCGAAATCCGCGATTTTATGGAGAGCGTTCCGCCTCCCTGGGTGATCAAGCCACGTTCGGATGTCTCAGCAATCGGAATACGAAAGGTGGCTGAACCCGCCGAGGTCTGGCGTGCAATCGAGGAGCTTGACAGCCGCGAGCGTCTGCGCCAGAGATCTGCTCATCATTTGCTCGCACGGTTTGTTGGCGGCGAAGTGTTCCACGTTGACTCGCTGGTCAATAATGGCAGAGTGATCTTTGCGGGAGCCAATCAATATGGACGGCCCCCAATGGATGTCGCTCATCGAGGCGGGGCCTACATTTCAGCTACAGTTGCGCGCGGTTCGAATGACGAGAGGCAACTTTTCGCGGCGAATGACAGGCTGATTAAGGCGCTTGGGTTGATTAAAGGTGCAGCACACGCTGAATTCATCAGGAGCGTTGAGGATGGCGGCTTCTATTTTCTCGAAATTGCCGCGCGCGTGGGCGGCGCTTATATCGCCGAAGTTTTGGAAGCGGCCTCGGGCGTGAACCTCTGGCGCGAGTGGGCCAGAATTGAACTCTCGCAGGATCGGACGGCAAAGAAGCTCCGGCCGCCGCGCAACAATTACGCCGGCATAATTTTATCGCTGGCCCGCCAGGAACACCCTGATACTACCGGTTATCTTGATCCGGAGATTGTGTACCGCGTAAAGAAACGACACCACGCCGGTTTGATCGTTACGTCACCAGATCTCGGCCGGGTAAAAGAGCTTCTGGATCAGTACGCGCGCCGCTTTGTAGATGATTTTGTAGCGGTGGTACCACCCCTCGAGCGTGCGGAGTGATTTGGCCGCCTAAGGGAATTTAGCCATAGATTAACGCGGATGACACGGATCAGAATTTCTCATTTTCCATTAGCGAATTCAACTTCGTGTGGTTTGGTTTTGGTTTCGTGCGATTTCGTGGATCCGGCCTAGGTGCATCAATAACGATCCACGAAATTACATGAAAATCGAAAACAAAAATACACGAAATTCGTTTTGTTGTAGCGTATCCTCATCTCCCGACTCCCTCCAGCGGCCAGATATCTACTTTGATCTCTTCACAGTAGTGAAGCAGCGGAGCATCTTTCGGAGTCGGCAGTCCCTGCGATTCGATCATGGTCGAGTTGAAGAATGTCAGCGCCGCTTCTTGCAGTGGCCAGGGCTCGTGATGAATCCGCCCACGATAAAGATTTCCTCCTCGCTCGCTATACAGGCAATAGCGCTCGGTGAGAAAGAACTCCAGCGAGCCGGGATGAGAAAAGGGAAGTCTTTCACCAATCGTCCAGGTCGCCTGAAGCTCCGCCGGTGGGTCGTCACTGCGCACGGATGAGTATTTGATTTTGTTCCCATCCTGGTCCAGCTCCATCTCCGCGTGATAGTAGGGCAGGAAAAAGAAAGTACGCGCCGCCAATACGGCAGCCGCGCTGTTCGCGTCGAGTGAGAAAAACCAAACGCCGGGTACACGATCTTTATGAACATACGTGCGAACATTCATTTCATGCATCGAGCTGAGTCCGGGAATGGCGGGAAGGAAAGGCGGAAGCGCCCGAATGTCCCACATGGTGAAAGGGGTGATGGCGATCCATGCCGAACCGTCGAACGTATCAATCTCCAAACGTTTGGGAATCAACGGTCGCAGCACCCTCGCTTCAATGCGCCAATGCATGAAGAGTAGTTTGCCCCAGGCTTGGTGCATAATCGGCCGCCCTTCCGGACGCTCGCGCGCGGCAAGGCGCTCAATGTCGGTTAGCTCCACGAAATCACACGAAATCGATCCACGAAATCACACGAACGATGAATTCGCGAATGGAAAATGGAAAATGGAAAATGATTCTTCCCCTACTTAAGATATTTATCCAACCAATCGAGCACCGTGTGATGCCAGACCTGAGAATTTTGAGGTTTGAGGACCCAGTGTCCTTCGTCCGGAAAAACCAGCAACTTTGATGGCACTCCCATCCGTTGCGCGGCCGTGAACAATTGCAACCCTTCACCGAACGGGACGCGATAATCCAGCTCGTTGTGAATAATCAGAATCGGCGTCTTGAAGTTCTTGACAAAATTGCTGGGCGACCAGCGCTGATACATTGCCGGGTTGGTCCATGGCGTTCCTTTGAATTCCCAATCGGTGAACCACAGTTCTTCAGTAGCGCCATACATACTGGCAAGGTTGTAAACGCCATCGTGTGAAACCAGTACCTTGAACTGAAAACGAGGATCGTTATTGTGGCCCTCGATCCAGTTGATCATGTAGCCGCCATAGCTCGCACCGGCCGCTCCGATCCGATTTCTGTCAATGAAGGAATTCCGGCGCAGCACATCCGCAACACCATTCATGATGTCGGTGTAGGCCTTGCCGCCCCAATCGCCGCTGATCTCATTCACAAACTGTTGACCGTAGCCGGTAGAGCCGCGCGGATTTGGCGCGAAAACTACGTAGCCCGAATTCGCGAATACTTGCGGGTTCCAGCGGAATCCCCAGTTGTCATTCCAGGCGCCCTGCGGACCTCCGTGTATCAAGACCAGCAGCGGATACTTCCTGGTAGGATCAAAATCTTGAGGCTTAATAATAAATCCGTGGATCTTTCGGCCGAGCGCGCCGGTCCATTCGATTTCCTCAGCCGGCTTCAGGTTGGCTCTAGCCATCAGGTCGCGGTTCAAGCTCGTGATTTCGCTCATCCCGCTGCCGTCCAGTTTGGCCCGATAGATCTCGGCTGGCTTGGTCATCGAACTATTGAGAAAGACCAGTGCTCGGCCATTGGCAGTCAACTGGAGATTGGTGGCGGAGACGTCCGGAACGATTTTTTGAGGGGCGCCCCCGGCGAGCGATACTTTATAGATCGGCGTCTTGCCGCGCTCGTTAGCAGTGAAGTAAGCGTAGTCTCCTTCCGGTGAGACTACGACCTCTTCAACCTGGAGATCGAATCCTCGCGTGACCTCCGCGGTCGTACCCCTGTCGCGATTGTAGGTGAGCAGACGCCAACGGTCGGCTTCAAAGCCCGCTGTTGCCTGCGATCGATAGGCGAGGTACTTCCCATCTCGCGAATAGACTGGTCCAACATCATAGCCACGATTGTTTGCAGTGATACTGCGAGCAGCGCCGCCGGTGGTCGGTACGAGGTAAATATCGCTATTGGTCGAGACCGCCTCAACTTGGTCGGGATTGCGAATATAGGCCAGCTCTTTCGAATCCGGCGAAAACGCGTAGTCAGTTCCCGTAGCCGCGGCGTAAGGCGGAGAGTCGAAATCTCCCGGGGTCAGATCGCGCGCTGTCCCGCCTTTGCTCGATATCAGGAAGACGTGCGTCCGCTTTACGTCGCGCCATTCGTTCCAATGGCGAAAGAGCAGCCTGTCGGTGACGTGGGCTTTGACCTTACTTTTCTCGGCCTGTTCATCCTTGCGTTTGTTGCAGTCATCGTCTCGACACTCGGGGTGAACGTCTGAGGTGAACGCGATCCATTTGCCATCCGGCGACCACACCGGGGCGGCGGCGTCTGTTGAGATTCTCGTGATCTGGTCCTTATGGTCGCCATCATCGTCCATGATCCAGAGTTGTCCGGCGGTGGTGTAGGCGATCTTTTTTCCATCGGGCGACCACCGCGGCGACGTAGCTGACTGGTCGCTGCTGGTCAATCGCTTTACCTCACCACCGTCAATCGAGACCACGTAGATCTGAGTAACAACCCGATTTGCCTCAAGATTCACATCGCCGACAGTAAAGGCTATGCGCTTGCCATTAGGAGCCACCTGCGGATCCCCGACCCGGCGGACCTTCAGCAGTTCTTCCACTGAATAGTCACGAGTCTGGGAAACCACAACTGAAGTCAAAGCAAACAAAGTTATAGAAACTGCAACGAGCAAGCGGTTCATAAGCATCCTCAGAGATTCAGTTTTTGAGCACGGGAAAGCAGAGACATTATTGCATTAAAGTTGCTTTCGACGCAGTAGTCTACTTACCCGCTAACAGAGTACCGCGCCAAAATGTCCGACATGCTTCAGCTTGTCGTCAAGATTGGCAACACTCAATGTACGACGTAACGCGTAGAATCATGCTTGATTGTTGGACGTCTTGACGACAAGCTGAAGCATGTCGGACATTCTGGCGCGGTACTGTATTGAGTGGCGATCATGTTGGTGTCCTTCCTCACTCGACTGACTTGCCACACAATCTCTACCGCGAGGTGCTGACCTCATTGCCTTCGAACGGTCCCCTTCTCGCAATACGTTAATGGAGCACCACCTGATAGTTGAATTCGTTGACTCTATTTCTTCATCTGTAGTACTTTGCGAATCGTTACGATTCTAAGTTCAGACAACCACACGCTTTGACTCTCGCGGCGTGTTTTTGTTCTGACAAGACCTGCGGCGTAATCTCCATCAACGTTCAACCGTGCTCAGATAGACTCGACTGCTCCGAAGATAGGCTCTTTAGTTCTAATACCCGGAGGTAATTAATGACCCCCTCGCGGCTACACAAGTTAGGTTCTCGCGGCTTGTTGTTTGGCAGCGTCCTGGCAATTCTCCTGGCGGCGCTGGCTGTGCCGATGAAGCGTCACAGAACCGCCGCGCAGGGAGAACGCTACGAGGGTCTTACCCAGATGAACGCGCAGGTTGCCTCTCCTTCTGGCTCAGCGATGGACTCGAGTGGGATGGTGCACTTTGCCTCAGCACTTTCAATTGAGAATCTAAAGAGTGAAGCGGCAGCCTCGCCAGTTAGAGTGCCTGATCTGAAGGTGCAGTTGCTTGAGAAGCGACGTCGCGCAGCGGCTTTGAATGCCGGCTTACAAAGCGGCCCGCTTGTAGCGCCGCCAAACGATTTGTGCGCCGGCGCGGAGGTTATTTCAGGAAGCGGTCCTTTTCCTCTCTTCACTGCCGTAACTGCGGATATCACAGACGCAACCACAACCAACGATCCGCCATTACCCTCGTGCCAACCCTCCGTTTCTCGCAGCATTTGGTATCGTTTCACGCCGACGACCACCGCGAGCTACGATGTTTCCTCTTGCAGCAGTGATGGTACAGCCTCCACCGTGGACGACACCGTAATCGCTATTTACACCTCGTCGAGCGGTACCTGTGGAGGAACCTTCACCGAGGTGCCGGTAGCTTGTGATGATGACGGCTGCGCTGCTGAGGATCTGCAATCGGTGATCTCTAATGTGAGGCTCAACGGCGGAACTACCTATTTCATTCTCGTCTGGCAATTCGATGTGACGCCTCCGCTCCCCGGCAACACCTCGGTGCAATTGCGAATCAATCAAACACCCTCGCCCGCGAATGACACGTGCGCGGGAGCGACAACTCTGGCCCTCAACGCACCTCTTGCCGGAACTACTTTCGCTGCCTTCAACGACTATCAACTGACGGGGGCGTCTTGTTTCACCGGTATAGGTCAGACCTCCTCATCCACTGTTGGTCGAGAGGTGGTCTATTCTTTCACTGCCACATCGGCCAACACCTATTCGTTCAAGGTGACAAACTACAGCGCTGCCGCGAACCTCGTAATGTATGCAAGTAACAGTTGCCCCGCAGCGACGCCGGGTACTCCCGTCAATATTGCCTGCAACAACATTAGTGGGCCGGCATTTGCCGCTTCCAATCGTGCAGCCGGAAGTACATCCGAAGAGCTCATGTGTGTGCCTCTTACCAATGGTCAGCAGATCTTCATCTTCGTTGATGACAATAACGATGAAACGACTTTCGCGGGAACCCCGTTTGTAATTGAGGCCAGTACTTGTGTGAGGGAGACCGAAGCGAACAATACTCCGGCTACGGCCAACTCGTTTGGTTCTCAGGCCTTCGGAATCGAAGGATCAATCACTCCGGCTGGAGATGTTGACTTTTATTCATTGGGAAGCCCGGGTGCCGGGTCTCGCGTTTTCGCATTGGTTGACGGGGAGGCCTCCAACTCAACCGATTTCGATATGCGGGTAACGACGACGGTCGACACGCTCGAATACGACGATCTCAATGCGGATGTACTCTTCAGCACACTGAGTCCGGCTATTGGAGGGACGCCCGTTTCGAGTGCCGGCCCGGTGTTTCTGCGGGTAAATAATTTTTTAGCGGCGGCAGCTGCCGAACCTTACCGCCTTTACTACACCGTTCAACCGCCGGGTGCGAATCCTCTACCATCATGTGGCTCGGTTACCACCTCTGCCATGGCCGAAAGTGAGCCAAACAATACTCCGGCTCAGGCAGATCAGGCTGTGAATAACTATTTCTCTGGCTCCCTCGCGGGGCCGGCCCCGTCGACGGATTTGGATGTCTTCTCGTTCACGGCTTCGGCAGGCCAGGTTGTGTTCATCAGTCTTGATGGAGATCCCTGTCGCGATAACACGCCGATCAATGGAAAGCTTGAACTGATCGGGACCGATGGCAGCACCGTGCTCATAACAGTCAACGACGGTGGCTCGACGTCAAATACGACGTCCGGCGCGGGCTCGCTCACTGCTACAACGCCAAATTCGCCGGCCGAAGGTTTGGCTTTCAGAGTTACCACCGGGGGTACCTATTTCGCCAGAGTTTCAATCGGAACCACCTCGAGCGGGGCCACCGGTGCGGGTGATTACCTGCTTTCGATCAGTCGCGGTATCCCGACTGCGGCAGCCGGGATCATTACCGGGCGAATCACAACGTCGGGGGGAACTCCGGTTCCTGGAACTGTGGTGAACCTCGCCGGCAGTCAAACGCGCAAAACGATTACCGACGAAAGCGGTAACTACCGTTTCGAAGGCGTGGAGATCAACGGGTTCTACACCGTTACTCCGGCGCGAGCTAACTTCAGTTTCACTCCCGCGAACCGATTGTTCAGCCAGTTGAGCGAGGAGACTGAAGCAGCGTTCACGGCTTCGCTACTGGGTGAGGCAGCCAATCCTTTGGATACAACAGAATACTTTGTGCGGCAGCAGTACGTGGATGTCCTCGGGCGCGAGCCGGATGAAGGTGGTTTCAACTACTGGAGCAATCAGATTCTCGCTTGTGGTCCCAACACTGCTTGTGTCAACAGCCGCCGCCAGGAAGTAGCTGCCGCGTTCTTTATTGAGGCGGAGTTTCAGCGTACGGGTTCGTATCTTTATGGCCTATATAAAGGAGGGTTAGGCCGGCGACCGTTATATCAGGAATTCTCAAGCGACCGGGGCCAGATAGTTGATGGACCAAATCTCGAGGTTTCGAAGCAAAGACTTGCGGAAGCTTTCGTCGGGCGACCCGAATTCCTCGCGAGATACCAGGCCAACCTCACGGCAGAATCGTTCGTGGATGCACTGCTTCGCAGCGTGCAGCAAGCTTCCGGAATTGACCTGGGAGCTGAGCGAGCGGAGTTAATCAGCAGCTACAACTCGGGCTCGAGTCTGGCCGACAGCCGCAGCCGCGCCCTCAGAGCAATAACCGAGGGGGCCGCTTTCAGTCGAGCGGAATATAACTCTGCTTTCGTGCTGACCGAGTATTTTGCTTACTTGCGTCGGGATCCTGATGACGCCGGGTATGAATTCTGGCTCGATGTCTTGAACAACCATGCGCCCGGAAATTACCGCAGCATGGTGTGCGCATTCATTACCTCTGCCGAATATCAGCGACGATTCAGCATGATCGTGAGTCGCAGCAACCGCGACTGCGGGCGGTAGGACAATACTCCCCACCGACCAACCAGCGACGCAGGCGCGGGTCAACAACAACGAGCCCCGCAGGGGCAACAGAGTGTGCTCAGTCACCAACATAGCGTTGGTCGTAATCAATCGCGCTCAGCTTGAGCGGCTCGAGGTACTCTTTCTGAGAACCGGAGCTTTCTATAGAGTACAAACATCACCACGAATGACGTTGAAAAACCGGCAAGCAGAATTGTCACCGTCTCGGATTTCAATTTGTAATCCGGATCGCAAAAACAGCTAAGCGCTGGATTAGTTGGCAGGTAGAAGACCGTGACCTTATCACCAACGTTTAGCGAGCCTATGCTGTTTCCCACGCTTTCTAAGCCGCTGAATGTTTCCGCTCCCACGAGGTACGAATAGCGAATTGACATGTGGTTCTCTGGTTCCTTGGCTGTTATCTGACCCTGCGTTGCGATTCCTCTCTTTGCCAAGGCCTTGTAGCTTCGCCAATTTACGCGTCCCAGGAAGATCATTACGGCCAACCCCGAAGTGATCGCTGCGATAATGATTAACCCAACTCGCTTTCTTCTCATGATTTTCGTTATTAGGTTGTATGTTAGGCATGGTGATGTCTCATCGGAGAATTGAGAGGCGAGTTGCCGGAAGATCAAGTTCCTTCACTGGAAACCTTGGCGGGATCGTTGTGTTTCTGCGGCAACTCCCTGAAGGTATATTCCTTGAGGCTACTCCTATGATATTTCCACCTTCTCGGTTTGGATCGGCATTGCCAAAGCTAAACACGCCATAACCTGTGAAGCCTCAGTGTTTTATTCGTGATGTCCAGCAATAGCATCTAAGTAACTTCTTCTCTTTCTAATCTCCGGATATCCTGAAAGCACTTGGTGTGAAACGTCTCCGAGATTGTTTCGCTCATTTATAGATTTCTGAGCAAATTCTCGGCCTAAAGATTCATCGATCAAGTTAATCGAAATCAGCGCGTCACCTCGGAAATAATCTTCTTCTCCGGAATCCTGGAGTATGCTCCTTAAGACGGGCATAGCATCTGAATAGGAACCATTACCTAAAAACCGAATCGCATAACGTCTTCTCGGCATTTTCTTGTTTTTGACTTCCTTCAGAACAATAGGAACAACCTTGTCGCCAGCTATGATGAGGGGATCCATAAGTGTGTCTTCTGGACCTTTACTAGTATAGAAACGTTCCAGAGCGTCTTCCGGTGAAGACTGATTTGAACTCGTTAGCTTCACACCTTGGCACCCACTTAAGAGTGCCAAGCAAACACATAATGAGCCACCAAAGACTCGCAACCTAATTAAACTTGGTAAATGAGCGGTTCGATAATTCATCGTACGATCCTCACTTGTTTCTCGAACTCTAACTTTAAGACGGAAAGACGTCGAGTTCAATGATTCCGTCTGGATCTCTTTGCAGTTCATCTCTGACGAAGTCTGTTGTTGCGTCACCATGGAGTCCACCTCCGATGTCGATACAGCCAGCCGAGCCTTGGAACATACCACCATGCAAGAAAAAGTTATTACGACCCTTCGCCCTATTCCAAGGTCGCGGCATTATTGGCACTCGCCAATCGCCCCAATCGGCAGGTCGTGGGTTTCTCAAACTGCGTGGTGCGAAGGTTCTGATAATATCTCCGATGTAACCTGGGTCCGTGAAATCCTTCATGTCAATGGAGTACTGACCCTCCGGTATCGATCCTATGAATGCTTCCGCGGGTGCGCCTGGGGTCGTTCGTAGCGTCTCCCTTTCCTGACGTCGCCCTAATGTAATAACGATATCCTTCGTTGGTGATTACAACCAAGGTGCCTGTAGAGATATAGAATTTGAGACGCGTTAGACCAAAGGGGTCAATTGAGTTGATGGCATTATTTGCCACATACGAATACAAATTGATGCCTCCACCATAGCTTATGGGGTCCCGTGTCAAGAATCTGCCGCGCGAGGGATCATAGTAACGGTGAGTCAAGAGTTGCAGCCCGGTTTCATTATCCGAGTAGTAACCGAACTGTCCCTTATACCCGAATGGATCGTTCAAACTGTCGCCCAGAACTTCACCATGGGCATTGAACAGATGAGTCGACAATGCGTCACCCCTGTCATCCAAGCGCTGAGAAACATTGCCCTCTGAGTCGAAGGTGTAAAATGCACTTCTACCATCACTGCGCCGAGATATCAGCCCGGCCGCTCCGAAAGTATTGGTCGATATGATCAAGCCTGCGGCATCAAGCTCGACGACCGGAACCACCCCGTCGTAAAGGAAGTAAGTTCTGCCACTTGAGGTTTGCTTCCACGCACGCAAGCCGTCCCCGTTATAACCAGCGGTCATAACGCTGCCATAGGCTGTCATTCGGTTTTCAGGATCAAACGTCAGCATTGTACCGCCATAAGTTGTCGGATTGCCGTTATTGTCATGAGTGAAGCCAATAGCAGTTTGCTGATTGTTTGAATTGTAGGTCTTGGTTACGCCTTTGAAGCTGGTCGGGTTTCCGGCAGGGTCGTACGCAAAGTTATCGGTGAAGCTGCCGTTAAGCGTCGAGTTTTCCTGAGTAAGTTGATCTTTTGCGTCATAGCTGTACTTAGTCGTTCCGTCGAGGCCATTAACAGACGAACCGTAAATGCTGATCGAGGTACGGTCAGATTGCTGAAGTCAGTCGACGTGTTGTCCCCATGGTAACCTCGCAGACTCAGCCAGCGCCGCAGGCGCGGCATAAGATAGCCAGGGGTGGAGCACGCAGCGCCGCGGAATGCGTAACCCCTGGATCACTCACGTAAGAAATAACGAGCCCCGCAGGGGCGACAGAGTGTGCTCATCTCTAAATTGTTTGGTCTCGAATTTCCTTTCTTGCGACGCGAATCCAGCGGTCTGAGCAAAGCCGAATGTTAAAAAGCCTTTGGTTACGGTAACTGCGGCCAAGAACAAGAAGAGCCGGTTGGAGAAATCTCTTGAAGCGAGTCTTATTACGTCATTGATGACTCGGAATCGCGCTTCCCTATCTGTCAAAACTCTGGATGCCTTGGAGCTTTGAAGCTGAGGATTTGGACAATTCAAGCCGAGTGAATTCGCAGGTCGGGAAGGGGGCAGTCGTTAGTTTGAAGGTTCGCTAAGTTCAAGGCGCCCCCGCTCAAGCTTGAATGCCAGTCTTTATCCCTATCAGTTAAGCCTCTGGGTTTAGCTGCATTAAGTGATTGATTCGACGATGAAGCCTCGGAAGCTTGAGCGGGGGCGCCTTGAACTTAGCGAACCTTCAAACTAACGACTGCCCCCTTCCCGACCTGCGAATTCACTCGGCTTGAGTTGTCCAGTCGCGACTGCAGATTCTTCAGAGTTTTGACACAGTAAGTCATGAATCTTGATTCGCCACCGCGAATGAAAATAGAACGTCATGGTCAATTTGAGCTGATTCGGAATTCTATTTTCATAAGAGTCTCCGCAGTTGGTGGATTCGTTCATGTCCAGCCTATGATCACAGTGGCACTCGATGAATCTCAGCAAATGGACGCTTCTTTGTAGGCCAGGTATGAACCATCCACCGACTGCGAGCCAATAGGATCGCGGATCAAAATCTTCCCCTCACTGGATCGTAATTGCGATGTGTCAAAAGCTGAAGTCCCGTCTCATTGTCGGTGTAGTAACCAAACTGTCCCTTATACCCGAATGGGTCGTTCAAACTGTCGCCTAGAACTTCACCATGGGCATTGAACAGATGAGTCGACAATCCAGGGGTTAAGCACTTCGCTCCGCTGCGTGCTTCACCCTATACCTTCTGCACGGCTAACGGCGCTAGTTGAGTCTGACCAATTACTCCCATCGCATGAAGTGCGCGCTCCGAGTTCGCGCAATGTCTTGTCGAATATTCGTTGACTTTAAGTCTCAAGTAGTAATACCTTCTCACTTACTTCAGTAATGCGGGAAGGGAGCCTGCATCTGCTACAGTCACCAACCTCCTGGCGCCTCTCATGTTACACACCGATTAGGGGCATTTCATTCTCTCCGATCACATGGCCTTCATCTCACTGGCGTTCTCGAAAGGGAATTCCGAGTACCTCCGAGCATTGGGCGGTTGTAATTACACACTGATCACGGCATTAGCAACGTTTCTGAACTGATCACATCCGGCCCGGCGGAGGTACTCATGAAGATACCCGTAAACTTCCGGCTCGCACTGCATGCAGCACAAAGGCAGCTTGCTCTCTTAACAGCGGTCTTAATCGGAATCGGGATCCTTGGCGGCACTGCGTCAATGCAGGCGCCGTCACCGGGCGGGGTCGATATCCAACCGGCCGTTGCCAACCCCAAAACAGATGGTGTCAGTTTGAAGGCAGGCGAGTCCCCTCTCGAATCCACTCGCGCGTTTTCACCGAATGCCATAATTGTAACTACTTATCCGTTCACCTCTTCCAGTGGCGTGGCGCTTGAAGACATGTCCGCCGGAACTACGCAATTAGTCGCCGCGAATCTCGACGACACGCCATCCGCCGTAACCAATATTGGGTTCGACTTTTGGTATGACGGCGTTCGCTTCACTCAGTTTTCGTGTAATCCAAATGGCGTTTGCCGCCTGGGCCCTGTCGCCGTCTCAATCGTGTTTGATAACTCAACGGGATTCGTCACAACAGTGAATGCTCCGAAGATCGCGCCATACTTTGATGACCTTTGGACAGGCACAAATGGGAAAGTACATTCTAAAGTGGTCGGCACTGCTCCGAATCGAAAACTAGTCGTCGAGTGGTTGAATGCCCAGATTCCGAGAGTCGGTGCAGGTAATCCAGGCGCGGGTACTTTCCAGATGTGGTTGTTTGAGACAACAGGAGTGGTTGAGTTTGTTTATGGCTCCGGCATCGTAATCAATTCGGTCAATGGCGGTTACACAGTCGGCTTGCAGTCGGGGGCGGCAACTAACTTTGCGAGCGTCACGACTACCGGCGCTACGGTCTCTTATGTAACGGCTGATACTACCCAAACTAATGCCATTACCAATGGCACCAAATATACGTTCACCCCTAACGTTCCCGCGCCTCCAACAGCGTTGAGCTTTACCGCGGTCACCCCCACTTCAATGACGCTCAATTGGACCGATAACGCGACCAATGAAGTGGGCTACGTCATTTATAACTCGACAGATGGTACGAATTTCAGTTTTGTGACTCAGACTGCCGCAAATGCAACTTCACAAAATGTAACTTCCCTTAATCCCAGTACTACCTACTTCTGGCAGGTTCTCGCGGTCACTGAGGGAGCATTGAGTTCCACATTGACGGGTAGTCAGGCAACCTCTGCGCCAGGTGTCGTCAATTCCACAGCAGCAGGAGGCAACTGGAGCACTGCGGCAACGTGGGTTGGCGGCGTGGTTCCAACCAGCGGCGATAACGTGACCATCGTTGATGGCGCAACTGTCACGATCGACACGGCGGCTAGCGCGTTGAATCTCACAATCGGACAGGGAGGTTTCGGCGTGCTTCAGGGAGTGCTTCAGTTTGAGCAAACCACAGCCCGCACCCTAACCGTTGGTCAGTCGGTCCTCATAACTTCGAGCGGACTTTTCCGATCTGCAACAACGGGCACTGTAACCACCCACGTTCTGTCAGTAGGCACCAACCTGACCAATAATGGTGTCCTCGATTTCAGCACCAACGCTGACACGGCTGGTGCGGGAATCACCTTTACGGGCGCCTCTAATGCAGCTTTCTCGGGAGCCGGGGCCACTACCGACGTAAGGACCATCACAATCAATAAAGGATCGTCCTCGGCTTCTGTCCTTGAACTGATGACCACCAATTTTACAGTACGAGGAGTGACAACGGACGTGGCGGGATTTCTGACGCTCACGAACGGCACTTTCAAAATTTCTGGCTCGTTTACTGTTACTAATCGGGTGTTTACGACTGTGACTTATACAATTCCTGCAACCGGTGGCATCTGGTTGAATAATCCGAATTTCGTGGTTGCAGGGACAGCATCGAGTACCCTGACGTTTAATAACGGTTTGTTTAGAGTCTCGCAGGGCACCTACAACATCGGGGTTGGCGCTGGGGATGAAATGGGTGGCGGTACCGGCGCGGTCTTCTTAGTCGAGGGCGGTACCATCAATGCTTCAGGCCGTCTCGATCCGCAATCAGCCGTCAGCTATACGCAGACCGCGGGTACTGTAAACGTCGCAACGGTCGGCAATACTCGTTCGCTGTTTGGTTCGTTTGAGATTTTTAATACCGGTTCCTCATTTACAATGAGCGGTGGCACCATCAATGTCATCAATCGGAATACCGGCCTTACTCAGGTCGATTACGATGTTCTGGCTACTACCACCAACGTAACGGGCGGTCTGCTGGTGATTGGCGCAACTGGAGCGCCGGCCGCGACCACCTATCACGTTCAGGGAACCACTCCCAACCTTACGATCAACGCCACCATGAACATGATCGTGACGACGAATGCGAATTCATCCTTCCCCTTGTTCATGCGCGGAACGACGGTTACGAATAACGGCACAATCTCGTCGGCAGCATCAGGCAGTCCGCGGTTCGATTTTGCAGGCACTGGGGCAATGAGCTATACCGGCGGTACTTTTGGAACCGCCGCCGCGCCCTTTGCCGGTGTGGGGGTAAGCAGCAATAGTACCTCACTAGTAACGCTCAACTCGGCAATCGTTGCTAACCGCGTAAATCTTTTTCAAGGTGGCTTCATCAACAGCAATCTGATCACTCTTGGTAACGGAGGTGCATCGACCACGATTGTTCAAATCGGCTCAAACGGACTTACCACCCCCGGTGGTTCTTTCGATCTCAGTCCGGTCCACTCACAGGGATCTGGTGGTCAGATTATTCTTTACGTGTTTGAGACAGCTCCGCGCGTTACCGGGGTTGAGATTAATCCCACGCGCGTACTTACGAGCATGACGGTGGACAATCCGAACAACGTAACGATCGCCGGCGGTGACCTCACGCTATCGAGCACTGCAGCCGCTATCACAATGACAAATGGCAGGGTAATTACGGGCGCCAACACGCTTGCCTTATCATCCGGCACGGCGACGGTCACTCGAACAAACGGATTTGTAGATGGGAATTTTAAGAAGACGTTCACGGTGCTTGCCAATAAGAACTTTGAAGTGGGGACCGCAAACGGATTTTCACCAGTCGCAGTAAACGTAACTGCCGGGACCCTCCCGGCCGCTGTTACCGTCAAAGCTGTTCAGGGACCGCATCCGAATTTCCTCTCGCCTCAGTTCGCGCTGCAAAGATATTGGACGCTAAATGCGGGCGTCGTGACAGCCGATCTGACTTTCAATTACCTGGATCCCACGGACATACCGGTTACAGCGAACGAGAACATGTTTATTATTGAAAAATTTAACGGCACGTTTAGTCAGCCCGGCGGTTCTGTAAATACCGCCGCTAATACCGCAACCATTACCGGCGTGTCGTCATTCTCAGATTGGACTTTGTCAGAACCAAACGCCCCCACCGCCGCACCCGCGCGAATCGGCGGACAGATTACTACGACTGACGGCCGGCCGGTGGGCGGAGTGACCGTAAATCTAATCGGCAACCAGCAATCTCGAACAATCACCGACGCAAACGGCAACTATCACTTCGACAATCTTGAAATCGAGCGGTTCTATACCGTCACGCCAGGGCTGACGAACTACAGCTTCAGTCCTTCGAATCGTTCGTTCTCGTTGTTGGGAAGCCGAAGCGATGCCACGTTTACTGCCGTCCCGAGTGCGCCAACGGGTAATCCGCTGGTCGGCGGTGACTTTTTTGTCAGACAGCAGTATCTGGATTTTCTGAATCGTGAGCCTGATAACGGCGGCTGGCTATACTGGACGGCCCAGATCAGTAGCTGTGGGGGCAATGAAGCTTGTATTCGTCAGCGCCGCATCGACGTCAGCGCAGCGTTCTTTGATAGCGAGGAATTTCAACAGACGGGCTCGTTTATCTACCGTTTGTACAAAGCAGGGCTGGGACGGCAATTGTCTTATGACGAGTTCTCCGCGGATCGGGACAATGTGACTGCGGGACCTGATCTGCAACTCAACAAGGACATCTTTACCGAAGCCTTTGTCCAGCGTCCGGAGTTTGTGCAGAGATTCCAGAATGCGATTACCGCGGATGGGTTTGTCGACGCGATACTCGCGAATACCTGGCAAGCAACCGGAGTGGATCTCACAGAGAAGCGAGAACTGTTGCTTGCAGAGTACGCTCGAGGTGGAAATCTAACGCGGAGTCGAAGTTTCGTGTTGAGGGCGGTCGTTGACAACTCGGCGATCAAGGACGCGGCGTACAACCCGGCCTTTGTATTGATGGAGTATTTCGGCTTCCTGCGGAGAGAGCCAGATGCGGGTGGTTACGCCTTCTGGTTGGATGTTTTGAACAACCGCGAGCCGGGCAATTATCGCTCGATGGTCTGTGCGTTCATAACTTCTGCGGAGTATCAACAGCGGTTCAGCACAATAGTGAGGCACAGCAACCGCGACTGCGGCCAGTAGACATCCGCACAGTAGTTATCCGCAGATTACACAGATTACGCAGATTATCAGACAGGGAGCTTAAATTAGCGCGCTTGACCACGCGAAAAAACCTTAAGCGCAATATCAGCCGTCTCACTTTTGATACTTAAATCTGCGTAATCTGCGTAATCTGCGGATCAAATTGTCTGACTTACATCTCGAGGAGATGCGTCCTTGTGACTCGCAGACTCATCGTCGCTATTGTTCGCTTTGCGCTCCGCATCTACTTCCGGCAGATTGAGGTCGTTGGTCTGGAGCACATCCCGCAAAAGAGCCCGGTTATTTTTGTTCTGAACCATCCGAACGCTCTCGTTGATCCAGTCTTTCTTCTTTGCCTTGCTCCCCGTCGCGTCTCTTTTCTTGCAAAAGCGCCACTCTTCAGAATGCCGGTCCTTGGTTCAATCATCCGCGCCATGGATTCGCTGCCCGTATACCGCCGTCAGGACGAAGGAGAAGATGTCTCGCGCAACAACCAGACGTTCGCCGCCGCCAGAGCCCTGCTGGCTGCCGGGGGAACAATTGGAATCTGTCCCGAAGGCGTCTCGCACAACGAGCCGGGACTGCAACCTATCAAAACCGGTGCTGCCCGCATTGCGCTCGGCGCAATCTCTACCGGCGAAGTGCACGATCTGAAAATCGTGCCGGCCGGACTCTACTACACTGCGAAGACAATGTTTCGCAGCGCGGCCTTGCTCTACTTCGGTGCGCCCATCGATGTAAGTCCGGTTGAGATTGACACGGACGGAAATCCTCCGCGCGTTGCGGTGCGCGAGCTTTCCGAAAGAATTGAAACAGCTCTACGCGCTGTCATCCTTGATGCAGAGCATGAAGAGGCGCTGCACACCATAAATCGAGCCGAGCGTATCTTCTCCTCGGAAAGGGAGGGGGAGGGTGATGACAGCCTGGCTGCTGAATTGCAGCTGCTGCAACGGTTCGTAAAGGCGTACGCGGTCTTGCGCGAGACTGCTCCTGAGCGTCTACGCAAGCTGGAGTTACGCATGGTCCGATTTGAAGAACAACTCCGGCAGGCCGGTCTCGCCCCCGAGGAATTCCTGACACCCGGATCTACCGCAGAGGTTTTTCTCAACCTGTTGACGCGTTCCCTGGTGTTTGCGCTCCTGGCGTTACCTGCTGTGGGTGGGGCTTTGATTCACTATCCGGCTTACCGCCTTGGGGGCTTCCTGGCTACTCGACTATCGCAAGCCTCGGACGATGTGATCTCGACGATTAAGATAATCTCCGCGATGCTGCTTTTTCCGTTGACATGGCTTGTTGCCGCGCTCGTAGCCTATGAACTTGGCGGACGGATAGCAGCCTTAATCACACTCCTGCTCACTCCCGCGCTTGGATATCTGGCGATATTCTTTTTTGAAGAAACGGACAAATTCCTGGGCGGCCTGCGCGCGTTGGGCTTTTTCCTGATGAAAAGACGCTTTTACGTGCGGTTGCTGGCTGAGCGGAAAGCAATCCGAAACGAGATTCTCGCGCTGGGTGACCAAATCGCAATTGCCACCCGTTGACTTACCTTTGTAGCAATTGCAAGGGGAAGGGGGAATCGTTCTGGGGCGCAAACACTACTACTTTTTACGAGCTTTGGCAGAGCTCTTTGTTTTCGATGTACTCGTTCTCTTCTTACCCGCTGAGCGTATCGAGCGACCTCGCCGCCCTTCACTCTGGACCTTCCCTATCGACATAAGTTGCTCGTAAGCGCCACGCACCACGTTACGGGCCACCTTAAGTGAGTTGGCGAGCTCCCGTTCGCTGGGTAGAAAAGTCCCCGCTGCCAGGGTTCCCGCATTGATCATCTGGTCAAGCTGATCGCGGATCTGCTTCGTCATAGACTCTGGCCGCTTTCGATTGACACGTACATTAAGTTTCACGCATCTAGCCTCCCTCTTGAAAATTGTTTTGGACTCGAAAACTGAATTCTATGCAGCGGAGATTTGAGTGTCAATCACTTGATCCATTAACGGACCACATTTAATGAGGATGAAACAAAAACGTGATGGTCCAGCGAAGAGCGTGGCTATGGCTGAAGCGAAATTGCGTCGTGGCGTCGCAGGATTTCGAGTGTCCGTTCAACCGGGAGGGCTTCAACTGTATGACCGTTTGAGGTAGTGGTCACGGCACGAAATAGCGAGTTGTAGATTGCTTCCTCGGTTGCTTCGATAACCGCCAGAAACAAAGGAGACATGAGGTCATTGGGCAGCGATCTTGTATTTGCCGCGGGCCCACTGCCGGAACCGGCGGCTGGCGTGGCGTCTGCGGCGGTCGTAAACGCTATAGCATAGTCGCCGCTGCCATTGCTGCCCGCAGCGCCGGTGCGCGCCAGGCCCATAATGGCTCGGGAACCCATTCGCTTTAGGTTTCTGGCGTCGAGTGGTGCGTCGGTGGCGATGACAATCACAATTGAACCGTCCGCTCCGGTTTGCGCGGGAGCCGGCGGTACGTTTTTGCGTCCCAATCCTTCGTTGTTCAGTGACTGGGGGCCTAGTTCATCCTTCAAGTAGTAACGTCCCAACTCGCGCCCAACCGGCGCGCCGTTGATGGTCAGCACGCCGCCAAAGTTTGTCTGTACCAAACACCGATGGTGTATCCGCCTAGTGGGGCCGGAAGTTTTCTCGAAGCGGTCCCGATTCCGCCTTTGAAGCCGAAAGCCACCGTGCCCGTGCCCGCGCCTACGCAACCCTCTTCGACCGGCCCGCCCCTGGCCGTCTTAATTGCCGCCAAAACATCGTCATCCGAGATATGACGGCCTCGAATGTCATTGAGAAAGCCATCATTAGTTTCGGCGACCACAGGATTCACCGATTGCACATTCTCGTTGCCCTGAAGGCTGAGCATGTACGAAACCAGCGCGTCGGCGACGCGTGGAACGCTAAGCGTTGATGTCAGCACTATAGGCGTTTCAATCTCACCCAACTCGTCGATTTGGGTCGAGCCTGTAAGCTTGCCAAAGCCGTTCCCTACGAAAACGGCGCCGGCAACCTTCTGACGAAAAAGGTTGCCGTTGTGGGGCAAAATGGCTGTAACACCTGTTCGAATACGATCGCCGCGGACAATTGTTGTTTGGCCAATCATGACTCCTGCCACGTCAGTGATTGCGTTTAGAGTGCCCGTTGGCAGGATGCCCACCCGAATTCCCAGGTCTCTTGCACGGGGCCTTGGCTTGCTGTCTATGTTTGCCTTTTGGCCAATCTCGATGAAGTTACGACTCATACCTTCATACTCCATCAACGAGACGACAGGAATTAGCAAGAGTGCGACAAAAGAAGCAAAGCTGATTGATTTGCTATTGAACATTTGATGTTGATTACTATTGCAGCCGGCCCCAGGCACTGGTCTTCCAATTGTCGATCGCGTCGGGAGGAAGAATCCAGGGTGGTAGCGGCATCATTAGCCACTCGGAGAGTGCAAAGACATAGGGTTCATACATAGCTCGCAATTCAGCGAGGCGTTGATCAGCCTGCTCGTCAATGGGAAAGTGGATTCCATTTTCTTTTAGAATTCTGCGAACGCGAACAAGTTCTGTGGAACTCAGGCGTCCGCTGCAGCTTTCAGGGGCAGTGGGCGCGGTCCTAAAGACCTGCGCAATGTCCACCACTGCGTGACGGGTCATGGCAAATGTCATTCTTGCTTGCCATATTGGTCCTCCTTCCACTCCGACCATCACTAATGCACACGTATCGAGCACGGTAGTCAGAGCGCGCAGCCATGATTGATTGTCGTGTTGTGAACGAAAATAGCAGAGTACGGGGTAGGACAGGTGACTTTCGAGCAGTTCGGCGGACCATTGTTCCCATTCGCCCAACAGACGATCGAGATTGTAGAGATTGTCCCCAACCCTGTGCCGGCGCAGCAACTCGACAGCGCTGGAAGGTGAACCGGAGCGAGCGTCCAGAAGAGAGATGCTTGCTTCGCGCCGTGAAAACGCCTGGTACAGTATCGGCAGGTAACTGATGACAATGGCAAACAGGCCAAATCCATTGGCTGTCTCAATCACCGCGAGCGTCCGGCCGATAGGCGCAACTGGTGAAACGTCGCCGTAACCGAGCGTGAAGAACGTCACTCCACTAAGATAGAGATAAGTCGAGAAGGTGACGACCTCTGATAGAACGTATAGTTTTGCGTTTGCGGCCCAGAGCAAAAGCGCATAACCGAGAATCAACCCGAAGGCCCAGATGCCGAGTAAGATGAGAAGTGAAAGAGGTCCAAACAGACCAAGATACTTTTCGCGTCTGCGGGGCTTCTGGATCCGCCGCGCAACAAAAGACCAGGGTACCCAGAACGAAGCGTAGAAGAGACTAGTCAATCGAATTCTTCTAGTGACCCGACGCGGCAGTATGATTGTCTCGAAGGCATCCCATAGGATTGTGAGTATCAGTCCTAATCCGAGGATAGCCGCTACGATTCTCATCAGGCGTATTTGGTCTGCTCCTTATTCACATTGGTCCCTCGGATGGTAGCGTCTAGCGAGTGATTTGCACAGCGCCTGGTTTGTTTTTCGGTTCGTGTGATTTGGTGGATTGATTTGTTTATTCGCAAAAAACCTGCTCAAGAAAACAAGAACTTGTCACTTTGTTACGCAGATCGGAACAGCTTTGCCTCAAAAGTCTACTTCGGCTTTGCAAGGCCGCAAAGAAGCACAAAAAGCGCTAACGATTTATGGAAGACCCTTTGTGCTTTTGTGCCTCTTTGTGGCTTTTGAGGCCAGGCTGATCGGAAGCGAAACTGCGGCGCCCTCATTTTGATCTTTCTGGCCGCTTATCTGTTCTGATCTGCGTTATCGGCGTTTATCTGCGGCTAGTTTTCACATCAAGATTCATGAGTATGCAAAATCAGGTCTTGACAGAATCCGGCTAATGCCTGAGATTGCACGCATTCCGAAATGACTGAGCACCAACCCAACCCGTCTCAAAATCTAGTGTTTGCCGCAGATCTGGGAGGCACAAATCTCCGGGCAGCAATGGTGGAGGAGAGCGGGAAGATTGCGGCCCGCGTAAAACAGCCGACGCCACATTTGGCCACTGATGCCGTCGAAATCGTGCGGGCGATCGTCGCAGCGGCTCGTGAATGCGAGAAGGCGACAGAAAAAATTGGGGGCGTGATTCGGGCCGCATCAGTTGTCGTACCAGGGACGGTTGATATTACCGGCGAAACGATCGTGCAGGCGCCCAATGTTCCGTGTCTCGATAGGTTTCGCCTGGCCCAGGCGTTGACAAATGAACTTGGCTGGCCCGTGCTGTTGGAAAACGATGCTAACGCAGCGTCGGTTGGCGAAATGTGGTTGGGCGCCGCGCGGGGTTTTAGCAACATCATCTGCGTAACGCTCGGAACTGGCGTGGGAGGGGGGATAATTCTTGAAGGCAGCCTCTTGCGAGGCATTGACGGTTCGGCTGGTGAGATTGGACACACCGCAGTGGACCCGTTCAGTGGATTGCGATGCAAATGCGGCAACACCGGTTGTTTGGAACTCTTCGCCTCGGCCACAGGGATCGTCCGCATGGCGCGCGAAGCTCTGTCAAACTTTCCGAACACGCTTCTGGATGCCGACCACCTGAACGCCGAGAGGATCTACGCGGCCGGAATGCGCGGTGATGAACTGGCGCTGACAGTCCTCAAGAAGATGGGAACTTATCTCGGGGTTGGATTAGCGAACCTGGTCAACCTGCTCAATCCCGAAATCATCGTGATCGGCGGCGGTGTTGCTAACGGTTGGAAATTATTTGAGCGCTACATGCATGAACAGGTGACGCAGCGCGCTTTTCCACTCCCGGTTCGGAGAGTAAAAATTGTCCCTGCGGAGTGTGGCGATGATGCCGGTTTGCTTGGAGCCGCGCATCTGGCCTTCAGCAAGACACGATAGCCAGAAGGATTGTTGTATGTCAGCCCGCCCTGGCGTTTACCGATACCAATCCACGAAGTCACACGAAACGCTATCTTAGTCATAGTGTGATTTCGTGGATAGTTTTTGCACAACGAAACTCGAGGTAAGCCCTTATTACCAAGATGACCGCTCTAATAATCCACGGGCACTTTTATCAGCCGCCACGCGACGACCCCTGGACCGGCGAAATTGGACGGCAGGAAAGCGCCGCACCGTATCACGATTGGAACGAACGAATTCACGATGAAAGTTATGGTCCAAATGCCTTTGCGCACATAATCAATGGCCAGGGGGTGGTCGAGCGAACCGTTAATAATTACGCCAATATCAGCTTCAATTTTGGCCCCACTTTACTTTCCTGGCTCGAACGCAGACATCCTGAAACTTACCGGCGAATAATAGCCGCTGATAAAGAGAGCGAGCAGAAGCGCGGCGGTCACGGTAACGCAATTGCGCAAGCCTACGGACATGCAATTCTACCGCTGTGCAATGACCGCGATCGTTTGACGCAGGTGCTTTGGGGCCTTAGCGATTTTCGCCACCGGTTCGGCCGGGACCCGGAATCGTTATGGTTACCTGAAACGGCTTGTGATAACGCTACACTGCGGCTGCTAATCGGCCAGGGTCTTCGCTTTGTAATTCTCGCTCCCGATCAAGCTCTACGCTGGCGACCTGCCGGCAGCCGGGATTGGCAGCAGGTTGGACCGCAGGGCATCAATACCGGCAGGGCTTATCGTTATCTTGACGAGGATGGCCGCTCTATCGCGATCTTTTTCTATGATGGACCACTGGCGCGCGCCGTCGCTTTTGAGAAGGCCCTGGCTTCGAGCGCCGTTCTGGTAGAAATGTTCAAACAAGCTGCCTCTGCGGGCACGCTCGTCAATATTGCCACGGATGGGGAAACGTACGGGCATCACTATAAATTCGGAGATCTTTGCCTGGCCCATGCGCTGGAAATCGAAGCTAAGGAAGCCGGTTTCTGGATAACCAACTACGGAGAATACCTGGATCGCTATCCGCCCGAGTTTGAGGTTGAAGTCAAAGAATTCTCATCGTGGAGTTGCGCTCACGGAATCGACCGTTGGCGAGATGATTGCGGTTGCCACACGGGCGGAGATTTTTCGTGGAACCAACAATGGCGGCGTCCCTTGAGAGCCGCGCTCGATTTCCTTCGCGACCGGGCAGCTCAAGTGTTCGAGAATCGGGGTCGAGAGCTGTTGCTGGATCCTTGGGCGGCCCGCGACAATCATATCGAGGTACTGCTCGGCTTTGAATCGTTCGGCGAATTCCTCAGCCGGCACTCGCGGCGAGTCTTGTCAGACCTCGAGAAAGAAAACGTGCGGGCGCTTCTGGATATGCAGCATAACGCCTTATTAATGTTTACCAGTTGCGCCTGGTTTTTCTCGGAGCTTTCCGGAATCGAGACTGTTCAGATCATGAAATACGCCGCTCGAGTAATAGAGATCCTTGCACGGTTCGATCTTCCGGCTGTTCGGGAACAGTTTCTCGAGCTGATGGCGGCGGCCAAAAGCAACATTCCAGAGAAAGGAAACGGTGCTGACATTTTTCTGCGTTGCGCCGAACCGTATCGTGTGATTCTCGAGCCGGCGTTTCATGACGAATGAATCTCGAAAAAAGCCGCGTGAATCTGCTAAGGCGGCTAAGCGCGGGTCCAGAACGGCCAAGCCTGAAGCGGGTCCGCCGATAAACCCCGCCGAGCTTAACCGTCTGCTGGCCTTCAACCACCGCGACCCTCACCAACTTCTCGGTGTCCATGTCATTGATGAAGGCGTGGTGATACGAGCCTATAGACCCGATGCAGAAAAAGTCGAGGTTCAGATTGGCGCGAGAATGCCATTGCCAATGGTGCGCATTCACGATGCTGGACTATTCGCATTGCTGATACGCGGCCTGGACCAGGTGCCCGCCTACAAGTTCGTAGTTCATTATCAGGGCGGCAACGTCTTCAAGCAGCAGGACCCGTACAGGTTTCTCCCGACGCTGGGCGACATTGATCTGCATCTGTTCGGAGAGGGAAAACACGAAGCAATCTACGAAAAGCTGGGAGCTCATCCGCGAAAGCTTGGACGTGTGCGGGGTGTATCTTTTGCAGTTTGGGCGCCCCAGGCTGATGCTGTGAGTGTTGTAGGTAATTTCAACGGCTGGGATGGACGGCTCCATCAGATGCGGATGCTTGGCAGTTCCGGTGTGTGGGAACTCTTCATTCCAGATCTTGGGCCGGGGGAACTTTACAAATACGAAATCAGAAAACGGCGACGACTACCGTTCTTAAAAAGCGATCCATACGGAGCCTTCACAGAGATACCTCCCGGCACCTCCTCAATCGTTTATGAATCGAACTACAAGTTTCGCGATGCCGATTGGTTAGGAAGGCGAGCTGCACGAGAACACTTCCGCGAACCTCTCTCCATATACGAAGTCCACCTTGGCTCGTGGCGGCGGCAGGCGGAAGAGGACAACCGGCCCTTCAGCTACCGCGAGATGGCCGCGGCGCTTGCTGAGTACGCAGGCGAGATGGGCTTTACGCATGTAGAGTTTCTCCCCTTAAAAGAGCATCCATATGGTCCATCCTGGGGCTATCAAGTAAGTAACTACTTTGCCCCGTCCTCGCGGTACGGCACGCCCGACGATTTTCGTTACCTGGTCGATTACCTGCACCAACACGATATCGGCGTGATCATGGATTGGGTGCCGGCCCACTTTCCAAAAGATGCATTTGCCCTGGGCCGGTTTGATGGGTCGGCTTTATACGAGCATCTGGATCCGCGTCTGGGGGAACATCCGGATTGGGGTACCTATATTTTTAACTATGGCCGCAACGAAGTGCGGAATTTCCTGATCGCAAATGCCTTGTACTGGTGCAAAGAATTTCATCTGGATGGATTGAGGGTGGACGCGGTGGCTTCGATGCTTTATCTCGACTACAGCCGCAACGAAGGCGAGTGGTTGCCTAATAGGTTTGGCGGGCGCGAGAACCTGGAAGCTATCTCGTTGCTGAAAGAGTTGAATGAAGTAATTCACCGTACTTGTCCGGGCGTGATGATGATCGCGGAGGAATCCACCTCCTGGCCCCAGGTCAGTCATCCGGTTTATGCCGGAGGACTGGGGTTTGATTTCAAGTGGAACATGGGCTGGATGCACGACACACTGAAGTACTTTCAAACCGACCCGCTGTTTCGCGGGGGCAACCACAACGCGCTTACCTTTGGTTTGCTCTACGCCTGGAGCGAGAACTTCATTTTGCCTTTTTCACACGACGAAGTTGTGCACATGAAGGGCGCGCTTTTGAATAAGATGCCCGGCGATGAGTGGCAAAAGTTTGGCAATCTGCGAGCGCTTTATGGATATATGTGGGCACACCCGGGCAAGAAGCTGCTGTTCATGGGAGGCGAATTTGGCCAGTGGCGTGAATGGAATGACAGCGAGAGTCTGGATTGGCATTTATTGACCCAGCCGCTTCATAAGGGTGTGCAGAGGCTTGTCCGCGATCTGAACCGGATTTACAGCGCGTCAGATTGTTTGTGGCGAGTCGACGGTGAACCCGCGGGCTTTCAATGGATCGATGCAGACAACGCGCTGGAGAATATTGTCTCGTTCATTCGGCGTTCCAATGTCAGCGGCCGCGAATTGGTGTGCGTGGGAAATTTTTCGCCGGTTGTGAGAAAGGAGCATCGTCTGGGACTGCCACGGGGCGGCGAATATCGGCTGGTATTGAATACAGATGCGGAGGGCTATGGTGGTAGTGAAATCGAAGTAGCCTCGTCTATCACCGCGGAGCCAGTGCCCTTTAGAGAACAAGCTTATTCGGCGGCGCTCACGTTGCCGCCTCTGGCAACGCTTTGGTTCGAGCAAAACATTTAAGTCGGGTCGCTATGGGTAAAGGAATTCCGTAGGTATCAGGCATAAGACTGCACAGCTTCGTACCTCATCCAGCGTTGACAAGTTCGGTAAGGCTTTCGAAGTAACGGCGATGGGTCCGCCGCAGATCCTGTTCAGTTGACGCCTCGAGAATGACTACTTCGCGCTCTATACCGAGACGGTTGAGTCTGAGTTCCATTTCAAGCCGTGCGTTCTCTGCATCTAGACGTTCTGAGTCGTCAAACGATTCGAAGCTGATTATCTTACCCTTGCCGCGATCGTATTCAATCAAGAAGATCATAAACCCGTCCTTCTTAGGTTTTCCAGTAAACCATTTGTCGCTTGAAGTATTTTGCTCATTTGAGCCTTTGATTCGCTCACGGCTCGTCTGCGGCGCTCTAAAGCTTTTTGCACCTCAACGATTTGATTTCGAAATTCGTCCGTCGCGTTTGGTTTGTTTTTCCGCAATCGACAACCATCTCTCTATAGATGCGAGCTCTGCTTCGTTTTCCTCTAGATCTGCAATTAACCGTGATGACTTCAAGAGAAGTTCTTGAAAATCGCCGCGGCCGCCACCATATTTGATAGCCGGATCAAAAAGGTCCGCAGTTTTTTCCGACTGCTCAGCCCAAAGATGTTGGAGCGAAGTTCGAATTTGAATTTCAACCACTTTCCCTTCGCACTCAGCTATTACATGCATGGCACGATATCCATGACTTGGCTGTGCTCGCCGGTCGACGACTGTAACTTTGTCAAAAAGACTCCTGACCGAGGCTACCACTTGTTCCTGGCTTGCAAGATCGGAGACTACAAGCCGACACCCGGCGATGTCTTGCACTTGGGTCAATCGAATACTCTCACGTTGTAGTTTCTCAACGATCGACGTAGTTGACTTCGCCGGTCTGCCAGTTGGCTCCAGATGCAGCTCCGTTCGAATTAAGCCGACGACCCTTTCGTAAACACTATTGAATGAACGACGATACTCATCTAATAGTCGCAAGTCAGCATCAGCCACTTGTCCTTATCTTAAGGCGATATCCTAATTGATCGATCTGGTTCTTGCTTATCTTATTAATCATTCAACGCGTCCGCTAGCCACGCCACGTAGTGCGCATTGGCGGGTGGAGATCGTTCAGCAAACATGTCACTTCCAATCATGAGACCTCATCCTGTATCTTTGCAAGCACTTATGATCGCTTGGGATTACATCCGAACGCAATATCCAGTCACCGAATCGGTAGCTTATCTGAACACGGCTGCAGCGGGTCCATTGTCGCGCCCGACTACGCGAGCCGCCACGCAGTATTACCAGCAGATGATGCAGGATGGCGATGTTCATTGGGATGAGTGGCTGGCAAAGCGGGAAGAAGTTAGAGAACTGGTCGCCCAGTTCATTAACGCCCAACCTGAAGAGATCGGTCTCACAACGAATACTTCCAACGGCATGAACCTGATAGTCGACGCTTTGGAAAATCACGGCGAGGTGATTTCCTGCGACCTGGAGTTCCCCGTGACAACGATTCCGTGGATGAATCGACGCATTCCCGTCCATTTGGTCCGGTCGAAAGCGGGTGCGGTAGCGGTGGAAGATATTCAGGCGGCGATGAATGTCAGAACGGGAATAATCTCGCTCAGCCACGTTCAGTTTTCCACCGGCTTTCGCTTCAATCTCGAAGAGCTGGGAAATATCAAAAGGAATCATGCGCTGGTTGTGAATGCGAGCCAGTCAGCCGGAGTGTTTCAACTCGATGTGAAACGAATGAAAATCGACGCTCTGTGCGCGACCGGTCACAAGTGGATGCTTTCCGGGTACGGCAGTGGATTTGTTTACCTCAGTCGCGAACTGCTCGAGCATAGTAAGCCGAGGGCCATCGGCTGGTTGAGCTTGCAGGATCCCTACGGAGATCGAAATGATGAGGTTCGTCTGCGACAGGATACTGCAGCGCGCGCCGAACTGGGGTGTCCACATTTCGCGGGCATTTTCGCTTTGGGTGCTTCGGTGCAATCCTTCCTGGATCTGGGCACAGACCGGATTCAAGAACGCGCCCTGGACCTGAATCGATATCTGACCGGCCGGCTGGCGGAAAATGATCTTCGAGTGCTATCGCCGATCGAGAACGAGGCTGCCCGCTCGGCTGAAACGTTGGTTCAAGTTGGTGATCCCGCAACTGTTGTCGCTCGACTGGCGCAGCGTGGCGTTATCGTTACGCCGAAGCCGCAGGGAATTCGCGTGGCAACTGACTTCTTCAACAACCATGCCGACATAGATCGAGCGATCGAAGCAATCAAATCTTAGTTATAAAGGTCGAGTCTTGGTTAACAGGAAAGCGATCCACGAAATCACACGAACTGTGGTTTCGTGTGATTTCGTGGATCGTACTTTACTCGATATCGATCTTAGGCGTTCTTAACGGATCTTGGCCCGCTTTATCGTTTTCTTTGCCGGCTTGAGTTTCCTGATTGGCTTTTCCTCGGTTCGGTTGGTGAAGGAGTTTCGCGACGCTCCGATGAAGCTGGTCATGATCGGAGACTCGTAACCACTGCTGAGTCTTGCGATGCCCAGTTCCCAGTTGATCTCTGCACCCTCGATCCACCAACGAACCAGCCGGCCTTTTTCGACCTCCTCACGTACTGATTGAAGCGGCACGATGCCAACACCCATGTCTTCCTCGACCATGCGCTTGATGGCTGCCTGCCGGCTCAATTCCATCGCCACAGTCAGCGTGACACCAGCTTGCGCGAAGAACTGATCAATGAGACGCCTGGTGTTGCCCCCACGTTCTCCTAGTATCAGTTTCTCGCCGGCGAGTGTGTAAGCGCTGACTGTCCGCTGTTTCCCAAGACGATGCCGCGGCGAGGCAATCGCAACCAGTTGGTCCTCACTGAGTCGTTCTGTTTGAATTCCTCTGGCCTCCACCGGCAGCGAAACAAAAGCAAGATCGAGTTCACCAGCCAGGATCTGCTCAACCAACGCCTCGCTCGTACCGGACGTTACGGTGACTTCGGCACGAGGGTGCCGCGTGCGGATGTCCTTGAGGATTCTGGGGAGAGGATCGGTCAGGACCATCGCAGAGGCGCTGCCAATGCGCAGCCGGCCCCGCTCAGCGCCGGCCAGCTCGGAGATTTCTTCTATCGCGGCATCGTGTTCGCGCAGGATTTGACGCGCACGGTGCAGCAGATGCTCGCCCGCCTCGGTGAGAATCACATGGCGCGGCGCCCGCACAAATAGTTTTGCCCCTACTTCATTTTCCAATTGCCTAATCTGCATGCTGATGGCGGCCTGCGTAACATGCACACGTGCTGCTGCCGCTGTAAAGGTCCCCGTTTCCGCTATCGCCACAAAAGCTTTCAATTGTCGAATTTCCAATGGACGCTCCTGACATCACGATGGGTTATCGGAATAATAAAATCTTTTAGTTTCCATTATAAATCAGCCTTTCCTAGAATAATCAAACAAAGCCGTGTTTTCTTCAGAATTCAGACCCAGGACAGGTAGCGACGAAGTGAATGCCGATCGCAGAGCGGCCGATCTACTGACCGCGCGGCGCTTGCGGGCTCAACATGCGGTGGTGGGCGTGGATGGCGGAGGCACCAAGACCCATGCTGTAATCATGGATGTAGACGAACGGATACTCGGGGAAGGTTTTGCTGGTCCGTCGAACCCCCTTAGAGTGGGAATCACAACAGCGGCAGCTGCTGTGCGCGAAGCAGTTGACCGAGCTTGTACCGCGGGCAAGGTGCGGAGAAGTGATGTTGTTGCCGCTCAGGTCGGTCTAGCTGGCGCACGGCGCGAGGAACTTCGCGCCCGCATGCGCGAGGCCTTGAGTGACATTGGCATCGGTGAGGTGGAGGTTGTCGGCGACGCCGAGATTGCGCTGTATGGCGCCACGGATGGCGAACCGGGCCTGGTGGTTATTGCCGGCACAGGCTCCATTTGCTGTGGCATCAACGCCCGTGGGAAACGGGCCTTTGCCGGAGGCTGGGGCCCCGTGGCCGGAGACGAAGGCAGCGGAGCATGGATGTCCCGGTGCGCACTCCATGCTGTTGCCAAAGCTGTGGACGGCCGTGGTCCAGCGACAGCGCTGACAGAAGCAGCCGTCGCATATTTTCATGTCACCGCCGCTGAAGATCTCTCGACTGCGATTTACGCTCCCACGATGACCAACGAAAGGCTTGCAGGATTTGGCAAAGATGTAATCGAGGCAGCGAAAGAGAATGACGAAGTCGCGCAGGAGATTGTTGCTCAGGCAGGAACCGAGCTCGGCCTGGCGGGCGTGGCGGTCATCAGGACGCTCAGAATGGAGCGCGAGAACTTTCAAGTAGCTTATGTAGGTGGTGTGTTTACGGCAGCACACGAACTGGTCCTTAGTCCAATGACGGACGAGATTCATAGGGTCGCGGCCCGAGCATACCTTGCGCCGCCACGGTTCGCTCCAGCGGTGGCGGCGGCTAAAATGGCTCGGGCCCACGTTAACGAAATGGCTTTAGCCGGTTAGAGCCCCTCGAGATGAAGGTCGAAAACCCCTCTGTGCTTCCCATTACCGAACAGGAAAACCCCCGCACAAAAAATTTAAGCGCACTCCCGACAGCGGATATCCTGCGCCTGATAAATGAAGAAGATGCGCTGGTCGCCGAGGCTGTCTCCAAAGTGTTGCCGGATGTGAGCAGAGCTGTTGAGGCGACGGTTCGAGCTTTGAGCGTCGGGGGCCGCCTGTTTTACGTCGGCACGGGAACGTCTGGACGCCTCGGCGTACTTGACGCGGCTGAATGCCCTCCGACTTTCGGAGTCTCGCCTGAGATGGTCCAAGCCATAATTGCCGGCGGTTATGAGGCATGCTATCGCGCGGTCGAGGCCTCGGAAGATGACGGGGATGCTGGGGCCCGCGATCTCCAGGCGCGAGGGTTTACAAAAAATGATGTTCTGGTAGGAATCGCTGCATCTGGGCGCACACCCTATACTGTCGGCGCAGTCTCTTACGCGCGTTCACTTGGAGCCTTCACGATCGCGCTGACCGCCGTGCCGGATTCACCTATTGTTCGAGCAGCGGAGTTGAGCATTGTCCCCGTTGTCGGAGCTGAAGTCATAGCGGGCTCGACTCGGATGAAGGCCGGGACGGCGCAAAAGCTCGTGCTCAACATGTTATCGACTGCGAGCATGGTCAGACTCGGCTATGTAACCGGCAATCGCATGACAAACGTGCAGACGCGTAATGTAAAGCTGCGCGCCCGCGCAATTCGCATTCTGGTGGCTGAGACTGGTTTGGATGAGTCTGCCGCAATCAGGGCTCTCGATGCTGCGAAAGGCGACCTTCGTATTGCATTGGTCATGAGCCGGGCGCATTGCTCAGTCGAGATGGCCAGGCAGGCGCTGGAAAAGTCGAAAGGGGTCGTCCAGGAAGCTCTTCGAGCTCTGGAGCGATCGTGACGGAACTAGAAGGTTTCTCTTCTAGTTTCGTGTTTTTTAGAAGACGGATCCACTAAATCACACGAATTGTTTTGTGTGATTTAGCGGATCCCAGGCTGCCAACCCAGACGCGAATGAAAGCTCTCGACCTGGCCATAATCTTTGGTTACCTGATCGGCATCGTGCTCTTCGGGACATGGTTTGCTCGGAAGCAGGAGACGACCAGCGACTACTTTCTCGGAGATCGTTCGGTGCCCTGGTGGGCGGTGGCGTTTTCGATTGTTGCCACTGAGACTTCCACCATTACTTTCATTTCAGTTCCCGGAATTGCTTTTGCTCGCGGCGGAAACTTTCAATTTCTCCAGTTGGTTTTTGGATACCTGCTGGGCCGTGTAGTTATTTCGCTTCTGTTCATTCCCTCGTATTTTCGCGGCAACCTGCTGACAGTTTACCAACTGCTTGATCGTCGTTTTGGCGGCAAGATCAAGGTTCTGGCGGCCTCGCTCTTCGTTGTGATGCGCAATATAGCGGATGGCATCCGTTTGCTATTGACAGCGATTGTCCTCGCGGCCGTTTACACCTCATTCCAACCAACAGCCAATGCCGAACAGATCACGATCGCAGCGGTGATTTTGATCGGCATCGCCATGATTGTTTTTACTTATTTTGGTGGGATGGAGGCCGTGATCTGGGTCGAGGTGATTCAGTTGGGAATTTACATTGCCGGCGCGATTGCTGCCGCGGTTATTCTGGTCAACTCGATCAATGGCGGGCTGGGAGAAGCGATCAGCACTGCTGCTCAGTACAGCAAATTTTCAGTTTTCGACTTTACCTTTGATGCGACTAAGACATTCACCTTCTGGTCCGGATTGATAGGGGGGTGTTTTCTAACCATGAGCACTCACGGAACGGATCAGTACCTCGTGCAGCGCTATCTATGTACGGATCGCCCCCGGCGCGCCGCCGCTGCTTTGCTCACGAGTGGGGCCATAGTACTGGGGCAGTTTATTGGCTTTCTTTTCATCGGCGTTTTGCTTTTCGCCTTCTATCATCCGTTTTCCGACCCGGGCTACGCGTCGGCCGCGGTGGCTGCTTTCCCTTTCTCGGGAGGCGATCGCGTCTTTCCGGATTTTATAACGCGGCACTTACCGACGGGACTGTCTGGTCTGGTCGTGGCAGCCATATTTGCTGCTGCCATGTCGTCATCCCTGAATTCCATTGCGGCGACGGCCGTGAACGATCTTTATAGACCACTGCGCCCGAGTAGAAGCGACAAGCATTATTTGAAAGTCTCGCACGTGTTGACTCTGATCTGGGGAGTTGTCCAGATTGGCGTGGCGCTGGTCGTGCGTCACCAGAACCGCTCGGCACTGGACCAGGCCCTTTCAATTGCCTCGCTGATCAATGGACCAGTCCTGGGTGTTTTTCTTGTTGGCACATTCCTTCGGCGCGTCAGCCAGCCACCGGCTTTGATCGGAATGGCAGCTAGCATTGTGGCGATGATCTACATATTTTTCGCCACCAAGATTGCCTGGACATGGTATGTGTTTATCGGCAGCGCGATCACTTTGATAGTTGCCTGGCTGGCAAGTCTTGCTTTTGCCCCGGCGCCGGCAAGCATGCGCGATGAACTCGCTCCGGGCGGAACAGCCCCCATCATTTATGAATAGCGATGGCGGCTATCCACGAAATCACACGAAATGAAAAATACTAAATACCGACTGCGTTCTATCTACAGTGTCGTGCTGGCCGCAGCTTTGTGCTTTCCAGTATCACTCCAGGGACAGAACACCTCACCACTATTATTCAGCTCTCTGGTAGCGGCGAAGCCGGCTCAGCCTAAACCCTTCCCGCGCGAACCCTCGCGCGAGGCGCTGAAATGGGCGGATAAAGAGCTGTCTCGTATGTCTTTGGATGAAAAGATCGGCCAATTGATCTACGTTGGTATGAATGCCACCTTCCTGAATCAGGACAGTGAAGCTTTCCACGCTCTCGCCCACCAGGTAGAAGACAACCACATCGGCGGTCTTATTCTTTTCCGGGGGCCGGTTTACGAATCGGTCGTGTTGGTGAATCGAATGCAGGCGTTGGCGCGCTATCCGTTGCTAATCTCAGCCGACCTCGAAGCCGGCGCGGGCATGCGTTTCGATGACACGGTCAACTTTCCCTGGAATATGGCCGTGGCCGCAACAGGCAATCCCGAATATGCGCGCAGGCAAGGGGAGGTCACTGCGCGCGAAGCACGGGCCCTTGGTGTACAGCATGTGTTTGCACCGGTTGTGGACGTCAATAACAATGCCGCCAACCCAGTCATCAATGTGCGCTCTTACGGCGAGGATCCGGCGGACG
Source organism: Pyrinomonadaceae bacterium (assembly GCA_035644135.1). Lineage (GTDB taxonomy): Bacteria > Acidobacteriota > Blastocatellia > Pyrinomonadales > Pyrinomonadaceae > PSRF01. The sequence continues at coordinate 238,466 of DASQPD010000159.1, forward strand.
TCGGCCGTTTTGCCGCCGCTTTTACCGAAGGAGCTCAGAAAGGCGGTGTTATCGCAACTGCGAAACACTTTCCCGGGCACGGCGATACGGCCACTGATTCACACCGCGGTCTTCCGGAAATCAACGTCGATCGTAATCGATTAAATTCTGTGGAACTTGTTCCTTTTCGAGCTGCAATCGATGCCGGAGTTGGATCGGTAATGGTGGGTCATATTGCCTTGCCGCAGATCGATGCGACAGCCATCAAACCGTTACCCAAGAACCTTAAAACGCGACCAACTGACACTGACGAGAGTGGCGAGATTATCGACGAAAAGACCACGATGCCGTCGACCCTTTCACCCGTTGTCGGCGGATTGCTTCGCAACGATCTCAAGTTTTCAGGGCTGGTCGTAACTGACGCCTTGAGCATGAGCGGTCTCACTATCTATTTCAACCAGGAAGAAGCAGCAGTGCGTGCCCTTGAAGCCGGCGCTGACATGCTTTTGAAACCAGCCGATCCCGACGCCGCCTACCGGGGTGTGCGCGAAGCGGTGCGCAGCGGTCGCGTATCCGAGACGAGAGTTGATAAGTCGGTGCGGCGGATACTGGCAGCCAAATACGATCTCGGTTTGGTCGCGCAGAGAATCACCCCGGTCGACGAAATCGATCGAATAGTTGGAAATGCCGAAGCAATGGAGCTGGCTCGCGAGATTGCCGAACATGCGATCACGCTTGTTCGTGACGAAGACAAACTGATTCCTATCATCGCCGTCAAATCCGACGCACGGGTCTTTAATCTGGCAATCACAAACGGCGATGATCGGCTGTGGATCGCAAACTCTTTTACCGCCGGCCTGACGCGTTCAGGCTACAAGGTCGAAACTATCGTACTCGATGATCGATCTTCCGACTCCGAGGTGAATACCGCCATCGAAAAAGCAAAGGATGCCGACCTTGTAATTGCTTCCATGTATGGTCGTGTTCGGTCGGGTCAAACGCGCGGCGTGTCCTTGCCTGAGCCCGGCAGTCGCGCGTTATTGGCCCTCACCTCCTCCTCAAGGAAGCCAATAGTAGGCATCAGCTTTGGCAATCCATACCTGCTGCTGGCTTTTCCTGGGTTACGCACGTACCTCGTGGCGTATGGCGACATGCCCAGTTTGCAACAGGCTGCGGCGTGCGCGTTGTTGGGTGAAATAGATATCACAGGGAAACTCCCAATCTCGCTTCCGGGCATGTATCCCCGCGGCACAGGAATACAGGTAAAGAAGAAGAGCTAGTCCTTCCGTTGTGGCGGTAGTCAGGACTTCTTTGTGCAAAGCCACTAAATACAAAGCACCTAACTTGCTTTCGCGTCAGTTAGTAGATCATATTGCGCAGGTACTCTTCAGCTGCGTGCCGTCATGAACATTGCCTCGGGAACCCTGCTAGGCCGCTACCGGATCCAGACCCTGATTGGCGCCGGAGGCATGGGCGAGGTTTACCTTGCGCGTGATGAGCAGCTTGATCGGGTGGTCGCCTTGAAGGTCCTATCCGCTGAGATCGCCGCCGATGCGCAACGGATGCGGCGGTTTACTCAGGAGGCACGGGCAGTCTCAGCTTTGAATCATCCAAACATCCTTACTATTCATGAGATCGGCGAAACTGAAAAGGCGCATTTCATCGCGACTGAGTTTATCGAGGGTGAAACTCTTCGTGACCGGGTGACCGCCGGCCCGGTGACCTTGAGCCAGGTAGTTGATATTGCCACGCAGGTCTGTTCCGCACTTGAAGCAGCCCACTCGGCAGGCATTGTCCACCGCGACATAAAACCTGAAAACATCATGCTTCGTCGTGATGGATATGTGAAGGTGCTCGATTTTGGTTTAGTAAAACTGACGGAACAGCATGGAGAAACCCCTGGCCAGGCATCCACGTTAATCAGCACTGAACCGGGCATGGTCATGGGGACGGCGAATTACATGTCGCCCGAACAGGCCCGAGGTGTCGAGGTAGACGCTCGCACCGATGTTTGGAGTTTGGGTGTGGTGCTTTACGAGTTGGTTACCGGACACACTCCTTTCGCGGGCCCGACGTCTACCGATGTCCTTGTTTCCATTCTGGAAAGGCAGCCCGCCGAGTTTCCCGCCGGGATTCCCTCTGATCTCGCACGCATTATGAAGAGGAGTCTGGAAAAAGATAAGCAGCTTCGCTATCAATCAGCGGCCGAGCTGGCGGAAGATTTGAAGCGCTTCGGCCGAGATCTGGAGTCTGGTTTCTCAACCCAACCGACGCAATTGATGACGAAGACATCTGCCGGGATGTCGAGAAAGAGATGGTTGACATTTCCGATTGCCGTCATCGCTCTCTTTGCACTGTTGACCGTGGCTTACTTCGTGCGCGAAAGATCACGATCCGCGAGGGAGCCTGCTTCAGGCGAGCGGATTAGGCTTGCTGTTCTTCCTTTTCGTCCCCTCAACGCTGAAGATGAGATTGGCTTTCTGAGCATTGGTATTCCGGACGCGATTATCACGCGCTTAGCTAACATTCAGCAAATACGTCTTCGCCCGACGAACGCGATCCTGCGTTACCAGAATCAGGAGCAAAATGTTCAGCAGGCAGGGCAGGAATTGGCCAGCGACTACCTGGTGACGGGAACACTGCAGAAAACGGGCGACAGCCTTCGTGTAAGCGTGCAATTGGTGCGCGTTAATGATGGGACGCCAATTTGGGGCGATCATTACGACAGACCGCGTTCAGATCTACTCAATGTGCAGGATTCAATTGCCGAAAAAATCGCCACGTCGTTACGAATTAAGATGAGTGATGCTGAACAATCCCGGGTTTATAGACGGTATACGGAAAATGCGGCAGCCTACGAAGCCTACTTAGCCGGCAGGTCGCAGCTTGCCCATCAAACCAAAGACACTACGCTCGCCGCGGTCAAGGCTTTTGAAGATGCGTTAAATCTGGATGCCAACTACAGTCTGGCCCGGTCTGGGCTCGCGATGGCTGCGCGGACATGCATCTATACTTTGCTCCAAGTAGCGAAGTCCAAAGCTGGGGTGATCGCGCAAAACAGGAGGCTCAGAGAGCACTCGAACAGGACGCGGATCTGGCCGAGACGCATCAGGCGCTTGCGGCGGTTTATGGAAAAACTGAATTCGATTGGCCAAGAACGATTAGCGAAAGCAAGCAGGCGCTTGAATTGAATCCGAGCCTTGAGTTGCCCCACTACCTGGTTGCGCGCGCTTTTTGCCACCTGGGTTTGCTCGAGACTGCCGAGGACGAAGTTCGAGAGGGTTTGGAGATCAATCCGAATGCCCATTCCAGATCCGAAGATGAGTTCGAAGCATTGCGAACCAAAGGAAACACAGCTTTCTTGCAGGGCCGGTTTGCCGATGCAGTAGCTTCGTTGGAGGAAGCGCACCGGCTAAGCGCCGGCCCGGTCTCGGACTGGTGGTTGGCCCAGGCCTATTACTATCAGGGACAAAAGGAACGTGCCGAACGATTGTTAGAAGAGCTGCAGCGTTCATCGTCGGCTTCTGCCGCAGCCAGAGCACAGTCAATCCTTTCCAGCATTCTGGCTGCTCGTGGAGAACGGTTGCGCGCAAAAGAACTGATTCGTTCTTTAGAGTCAGGGGCGTACATGGACCATCACGTCGCCTACAGTCTGGGGCTGGCGCACGCCCAACTCGGAGAACGCGAACAAGCAATTACCTGGCTGAGGAAAGCTGCCGAAACAGGTTTTCCCTGTTTCCCCTGGTTCGAGCGTGATCGATTACTTGAACCCTTGCGAAACGATTCTAACTTCCAGCATTTCATGGCCGAATTAAAGAACAATTATGAAACAGCAAAAGCGCGATATGGAACTCACTGACCGTACGGTCCGATCCGCACACAGGTATGAGTAACTCAAATCGTTTTTCTTCACTGAGAGTGATTCTAGTGGCGGTGCTGGTGGTCTGCTCCATTGGCCCGATCGACGGACAAGCCTGCAGTTCAATAGCGGGGATGTCCAGCGAACAGCTTGCCCGGATGGACGGCGTCATCAACGAGGAAATCTCGCAACACCACTTGCCTGGCGCAGTAGTCCTGGTGAGCAGGAAAGGGCAGGTAGTTTGGCGCAAGGCCTACGGAGCCCGTGCTCTTGAGCCCGCGCGCGAGCCCATGACAACGAACTCGATCTTTGACCTCGCCAGCCTGACTAAGGTTGTGGCCACCGCGACCAGCATCATGATTCTCGTCGAGCGGGGCAAGGTCGCCCTGACTGATCCCCTGTCGAAATACATTCCGGAAATAAAAGGCGAGGGTCGCGACCGCATAACGATCGAATTGCTGCTGACTCATCGAGCGGGTTATGCCCCGGATTTCGATCTCAAGGATCGCTGGAGCGGTTATGACGCGGCAATGAAGAGGCTGATCGCGGAGCCCCTGCGCAATCCCCCAGGGTCCCGGTTTGTGTATAGCGATATTGGCTACATTGCCCTGGGGGAAGTCGTACATCGCGCCAGCGGCATGAGTCTGGATGAATTTGCTCGGCGCAATATCTTCGTCCCGTTGGGAATGCATGACACCGGCTACAAGCCGCCGGCAAACTTGAAACCGCGCATTGCGCCAACTGAAAGACGTCGTGGCCAGTTGGCTTACCTTGGCGACACCGCGCAGAATGCCGGCGCCGAGGGCGAGAAATGGCTGCGTGGTGAAGTCCATGATCCCACCGCGTATCGGATGGGCGGAGTGGCCGGGCATGCCGGCCTGTTTTCGACGGCGGACGATCTGGCGGTCTATTGCCAGATGATTCTGAATGGCGGACGTTACCGCCAGGTAAGAATTCTGAGTCCACTGACAGTAAACACGATGATTAGGCCTCGCCTGGTTTCTGATGCCGGTTGGACAAGGGGTCTGGGCTGGGACATCAACACCAGTTTTTCAACCAATCGTGGCGACTTGTTTCCCCTCGGTTCGTTTGGCCATACCGGGTTTACCGGGACCTCAATCTGGATCGATCCTGCGAGCGAAACGTTTGTTGTATTCCTCAGCACTCGAGTTCATCCCGATGGCAAGGGAGAGGTCGGGCCACTACGAGGACGAGTGGCTTCGATTGTTGCGTCGGCCGTTACGGATCAGTCTCTGATGGCGCGGGCTCGGCTTCAATTTTCGAACTACTACGCCGAAACGCTCAAGAACCTGCTGGAGTTTGATGTTTCAAGTATTCGAGCAGCAGAAAGAATGTCCAATGTAGTCCCCGATGCGAGCGTGCTAACCGGAATCGATGTGCTCGAGCGCGACGGTTTCAAACAACTGGCGGGAATGAAAGTGGGGCTGGTGACCAATCACACCGGACGGGATCATAGCGGAAGAGCAACAATCGACGTTCTGAACAAGGCCCCGGGGGTTCAGCTCGTAGCGCTGTTTTCGCCTGAGCATGGCATTCGCGGTCAAGCGGACGAAGAGGTATCGGACACCAAAGATGAGCAGTCTGGCGTGCCAATTTATTCTCTGTATGGTGAGCTACGACGACCGAAGCCCGAACAGTTGAAGGAGCTGAATGCCCTCGTTTTTGATATCCAGGATATTGGCGCACGGTTTTACACGTACACGTCCACCCTTGGCTATGTTATGGAAGAGGCAGCGAAAACTCATCTTCCTGTTTTTGTGCTCGATCGTCCGAATCCCATCGGCGGACTCGACATTGAAGGACCACTTGCCGATCCTGACAAACTTTCCTTTACCGCTTATCACACCGTGCCGGTTCGTCATGCAATGACAATGGGCGAGTTGGCCCAGCTTTACAACCAGGACCGAAAGATCGGCTGCGACCTGCGGGTGATCAGGATGGAAGGGTGGCGTCGCGCAATGTGGTTCGACGCGACGAATCTCATCTGGATCAACCCTTCTCCAAACATGCGCAGCCTGACCGAGGCGACGTTGTATCCGGGGATTGGACTGCTGGAAACAACAAATGTCTCGGTTGGTCGCGGCACGAACACGCCTTTCGAAGTTGTCGGAGCACCATGGCTGGACGGACAGAAACTGGCCGATTATCTGAATCACCGTCGAATTCCCGGAGTGCGTTTTGTGCCGTTGAAGTTCACGCCCAATGCTTCAGTCTTCAAGGACAAGGAGTGCGGCGGCGTTAATCTGCTGATTGCCGACCGTGCGCGCTTCAGTCCACTGCGGACCGGTATCGAGATCGCGGTTGCCCTGCGCCGTCTTTATCCGGCTGATTGGAAGGTTGATGATTACGGGCGACTGTTGGTGAATGCGGCTACGCTGGCCAGAGTGAAGCGAGGCGACGCCCCTGAAGAGATTATTCAATCATGGAGTGCGGAGTTGGAGCAGTTCAGAAAGTCGCGCGCAAGTGTATTGTTGTACTGAGGACGAGACCTTTCGCTGGTTCATGGTTTTCCCCAGGCTACAAACTAAAAGCATGCGATCCACGAAATGACACGAAATATCAGTTCGTGTGATTTCGTGGATCCTTCGTCTCTGCGAACTCTTTCTTTATTCGAGCGAGGACGGGTTTTAATCGGAACCGATATTAAACGAATTCGGATCAATTTTGTCGTTAAAAGTGAACTGGGTGAGGTTGATTTCCCATTCACCCTGGAATGTTCCTGCCCTGGCATCAACCGACAGTTTGATCTTGTAAATATGTGGCAACTTTAGACCCGATTCGTTTTTGAAGACTGAGAATTCCTCGATCATCTTGTATCGGATCTCCCGTTCCTGAACATTCACATAGTCGCGCGTATCAAGGGGCGCCGGAATCACACGCTCGTATTCTGTTCGCAGATGCCTGAAAGTCTGGGAATCAAAGTAGAGCCTGATTTGAAGATCCGAACCACCTCGCGGCAAGTACCTGAGTTCGTGCATGGTGTAGTTATTGATTTCTTTTGTCCCGGCGTACTCCAGCCGCGCATCTCTCACTGCCAAATCGAGTAGAGGCCACGATGAGGAAAGTACTCCTCCCATCAGGCCTTGCCTGAAAACGAGGTCATGGGTCATCAGAAAGTTTCCCAGCGCCGAGCGGACGCCAGGCGTTATGAAGGCTGCTACAAAACTCTTTCCATTAAAGCCCAACTGCTCACGGGGATAAACGGGACTCTGAAAACTCATACCAATCAAGTTCTTGATTCCCTCCGAGGCCAGAACGGCTCGGCCGGCCGCCTGTCCGGTAGGTACGGTACGGAAGATTACGAGGGAAGAACCGGCAATAATGCGAGTCATGACTGCGGCTCGCTTTTCTGCCGGACCGATTGATTCCAGGTGTTTGGCAACGACTTCTTCGGGTTTGAGTTTGTCGAGGGTTGATGAAGCCGGAGCGGTTAGCGCAAGAGCCGCGACAGTAATTACCAGACTTATAGTGAAACTCGGGTGATTCATAAATTCAGAGTTTTCACAGCGCGGCCAGGCGCCGCAACTAAACCAAAACCAAAAGACGATCTACGAAATTACACGAAATAAATAGAGGAGCTTTCGTGTCAGTTGTTTTTCGGTTCGTGTAATTTCGTGGATTGATTTGTTTACTCGCCAAACAAAACCTGGTCAAGAAAACAAGAAGTTAGGACGTTTATATCAAAGAGTCTCGGTAGCGGGTGGGTCTCGCGCTCAGGTGTTCCTGCGTTTGAGACCCTTCCGCTATCTGCGGAATAGTACTGACCTTTTGCCGTTAGAACTGGAGCTTCAGTGCGAATTGAATCACGCGGGCTGATTCACCAGTCTGAACAATTGTTTGCGTTGAGGGCGGCGCCACGGTCGCGCAGCAAGTTTGCGCAAATACGTTTGACCTGATGCTTGGTGATCCAACTGACGCGTCTCGTGGGTTGTCGAAATTCGGGTGGTTGAGCGCGTTGAACATCTCCGTTCTAAATTGCAGTTTCCATCGTTCTGTTATCTGGAACGTTTTGATAAAACCAAGATCGAGGTTCCAGTAATGAGGAGCCACGAAGATGTTTCGGCCAGCGCCGTTTTGGCCGGGCGCCGGAATTGCAAAGGCGCTGTTGTCTTTGAAGAGTACAGGACCCGCGACATTTGGAATTTCCTGGAGTTGGGCTTGAATGGGAGTTAACACAACCGCACGAGACTCGTGATTTCCGTTTGCTGTGAAAGAGCCACTGCGAACGGCGAAGGGTTCGCCGGTCATAAACGTGTAGATGCTATTGATTGTCCAGCCGCCGAAGATCTGGTTGACTATTCCGTTAGACCCACTCAAGAAACGTTGTCCTCTGCCAACTGGCAACTCCCAGACCGATGCCAGTTGAAGCACCTGTGTGCGATCAAAGTCGGAACGGGCACGCTCTTCGCGGAAATTGCGAATGTCAGTTGGCGTCCGCGAGTTGGTAGTTGATAGACCCCCACCTGATGCCGCGCCCACGGGATCTACTGACTGATTGTCAATTGATTTCCCGAAGGTGTAGGCCAAGCTCATGCCCAAGCCAGTGGCGAAGCGGCGTCGCAGCGTAAACTGGGCTGCGTGATAATTGGAGTCGCCGCTATTATCCAGGTAAGTGATCACAGCGAACTGCTGATTAGGTCGTAGCTTGAAGGCCAGCGTAGTGTCCTCAATGCGTCGGGCAAAACTGCCGGCGCTATTTATGTTCAGTTCGCCCTGCGAAGCTGTGGAGTTGACGAATGTGGCGTTAATGCCCGTTACACCAGCGGCCAGCAGCGGTATCTGCGACGGTGTAAAGAAGGGAACACATGGAGGTTTAGTGGTGTCGCGTGTGGCGCCACTGGGCAAGCAGTTCGTAGCGCCGTTGTTTGCCTGGAGCATCAGGAATGACGGAACAATCGCATCCGCGTTGATTTGGTTGATGTCGTACGCCATGAATAAATGCGTACCTCGGCGCCCGATGTAAGCAGCCTGCATCACTAAACCCCAGGGCAGCTCACGCTGAACGCTCAGGTTCCACTCATGAACAGTCGGCAGTTGCATCTGAGGCGCGAACACTGTTATAGGCGGTGAATTGGTCCTCAACTGTTGTGGCGGTGTCAACAATGTCGACGGCTTGACTAAAGGCGCCGGCAGTTGCGTTGGGAATCCACCAGCAACTGTCTTGTTGACATCCGGGGAGTTGACGCAGCCCGCAGTGATCGTCGTGAAGGGGAAAGTCGTTACGCAGCTTTGCACTAATCCGGGGATTCTGCCGGCTGCTGCCGTCACCTGGAAGGATGAGATCGTGTCGAAGGCGATTCCGTAGCCGACGCGAATAACGCTCTTGCTGCTGTCGCCAAAGAGGGTATGCAAGAAGCCCGATTTGAAATCGGGACTGTAGGCCAAGCCGAGTCGCGGCCCAATTGCCCCGTTGAAGCTGCCCTCGTACCAGTGTTTGGCTTTGACGAACGCGACCGCCCCGGGTTGATTGACAACGGGAGTTGCCGGCAGCGGGGTGCCGGCAATGGGCGTGTTTGCGACGAAGACGTTGCTGTTGGGAGATGTGTTAGCTGGGGGATTAATTTCCCAACGGGCGCCGTAGTTTAATGTCAGATTTGGGCGGAGCTTCCACTCATCCTGAAAGTAAAAGTTGTATTGGTCCAGATTGTGCTTTTCCGCATATAGAGTGATCGTGTCGCCTGTCTTAAACGGCAAGAAAACGTCAGAACGAAGATCCGAAATAAAGACCTGTTGGATTCTTCCCGGGAGACCGTACAGGTTGTTGATGAGTCCTCCCAGTGTCACTGCGTCGTTCGAGGCGTTAATGCCAGAGGCAGCCGCGAATCCGCCGCCGGCTGTACTGAACGGGTCACGGCCGTTGCTGGCTGTTGGCGAGAACGTAACCGATGGCGTGACGTTAACACCACCCGGCTGACCTCGCTGGTCCACGTGACGATAGAAACGCAAATTGGCGCCAATCCGAAAAACGTGCGCACCATGGAGGAGGCTCAAGTTATCGAGCAACTGCGGGGTCGTAACCCAACGCGCCGTGCGTGGGGTGTTGATGTAGGGCTCGCTGAGACTGGTAAAATCAAAAGGTGGTACAGCGGGCCAAGCGGGATTGGCCTCTCCCTGAGTGAAAAGGAAACCGAAGCGCGCGAAGCCAGCCGTAAACTCATTGACAATGCGGGGCGAAATCACTCTGCGGTAGCTAAGCGCCAGGTTAGAGGTGCGACGGAAGACTTCACCGAGTGCTGGACCGTTCGGATATACCTGCGGTCGACCGTTCAGCGGGTCGCCCTTTAGAGTGTTGTAATCGGACCAAAGATATCGGCCGAAGATGCTATTGTTCTCGTTGAAGTTATGGTCGATGCGAGCAGCGATTGCCGGACCTCTTACTTGTGTCGGCGGATTCCACAGGAAGGCAGCTGTGTTCAGACCGTCACCGGAAGCGAAGTTGTTCGGTGAAGGCACTGGCGTCAGGATGCCTGCCACCGAAGAATCAAAGGTTCTGCCGGCGATGTTGTTTGGATTGTTTGTTGCGGATCGGATGTCATAAGTGCGAACGCAGCGAAGCGATGTCGGCGTTGCGCAAAGTGGAACGTTTAAGGCCCCGGTAGCGGGATTCACCAGCAGCGGATTGTTGCGGGTGATCGTCTGGCCGCTAAGAACCAGTGGGTTGGCAGGGTCCGGCACAAAGTATCGGAAGATCCCGTTGCGTGCTTCCGGTGTGTAAACTATTGGTATGCCGAATGTCTGATCGATGGGCTGAGTAAAATCGATGCGGTTCGCCTGATAGCTGCCGAAGAAGAACGTTTTGTTTTTCTTTATTGGCCCTCCCATCTCGAACCCGTACTGGCCCATTCTAATCATCGGTTTCGGCGTATTCTGCGCATTAGCGAAGAACTCGTTGGAGTTAAGAGCTTCATTGCGAAGGAAGAAAAAACCCGTTCCATGATATTCGCTGGTCCCACTGCGGGTAGCGATCGAGATCGAGGCACCGCTGTTACGACCTTCCTCCGGAGTCGCATTATTCGTGGTGACTTTGAATTCCTGCACGTTATCCGGATTGATTCTATATAGATTGCTGACCGGGTTAGGCACTGAAGACTCGTTTGCTTCGATTCCGTCGATTGTAACGTTGTACGCGCGATCCCGAGCGCCGTTGACGTGTACTCCAGAACCCGCGCCACCGGCGGATCTCTGAACCACACCAGGTTCCAGCAGAAGCAGGGTAAGCGGATTGCGCCCGTTGAGTGGCAACGCTTCTATTGCTTTCTGTTCGACCACATTTCCAATGGTGGCATTTGCTGTCTGCAGTTGTTCAGTTCCACCCTGAACAGTTACCACTTCAGACACCTGTCCGACTTCCATTACGATATCAATTGTTAGCGGAGTGTTTACTAATAAGGCGTTGCCGGTCTTCTGAAACTTCTTAAAACCAGCTTGTTCCACGGCTACGGTATAGTTGCCCACGGGCAAAGAATCAAAGGCGTAAACGCCCGACTCGGTAGTGGTTTGAGTCTGGGTGATACCGGTTGACTCGTTAATTACAGTCACGGTTGCTCCAGCCATAACCGCATCTTTGGAATCGACAACGCGGCCAAGTATCCGCGAAGTACTGGACTGTGCTAGTGCGGTCATGGCAGTTAAAGCAACAACAACCAGCAGGGCTGAGAGCAGGCGTGGAAACTTCAACATATTTCCTCCTAAAGTAGTATGAAACGAAAGCGAACGAGCATTGGCTGTCCGCAAATTTGGAAATTCAAGTTACGTCTTAAAAGATGGCGAGAAAAAATCCCGGTAGCAACTTACGATCACAGACCAGCTAACCACCTTGTGGACTTTCCGGCTCTCAAGTTGCACTACGGAAATCTGAGTGGACGCAAGTATATCGCCAGAACATTCTCCGTCAAGGACTTTCTGCATTTAATTTCTTGTAAGAAATGGTCTTCAGTTTTCAGAAACCAGACTGAATAAATTTCCAGCGAGAGGAATATGATCCAAAATCTGAAAGATCCATCCATGTTTCAGGAGAATTTATTCTTATTCAATCAGCGCCGAGGAACGAAAATCCGTCCTTCTTCTCATCAGCAGGATTTATCGAAATGATAAGAATCTTTAGCTACCATTATTGCCAGAGCAACTTTATAATCGCGCTTTCTCGGTCAACCGCATTAGTTCGCGCGCTTACCATTTTATTTTAATAGACCGGTGGGAGTTTCGTGGACGGCTGCTGCGTCCATGTAACGCAAGCTGTTAGCTTGCGTGAAGGTCGAGCCAACTCAAGCCAGTCACAAGCTATCAGCTTGGGTTCCCGAACTTGCTTACTTTCAGAAGGTGAGCTGTCACTTGTCGCGCATATATATCCTCCTGTTCGTTGCCTTGGTTGGAGCCGCGATCGCTTCCGGGCTGCGCGTCAGTGGTCGCGAAGCTCCTGACACCCCGTACGATCTTGTGATCAAAAATGCGCGCATTGTCGACGGCAGCGGCAATCCGTGGTACAGGGCCGATGTCGGGATCAAGCGCGGACGCATTGCGAAGATCGGAAGAATCGCCGCTTCAGATGGTGCCCAGACCATAGACGCGAAAGATGAGATAGTCGCTCCAGGCTTTATCGATGTTCATACGCATGTTGAGTCGATCTACGACCTGCCCGCGGCCGAGAACTTTGTTCGCATGGGAGTGACCTCCCTGGTCACCGGAAACTGCGGCACGTCGGTCACGGATGTTGGCGAGTTTCTCAGCCGCCTCAAGCAAACACCACTCGCCGTCAACCTGGCCACCCTGGTTGCGCATGGCTCAGTGCGTCGCAAGATTGTCGGGCTGGACGATCGCGCGCCGACGCCTGAGGAATTGCGGAAGATGGAGGCGTTGGTCGATCAGGCTATGAAGGACGGCGCGGTTGGTCTGTCAACGGGTTTGATCTATGTGCCTGGAACTTACGCGAAGACCGATGAAATCGTCGCGCTCGCCCGCGTAGCTGCGCGCTATGGCGGGTTGTATGCCACGCACATGAGGAACGAAGGCGAAAAGGTCGCGGATGCGATCCAGGAAAGCATTCTAATTGGAGAGCAGGCGGGTCTTCCGGTAGAGATCTCTCATTTTAAGATCTCGAACAAGAAACTCTGGGGCCAAAGCCCGATGACGCTTGGCCTGGTGCGTGCTGCCCGCGCCCGCGGCTTGATGGTCACGGTCGATCAATATGCTTACACGGCGAGTTCGACTTCGCTCGACTCGCGTCTGCCCACCTGGTTGCGCGCCGGCGGTCTTGAGGAAGCGAAAAAACGGCTGGCGGATCAGGCGACTCGCCGTCGAGTGGTCGACGAGATGAGGGAAGGCTTGAAGCGAAGCGGATTCAAGGACTATTCCTATGCGATGGTGGCAAGCTACGGTCCCGACAAGTCATTCAATGGAAAGTCGATCGCCGAGATAACAAAACAGGTGCGCAGTAAAAACGACGTGAAGAACCAGATCGAGGAGATCATCTCGATGTATGAAGCCGGCGGGGCCGGCATGGTCTATCACGGTATGAGTGAGGATGATGTGCAACGCATCATGAGTGAGCCATTCACCATGATTGCTTCGGACAGCGGTGTGCGCCAGGTGGATGAAAGCGTTCCCCATCCACGGGGCTACGGCAACAATGTTCGAGTGCTCGGCCGCTATGTCCGCGAGCTTCATCTGATCACTTTGGAAGATGCTATTCGCAAGATGACTTCACTGCCGGCGCAGACTTTTGGTTTTCGTGACCGAGGCCTCGTACGGGAGGGATTTGCCGCCGATCTCGTTATCTTCGACGAGAAGACGATTGCCGACCACGCGACTTTCGATAATCCACATCAGTTTCCAACCGGGATCAGTTACGTGATTGTGAATGGGCAACAGGTATTTACAAATGGGCAGATGACCGGCGCGCGGCCGGGGGTGGCAATGCGCGGTCCCGGTTACGTGCCGGCCGTCGCGAGTGCAGACGGAAATTGAATTTGCCGCGGAAAGCAACTGGAAGGCCGGCTTCCGGAAACAACAGCTGTTGCATTCATCTAGTGCGGTGTCAGTGTCCTTCGCGTGAGCGTTTAACGCGATTCCGAATGGCTATCTATGGGGAATTATTTCTTGTTCACAAAAGCGCGCAGGTGTATAACTTAGTTCTCCATCGGGAAGCCAAAAATAACTTCAACATCATTCAATATACGAGAGGAACCTTCATGAAGCAGCATCTGCGTATTACCCTCCGTCTCCTATCAATGGCCGCAATTTTGTTGTTCAGCTTGAGCGCTGTTACGTTCGCACAAGAAATCACCGGCTCCATCAGCGGCACAGTCAAAGACTCGGTTGGCGCGGCAGTGAAGGGCGCAACCGTAACGATCACCGATAGCGATAAGAAGGCCGTCGTGCGCACGGTCAACACGAATGATGACGGCGAGTTCTCCGCGCCGCTTCTGCCGGTGGCCTATTACGATATCACTGTCGAAGCGCCAAACTTTAAGAAGCACCTTGAGAACCGGGTAAAGGTTAATGTGAACGAGCGGCGCACTGTAGATGTGACTTTGGAGGCGGGTAACATTTCTGAAGTGGTGACTGTCACCTCAGACCTGTTGCAGGTGAATACTCAGTCAGCAACGGCCGGCAACGTAATCAACGGCGATCAGGTGCGCCAGCTTTCTTTGAATAACCGCAACTTTGTTCAACTCATAACGTTGTCGCCGGGAGTTTCGGCAAACATCGCCGATCAGATTTACGTCGGCTCAACCAATCCACAAGGACAGTCAAACGCATTGCAAATCGCCGTCAACGGTGTGAGGTCAAGTTCCAATACGTACACTGTAGATGGCGCGGACACAACGGATAGAGGAGCGAATCTGACAGTGCAAACCTATCCGTCAGTAGATGCCATCGCCGAGTTCACGGTTCTGCGCAGCCTCTATCCAGCCGAGTCCGGTCGGAGCGCCGGTGGTCAGGTCAATGTTGTGACGAAGAGTGGCACGGCGGATTTTCATGGAAACCTTTTTGAGTTCGTGCGCAATGACAGATTCAATGCCAACACCTTCACATCAAACCGGACGGCCCCTCTCGGACTCGATTCGAATGGAAAAGCGAAACGCGCTCCTTTCAGGTATAACAACTTCGGAGGCACGTTCGGGGGCCCTGTGATCCTACCTCGATTCGGTGAAGGGGGACCTGCTTATAAAAAGTTTAGGGATACATTCTTTTTCTTCTCAATGGAGTTGAGAAGAGTCATTGTCTATCCGAGTTTTAGCACCACAGTCCCGAACGCTAATTTGCGCCAGGGAATCTTCTCGCAGCCAGTTTGCATCGGCCCGGTCGCGAGTCCCTGCGCAACAACTCTTCCAGCGGGAACGCCGCTTCCGCAAAATATAACGAGTCCTCTTGCGGCAGCCTACGTCCAGGACATTTACAGCAAGCTGCCGCTGCCCGCCGATGCTGCAGGCAATCTGTTCTTCCCGGCGCGAGGTGTTTTTAATTTCCGGCAGGAACTGATCAGGGCCGATCATAAATTCAGTGACAAGCTCTCGGCATACTACCGGTATGAAAACGACTCGATACCGACCATCGACCCAAATGGCACATTCGGCCAGGGCGGTGGACAGCCCTTCGTCGCAACGGCCAAAACAAACTCTCCGGGACGTACGCATGTCGGGCGCGCCACCTTTGTGCAGTCGCCAACTACGGTCTGGGAGTTCGGCGGTTCATACTCTTTCGGCGATGTGCCCAGTGAGATTATTGGCCTTCTGAACCGTTCAAACTCACCGGACATCGTCGCTCACCTGCCGCAATTTGCGTTTCCCGTAACCAGAGGTAGGGTGCCAACTATCGGTGGCTCCCCTGCGGCCTGTGGTAACGTTACGGGCACCGGCTTCACGGGTCTTTGCGGGTTCGGTCCCTACAGTGATTTCTCTTACAACAAAGCCGTTTTTGGGACGCTCTCAAAAGTCTTTGGCTCGCATACCACCAAATATGGCGTCAACTTCTCGAAAATCAGAAAGCATGAAAACTCACTGGGAGGGTTCAACGAAGGTCGATTTAGCGCCGTATCTGCTACGCCGACCCGGCCCGCTGGAACAAGCACAACCAATCAACTTTGGGCGAATTTTCTGCTGGGTACGTTTCAGGTCTTTACCCAAAACCAGTTTGACCTGACCGCCGACATCAGTTCCAAAAGCATCGAGGCTTTTGCCCAGGACGAATGGCGCTATAAGCCCAACATTACGCTCTACTACGGCGTGCGGTTTTCCCGCTTTGGTCAGCCCTCGGATCGTAACGGCCGAATGACTAGCTTTAATCCAGCGGCTTACAGTGCCAGTCAAGCATTTCAAATATTAGCCAACGGTACGCGCGTAGCTGGCACGGGAAATCCACTCAATGGAATCATGATGAACAGTCAGCAGGTGGTTGCGGGGGCGACGGCTTCGCCCTGGGGCAAAGCTGTCGCGCCGACTCGCAACAACTTCGCTCCGCGAGTGGGAATCGCCTGGGATCCTTTTAAGAAAGGGACGACTTCGATCAGGGCTGGATATGGCGTGTACTTCGATCAGCTATCTTTCAGCTTTTACGAGACGGATCTGGTCGCAAGGAACCCTCCATTCCAACAACAAATAGTGATTAATGGCACTACGCTCGACAATCCCCTGGCGGGGATTACAGCAGTCAACCTTTCCGTGGCGGACGTGGGCGGAATTGATCAGAATTTCAAGACTCCCTATGTGCAAAGCTGGTCACTTGATGTCCAACACCAAATCACTCCAAAGACGCTCGTGACGGTCGGATACTTTGGCTCGAGAGGCACGCACCTATCAGGTCTGGTCGACGAGAATCTCTTGCCACCGGGATTCGCGATTAGTCTTGGTCCGACGGCGTGTCGAACCAACAACACTAACCCGCCAACGTTTGGTCCTTGCCAGTCACCGGGACAAGTCTTTACCAGTTCGACTCAGGAGTTAATTCTCAACCAGATTCGACCGTTCAGGGGCTACGGCGCAGTTCGTATGCTGGAGACGAGGTTCAACTCGAACTATCATAGTCTTCAGGCGACTGGGCAGCGCAGATTTTCCCGGAGCAGTCAGGTCAATCTCGCTTACACGTGGTCGAAGAATATGACGAACAGCCAGAACGAATTTGCGACCGCGCCGCAGAACTCCAATAACCTTCACGATGAATATGCGCGAGCTAATCTGGATCGGCGTCACGTCTTGAGCGTCAACTACATTTACGAGTTGCCGTTCTTCACGCACCAGGAAAACTTTAAAGAGAAGCTTCTCGGCGGCTGGCAGATTTCGGGCATTACCTATTACTTCACGGGCCTGGGCTTTAGCCCTGCGACTTCTTCGAATGATCCGGCCGGACTTGGAGTGCTCAGTAACTCGCCTTCCGGCGCACGCCCCGACGCGATTTGCGATCCTAACGCCAACGCCCCGCATACTTTCTTGCAGTGGTTCAATACTGCCTGCTTCGCTAATCCGCCGGCGGGAGTGAACCGCGTCGGTAACGCGGCTCGCAACACCATCCTTGGGCCGTCCACGACTCGATTCGACGCGACGCTGGCCAAGAACATTCGTTTCGGCGAGTCGCGTAGCCTTCAACTGCGCTGGGAGGTCTTCAACATCTTCAACCATACGAACTTCACCACCCTGAGTTTAAATGTCACAGCTTCTACTTATGGAAACGTGACCGGGGTGCGCGATCCGCGCTCGATGCAATTCGGGGCGAAGTTCATTTTTTAGGACTTCTCCAGAAATGGTTTGCTGTTCCACTCCGCTGCCTGCGGCGCTTGAATGCGCGTCGCGGGCATCTTATTTGAAGAGAGTTCTCCATAAGCGAAGGTTGGAAACTTGAACGGATCACACCCAACGACAACCCTTTTGCGGAATGCCCGTCTTGTTTTGCCAGGCCGAATAGCAGAAGAGGGCAGCCTGCTAATCAATAAAGATCTTATTGTTCGCCTCCTTGGGCCCGCCAGAGATTTTCCGGCGTCGGACTCAGTAATTGATCTTAGCGGCCTCACGCTCTTCCCCGGTTTCATCGATATTCATATTCACGGCTCAGTTGGTGTGGACACAATGCAGGCGGGCGCAGACGATCTCTATAAATTGTCACAATTCCTGGCCAGGCGAGGCGTAACCGGCTGGATGCCGACCCTTGTTCCTGGTCCCAGGGAACAATACGCAAGCGCCGTCAGAGCAATTGAGCAATTGATTCTGGACCAGGAAAGCGAGCTTCCTGGTGCGCGTGCCTTGGGAGTGCATTACGAAGGTCCTTTTGTTAACTCCGCAAAATGCGGAGCGCTGCACCAGGACCATTTCAGGCGCTTCTCGAATCCCGCGGAGCTCGACAGCCTGCCTGTTCCGAAACAGGGTTTCAAGCTCATGACGATGGCGCCGGAGATCGAGGGTGGCATTGAATTGGTGCGAGAGCTGTCCACGCGCAAGTGGATCACTTCAATCGGCCACACTTGCGCCGGCATCAATGTGCTCGATCAGGCTTACGCAGCCGGCGCGCGTCACATGACTCACTTCATGAATGCGATGGCGCCGTTTGATCATCGCTCGCCTGGCCCGGTAGCGTGGGGTCTTGGGCGAGACGATGTCACGTGTGACTTCATTGCGGATGGCATTCACCTTGATCCGTTCGTACTGCGGTTGTTGGCCAAGTTGAAGGGAAGCAACCGCCTGGTATTGATCAGCGACGCTATTGCCGCGGCGGGAAAAGGTGATGGCGAATACGATATCTGGGGTGAAAAGATAACGGTAAAAAATGGCCGCACCAGCAACGCTCGTGGCAGCATCGCCGGCTCAGTCATTTCCCTGGTTGATGCTGTGAAGATGATGCTGTCGCTTGGGGTATCCGAGCTTGAGGTCGCGCGCATGGCGGCGACGAATCCCGCGCGCTTACTCGGTATCCAAAATGAATGCGGCACGATCGAGGAAGGGAAGCGCGCCGACCTGGTAGCATTGGATCAGGAGGGAAGTGTGGCGTTGACGTTAGTGGGCGGAGTAGTCGCTCATCACCGGTAAGGTTCGCTCACGACCAGTGCAATCGATAGCCGCAGACCGCAGACCTGAACTTTAACGATAACGGATGCACTCTCATTAACCCCGTGGCTCTAGCGCGGTGTAACGGATGCACTCTCATTCACACCGTGGCTTTAGCCCGGTGATCCGAGCGAGACGAACAACTTCTCAGAACCGTTTTAACGGTTTTCCTCATCGCGCCATTCCAAGCCGTAGCGCTTGACGAACATCTCGTACTCCTCTGCATATGTCTTCTTCTTATGATGTTCGCCCTGGCGTGCGATGTAATTGGCGACGCGTCCAACATCAGAGTGGGAAACTGAAAACGCTCCGTAACCTCTTCCCCACGCAAAGTGGTCTTTTAACAGCTTCTGATCATTGATCCAGATGATCAGCCGCCTTTGAAAAGCTGAATCACTTCTTCAACGCACTTATTAGTCGGAAGGTCGATCAAAGCATGGGTGTGATCGGCATTGAAGTAGTTAATTTTCATGTAAATGCCCTTCTTGGCTGAATATTCCGTCAGGAAATTCGATGCGCGGGCCGCTGCCTGTTTGTTGAGCATTGCTTCTCGAGCGAGCGTTTCCCAAATCAGATGTAACCAGATTCGCGAATAGGAGGGAGTCGACATGGTGAGGCTTCCTTTCGATGTGAGGTTGATAGGAAGAAAACCGTTAAAACGGTTCTCAGATTTGATTACTTGTTTACACCCGGCTGAAGCCGGGTGAGAATGAAAAAGTGACGCATCACATGCGCCTTGTCAAGTCTCTCTTTCGGTTGAGGCCGTTAAGCGCTGGGGGATTCCCACAATATGTATGAGCCAGGATTATCTGGACGAGTGACTGACAGTGTTCTTAAACCGGATTCATCATTTGTAGAAACCTGCACGGCGATACGACTCGTCGAGAAGCTCAACGGGATGCCGGACCTCGAGTGTTTGGTTTGCCAGCAAAGCGCCCGCGCCAATTTGCATGTGACACCCGGCGTTTCCTGTTGCCAGAATCTCTGCACCAGTCTCCTTGACTGCCGCCAGCTTCTCAGCAAGCACTTTCTGGGACATTTCACGCTCAACCAGATTATAGACACCTGCTCCCCCACAGCACCTCTCAGCTCCGGCAAGCGCCACCAGATTCAGCTCGGGAATGTGGCGCAATGTGTTTAGGGGCTCGTCAATCGCTCGCTGGCCATAAAGCAGATGGCACGAGGCGTCATAAGTTACCTTCCTTCTGCCTATGCCGGCACCTTTGACAACCCCTCCCAGCTCCAATTGCTGGGTGACATCACGTACTCGAGCACTGAATTTGCGGGCCAGTTCCGCAAACGGTTCATCACGGGCCAGCAAATGGCCGTACGAGATAAGCATCGCTCCACAACCGCCGGCGTTCGTGATGATTGGGCCGTCATCTTCTGCGAAGGCCTCGAGGTTTTGCCGGGCCAGTTGTCGCGCGCCTTCAAGGTCTCCCGCGTGAGCGTGCAGTGCTCCACAGCAGACCTGTTTTTGCGGCACAGACACCCGATAGCCATTCACCTCGAGCACGCGCGAAGTAGCCGCATTCACCCGGCCAAACAGACCATCGGTTACACAGGCCTTGAAGAGCGACACCGTTTTGTTTGCTGCCGATCCGCTGATGCTTGTTCCTGGTGGAGCCGCTTTTTGTTGCGCGCGAGAACTCTCCAGCAGCGCCAGTGAGAATTCCAATCTCGGGGAAATGACGCCTGCGAGTTTCGTCTTGAGCAGCAGGCCGGCAACGCCTGTGTCCCTCATGAGACGAGCAGCGCGAAAGGCCAGCTTCAAACGTGCTGGATGGAGCCATATGTGTCGAAGCACAAAGCGCAGGAGGCTGTAGACAGGACCACGCTCCAAAGATGAATTGAACAGTTCACCGCGGCTGGCCTCCAAAAGATCGCCATACTCGACGCCTGCAGGACAAACGGACTCACAGGCGCGGCAGCCCAAACAGCGATCAATGTGTCGTTCAAATGTTTCCGTGTTACTCGCCAGGCGGCCTTCGCCGACCGCGCGCATTAGATACAAGCGCCCGCGAGGCCCGTCATTTTCGTCGCCGGTCAGGACATAAGTCGGACACGCCTCGAGGCAGAGGCCGCAATGAATGCAGGCCAGCAGTTTCTGTTCCTCGGCCGCAAGCGTTGATGTGAACTGAGTTGAAATCAATTGAAAAGTTTCTTCGAAGGCGCACGTTACGGTCGGAAGCATGTAACGCAAGCTGTTAGCTTGCGTCGGTTAGGTTCACTCAACCCGCGACGCAAGCTAACAGCTTGCGTTACAGCTAATACCCAACAGCGAGTCCATCACTTCGGCGTGGATCCGTCGCGCCCAATCGCACACCGGTTTTCTCTTCGATCATGATCCCTTCGGCATCGCCAAGATATCGCGGGGTGGCCAGCTTGTGTCCCCGCCGGACCAGCGCCTCCTGCGTATCGCCAGCCAGTCCATATGGCTCATAGACAAGCTCGTCGGGTAACCACTGATGATGAATGCGCGGCGCGTCGATCGCCTGCTGGATATTCATTCCGTAGTCGACGACGTTGGTAATTACCGTGAGTACGGTGTTGATTATTGTAGGCCCGCCGGGACTGCCGACTGTAAACCACAAGCTGCCATCGGGTCGCAACACGAACGTCGGAGTCATCGCGGAGAGCGGGCGCTTCCGAGGGGCCACTGCGTTCCGTTCACCCTGAATCAACCCATACAGGTTTGGCGTTCCTGGTTTTGCCGCAAAATCGTCCATCTCGTCATTCAGAATTATTCCCGTTCCCTTTGCCACAGCTGCTGATCCGTACGAGTTGTTGAGCGTGTAAGTATTAGCGACTGCATTTCCTGCTGCATCGACGACGGTGAAGTGTGTCGTCTCTTCCGATTCATAACCGGCAGGTTGCCCGGCGCGGACCTCCGCGCTGGCGGATGCGCGTTCGGGGTTGATGGTCGCGCGAAGCTTTTCCGCGTATGTCTTGTCTGTCAGTCCCGCAACCGGCACTTTAACAAAATCTGCATCGCCCATGTATTCGGCACGATCCGCAAAAGCGCGGCGCATCGCTTCCACCATCAGGTGATATCGCTCGGAAGAAGAGGCGTCGAGTTCATTTAATTTGTAACCTTCGAGGATGTTCAGCATTTCAATCAACACCGTGCCCCCGGACGATGGCGGTGGCATCGAAATCACCTCATGCCCGCGATAGCTGCCGCGCAATGGTGCGCGCTCCTTCGCGACATAACCGTGAAGATCGGCCATTGTCATCAAACCGTTGTGTCGCTTCATATCGGCAACGATCAAACGCGCCGTTTGACCTTCATAGAATTCGTCTGGTCCAGATCGTTGCAGCCGCGCGAAGGTGGCCGCCAGATCCGGCTGGCGAAAGAGCTCCCCCTCTTCATAGAATTCCCCACCTTTAAGGTAAATACGTTTTGTTTCTTTGTATTGGGATAGATATTCGTCGCTGCCGCGCAGAGAGCGTGCCAAGTTTCGATTAACTGGGAAGCCATTGGCTGCCAGCCGGCGCGCGGGTTCAATAAGTTGTGACCAGCTGAGTTTGCCGGAGCCGTACTTCTTCAGAGCCAACTCCATGCCGCGCACAGTGCCGGGGATTCCGGCTGCTCGAAAGCCTACTAACGAACCGCCCTCGCCCTCGATCAATTTGCCATCCTTATCGAGATAGATATCACGATGCGCTGCGGCCGGAGCCATCTCGCGATAATCGATCGCCGTGCTCTTGCCACTGCTCAGGCGGATCATCATGAATCCGCCGCCGCCGAGATTGCCCGCCGCCGGATGAGTTACTGCCAGGGCGAAAGCCACAGCAATAGCAGCGTCGACTGCGTTACCCCCTCGTTTCAGTACATCGACTCCCACCTGCGAAGCGATCTCGCTGGTTGACGCAACAACGCCATGCTTGAACCGCACAGGCTCGCGGGAAGCAGCGAGTCCAGTAGGAACGAGTGGCCATGAAACTGAACTCAGCGAACCCGAGATCAGCGCAACTGCAATGACAACACTCAGAATAAAGCGCAGACCTGTAGAAGTTAGTTTCATGATCAGTACCCTCTTTCGTTTGGTTTCGTGTGCTTTTGTGGATCCATCTAATTGTGCCGACTAATACGATCCACTAAATAAACACAAAAAGTGTAACGCAAGCTGACAGCTTGCGTTACGCAAAGCGGCCAGGAGAGAAAAGATTCTCGGGGTCGAGCTGTTGCTTGATTCTATGCATCAGGCCCCTGGAGTGTCCCATGTCGCCCCAGGCATCGAGGCCCCCTCTGAGTAGCAACGGTGCGTTCTCGAGAATCAATGAGCCTCCCAACTGCTCGCATGCCCTTCTAAGGTCAGGCAACGACTCAGTGTCCGTAGCGTTTTGGTCCTGAACGACCCTGATCCGGCCGTCAGCAATCCCGGCCTGCCAAGTCGATGAGTTCAATAGTGCCCCATATCTTTCGCTCATCATCCCAATCAAACTTTGAAGCTCGGATCGTGGAACACTGGCGCGCCAGGAAACACAATTGTCGGACGCAGGCGGCGACGCTGCAAGTTGTTGCCAAAAGCCGGCATCTTCAACCACGGTGCAGGCATTTGAGACGTGAGCGTTTGCCAGCAGTGAGAGAGTCGCGTCAGTCTGTTCGTTGACTGTTTGATGGTTTCCCGCAAAACGCGCGAGCAGTACAGCCTCAGCTCCTTCCGATTCGATGCCGATAGTTGCTGCCTTGCGCGGAGAGAGCAATTCAAGGGCAACGGGAAACAGGGGTGCTCGCAATACCGTTTGGCCGGCCGTCATCAATGCGCGGATTGGACCTGAGGCCACGACTGTTGCTTCGCTCTCAGGACGCGGGCGAAGTTTGAAGTTGGCCTCAACAATCAATCCCAGTGTGCCGTAGCTCCCGGTGAACAGTTTGCATAAGTCATAGCCGGCGACATTTTTCACTACTCGGCCACCCGTCTTAATCAACTTTCCGCCGGCCAGTACGACTTTCAAGCCAATCACAAAGCCTCGCGGTGGTCCATACCCGACACCTTGTGGGCCACTCACGCCGGTTGCCACGATGCCGCCGATTGTGGCCTTATCGTAACCAGTCGGATCGAGTGGCAACCACTGCCCGTTCTGTTCCAGCCTTTCGTTGAAACCACTGAATGGCACACCCGCCTGGGCGATGGCAACCAGGTCTGCCGGTTCGTGATGGATGATTGTTTTTAGTCGCTGTGTACTTACGATCAGGTTTACCGGCGCCACTGGATTTCCCGCGTCGATCCATGATGAATTACCTGCAGGGACGACTGTCCATCGCTTGCTTGACGACAGTTTCATGATCTCGCACACCTCATCGATTGAAGCCGGTGAAGCGATCGAGATCTGCGCGGTCGACAACGGAAGCGAAGTCGTGCTTATGTTCTCGGCTCCGACAACGCCTGCAAGCTCGGCAAAAGCCTTCTCCGCTTGAAAAACCTCCTTGTAACGCAAGCTGTTAGCTTGCGTGGGTTTAAGCTCATTCAACTTCGGTGAAGAGGTGTTAGTTTGCTTTGAGTTGAGCTCACTTAAGCCCGAACGCAAGCTAACAGCTTGCGTTACTGAGATGGCGCGGGCTTCGCCACAGCCTTTCAGCAACGGAATGATCTTCCCGGGATTCATCAGACCCGAAGGATCGAACGCGGCGCGAACGCGCAACATTACTTCCATATCGTCGTCGGAAAATATCAAGGGCAACAGTTCGCGCTTATCCAGTCCAACGCCGTGCTCGCCGGTGATGCTGCCGCCGGCGCGGACACAGATCTCCATTAGTTCGCGTCCAGCTTCTTTTACCCGCGTTACCTCTTGGGCGGAGCGTGAATCGAAACAGATTAGCGGATGGAGATTTCCATCGCCGGCATGAAAAACGTTGGCGATGCGCAACTGATACTTCGAAGCGATCTGATAGGCGTCCGCCATTATCTGCGGCAAGCGAGAACGCGGCACAACGGCATCCTGGATCATTGAATCGGGAGCGATACGACCGATGGCCCCAAATGCTCCCTTGCGAGCGGCCCAAAGTTTTTTACGCTCGTTCTCGTCGCGGGCCAGGCGGCAGTTGCGTGCACCGTGCGTCAGGCAGACACTCGTTACTCGCTCAGCTTCGTCGTCGAGTCCGGCTGCGAGCCCATCGAGCTCGATCAAGAGAGCCGCGCCGGCATCTGGCGGCAGCCCGGCGGCAAACACGCTCGCCTCCACTGCACGAATTATCTCCCGATCCATCATTTCCAGACCCGCGGGAATAATACCGGCGGCGATAATTGCAGAGACTGCGTGGCTCGCATCGCTCACTTCGGCAAACTCCGCCAAAAGCGTGCGCACTGAAGGAGGGAGGGGAACTAGACGCAAAGTAGCTTCGGTCGCGATACCAAAAGTCCCTTCCGACCCGATGAACACGCCTCTTAGATCGTAGCCCGGCTGTTCGCTTACGCCGCCGAGATCGACGATTTCGCCTCCAGCAAGCACCACCCGAATGGCCATCACGTGATCGGTAGTAGTGCCATATTTTAAGCAGTGCACGCCGCCGGCGTTCTCAGCGATGTTGCCTCCGATGGTGCACGTCGGCTGACTTGAAGGATCGGGAACGTAGTGCAGGTTTAGCCTCGCCACCGCCCGGCTGATATGCGAATTGACGACTCCTGTTTGGACCACAGCCAGGTTGTTGACCTCGTCGATTCGCAGAATCTCGCGCATGCGTGCCAGCTCGACTACCACCGCTCGATCTAGCGCCAAAGCTCCTCCGGAAAGACCGGTGCCGGCACCACGCGGAGTGAAGGGCACGCCGGCGCGGGCAAGTGCGCGCATAACTTCAGCAGTCTCTGCGGTGGAGCTGGGAAAAACTACGGCCCGCGGAAGATGTTTGTGCTGCGGCAGGCCGTCGCATTCGTAGACTATCAGTTCGTTTGCATCAGCCAGCACGGCATCGCGGCCGACTACTGAGCGCAGGGTTTCGATAAGTTGATCCACGAGATTCGGTAATTGGAAGAGCTGACCGATCCACGAAACTACACGAACCAAAGACGAACCGTTGCTTGGAGTGGTTTCGTGATTTGGTGGATCGTATTTTCTACCTTCAACAGGAATTCAGATGATACACTACGCGCCGATCTCCAAGTAACTCTTCAGTCTAATGCCCGTCCTTGTCCGTACCAATGAAAACCAGGTTAGTCATCAACCTTCTGCTGATAGTTTGTCTGATGTTTATTAACGTTCACACCTACGCCGGCGCCAAAGAACTCGAGGCGGACCTGATTATTGTCAACGCAAACATTCATACGATGGAGCCAAGCCAGCCCCTCGCTCAGGCGGTGGCCATTCTGGGCAACCGCATTGTGGCGGTGGGCTCGGACAAAGACATCATGAAACTCTCCGGGCCACGCACTCGCACCATCGATGCCCGGAAACAGCTGATTCTTCCCGGGTTCAATGACGCTCACGTCCATTTCCTCAGTGGCGGGTTTCAGCTTTCCAGCGTGAATCTTCGAGATGCCGACTCGCCTCAGGAATTTGCCGAACGCATTCGCAAGTTTTCTGCGCGTCAGCCCAAAGGTCGCTGGATTACCGGGGGTGACTGGGACCATGAGCGTTGGCCGGACGCAAAATTGCCGACACGAGAATTGATTGATCCCTACACGCCAAGCACACCTGTCTTCGTCAATCGTCTTGATGGCCACATGGCCCTGGCGAATAGTTTGGCGCTGAAACTCGCTGGTGTGACAAGTCAGACATTGGATCCGCCGGGGGGAGTAATAGTTCGCGATCCAAAAACCGGGGAACCTACTGGAATTCTGAAAGACGCCGCGCAAAGCTTCGTCTGGAAGGTGATCCCCGCGGCCAGCTTTGAAGAGCGGCTGGCGGCGGCTCGGGCGGCGACGAATTACGCGGCCAGCCTCGGCGTCACCAGCGTACAAGACATGTCGGCAGGAAGCGACGTTGGCGTGTACCAAACACTTTTGGATCGCGATGAATTGAAAACGCGCATCTACGCCGTCGCGCCATTGCCGGCTTGGGAAACCCTGGCCCGCACCGGGGTCCGGGCACATTTTGGCAGCGAGATGTTGCGGATTGGCGGTTTGAAAGGATTTGCCGATGGCAGCCTGGGATCGACTACCGCACTTTTCTATGAGCCTTATCATGATGCTCCGGCTACGAGCGGGTTAGCCGCCGATGAGATGTATCCTGAAGGGGCAATGCTCATGCGTGTCCGGGACGCGGATCGTGCCGGCTTTCACGTGATGATTCACGCCATCGGAGATCGCGCCAACGATCTGATCCTTTCTATCTACGAGCACGTAACACGTGAAAACGGCCAACGCGACCGGCGGTTTCGGATTGAACATGCTCAACATTTGAGGCCGCAGGACATCCCTCGTTTTGCCCGTGACAAAGTCATTGCTTCGATGCAGCCATATCACGCTATCGATGATGGTCGGTGGGCGGAAAAGAGGATTGGAAAAGAGCGAGCAAAGACGACGTACGCGTTCCGCTCGTTGCTCGATTCAGGCGCCACACTCGCGTTCGGCACCGACTGGACCGTGGCGCCGCTTAATCCAGCACTTAGTATTTATGCGGCTGTCACACGGCGGACACTCGATGGCAAGAATCCGAATGGTTGGGTGCCCGAGCAGAAGATCACAGTCGAGGAAGCAGTGCGGGCCTACACGGTTGGTTCGGCATTCGCGGAGTTCCAGGAGGGAGTTAAAGGAACTTTGGCTGTGGGCAAGCTCGCCGATTTGGTGATGCTTTCGCGCGATATTTTCAAGATCGATTCAACGGATATAGAAAACGTTAAGGTTGTGATGACAATCCTCGACGGGCATGTGGTCTACGAACAGAAGTAACGCAAGCTGTTAGCTTGCGTACGGGTGAGTTTGCTCAACCTTGTTTGTGGTCGAGCAATCCGTTGGATCCTGAGCCTTGAGCAAACTCAAGCCACGCAAGCTAACAGGGTGCGTTACCTTTTGCGCGCCGCCCGGTAAGCAAAGTAGATCACCAGGCCGGCTGCTGCCGCGATGATGGCATGGCGAGCTTCACGGACGGTGCTGTGATAGAGCAGCCAGGCGGCCAGAACCAACACCAGAACCGAGACAAGTCCACCGCCGGGTACTTTGAACGTTGCTGCCGGTATGTCTTTTCGACGTCTCAGCAACGGCAGCGCGGCGCAAGTAACCGCATAGCTGGCAAGCCGGGTCAGCGTACTGATAGTTAAAGCGTAAATGAAGGTCCCGGAGAGGGTCACAGCGAGTACGATGGCCGCGGTGACCAGGATGGCCACGTGAGGGGTATGAAACCTACTGTGCGTCCTTGAGAAGAATGCCGGCAGTTCATTCCTTTCCGCCATCGCAAAGGGCATTCGTGAGCCGGCTAATAAGACAACATTCAAGTTACCTGTGATCGAAATGATGGCTCCCGCTGAAATTACTGCTCCTCCTGCTGTGCCCATAAAGCGAGTGGCCGAGTCGGCCAGCGGTCTTAGCGATGTCGCCAGCTCGGGCAAGGTGCCGACACAAACGATTTGGATCAGTATGTAGACTACAGCCACCACCGCGATGGCCGTGATTATTGCCATGGGCAGGTTTCGCTGCGGGTCACGCACCTCGCCTGCCGGAATCGCGGCCATCTCAAAACCTGAAAAGGCATACACCAGCAGCAATACGGATTGAGAAAATGCTCCGAGCTCGGGCCTTGCCGCGAACGAATAATTCGCGGGGTGAATAAAGAACAAGCCCAAACCAACGAACAACAGCAGGGGAACCAATTTTCCAATGGTGAAAAGATTGCTGGTCATCGCGGCGCGTCTTACCCCTATCAAATTCACCAGCGTAAGCGCCATCACGGTAACTATGATGATCAGTGCCCGGGGCCACCGATTACTGCTGGCTGGATAGAAAAAGCCAAGATAACCAACCAGTAAATTACAATTGGCGGCGAACGCAGTAATTCTAACGAGCCAGATTAGCCAGCCGACTTCGAACCCGATCAGCGATCCGAACGCCGCCCGGGCGTAGAGATATGGACCACCAGTATCCTTAAAGCGACTGCCGACTTCGGCGAAGCAAAGGATGATCAGGACCAGCACAATGGCGCACGCGAGGAAAGCAATCAGGCTGTAGCTCCCGATCAGCGCGAACGTTTGAGAAGGCAGGCCAAAGATTCCCGCGCCGATGATGCCGTTGATAGCGACCGCCACGAGATCCCAGCGGCCTATGCCACGCACCAGACCTTCTTCAGAGAGTTCTTGTTTCTCGTCCGTTTGGGGCAAAAGGGATATATCGAAGTTGGTTTCGATTTCGTGATAAGCCTTATAAACTAAAGCTGCCAGAGCTGGCAAGAATTAGCCGCAGATTAACGCAGATGACGCGGACCAGAACTGCATGTGGTTGACGCAATGCGTCTTCCGTTTTCCGTTCAGATCTGCGTAGCAAAGTGGCGATTTCTTATTTTCTTGAGCAGGTTGGAGTAAACAAATCGATCCACGAAATCACACGAAACGAAAAACAAAGTCACACGAAATGTTCCTCTATTTATTTCGTGTGATTTCGTGGATCATGTCTTAGGTTTTGGGTTGCGGCTCTGCTGCGCTGCGACATCTGCGCTGATCTGCGGCCAAGTCTTGCTGCTTCAGAAACATCTTGGATTTTTTCGCTTCGCATAATAATCTAAACCACACTTGTGCTTTTATTCAGGAGGAAAATTCCGTAATGTCGCGAACCTGTGCAATCGTTCTCATGATCCTTCTACTGGTGTGCTCTACGTACTCGGCGTCGTTTAGCCGGAGCCCAATTAGGAGCGCCCAGGAAATAGTAGATGAAGCGGCGAAAACGACGCTCGAGAAGTTCAAGGACAAGGGTCTTAAAGAAGAGAACTTGTCGATTACCCTGATTGATCTGCGAGATCCGCAGCATCCGGTAAAGGGCAGTTTTCGCGGCAACGAAAGAATCTATCCCGCGAGTGTCATAAAGCTCTTCTATCTCGCCGCGGTTCATCGCTGGCTGGAAGACAAAAAGATAACGGAGACCCCTGAACTCAAACGCGCGGTGAAAGACATGATCGTGGACTCGTCAAACGAGGCGACACAATACGTCGTCGATGTTCTTACTCAGACTACCGGAGGATACGAATTGCCGCCGAAAGAGATGGAAGAATGGCAGCAAAAGCGCAACGCAGTAAATCGTTATTTCACCGCGCTTGGTTATACAAACATCAATGTCAATCAAAAAACGTTTTGCGAAGACGCCTATGGACGCGAACAGATTTCTCGAGGTCCAAACGGAGAAAATCGAAACAAGTTGACGACCGACGCTACGGCTCGACTGCTGCTGGAGATTGCTACCGGCAAAGCCGTTACGTCCGAGCGAAGCGCCCAGATGATGGAATTGCTGAAGCGCGATTACAGCCGCGCTTCAAACGATGCGGACGATCAGGGCCATGGATTCACCGGCCTGGCCTTGCCGGGAATCCCTGGCGTCAAACTCTGGTCGAAAGCCGGGTGGACCAGCACGACAAGACACGATGCCGCGTATCTGGAATTGCCGAACGGTGCGAAATTCGTGCTGGTAACCTTCACCACTGAGCATGCGAACGAACGAGAGATCATTCCCTCAGTCGCTCGAGTGATTCTTAACGAAATGGGCTCTGCCAATCGATGAACCGGGCAAGTCACAACGCTCGACTGAGCGCGGCGATTGGCGCAGGCTTCTGGCTTGTAATGCTCTTGATTCGCACCGCCGATTCAAACGAAACCGAGCTAATCCAAAAAATCCTGCTGCTCGGCATACTGGTAATTGTTCCTCTTGGGCTGTCACTGATTCCGATCGCCCAGGCGGAAACGGACTCGATACTTTATCGGGCCGCTGTTTCCGCGCAGCCGGTGGGGGCCGTGGCCAGCGCATTTTCGTTCTTACTAAGTCCTGGTGCACCCGCGGCGATCCTGGCGTTATCGTGGTTGCTGGTCACGGCGGTCATCGGCTTTTTTGGCCTCTGGCGCTTGCTAAAGCGTGGTCCGACTCTTTCCCGAGAGATAGTAGTTGACGTGGGCATGCTTTATTTGCCGGTAGGGGCGATGTGGTTAGTGGCTTCGCGAATGGGTATGCAGCCAATCGGTTTTGGCGACACAATTGTGCTGCTTACTGCGATGCACTTTCACTTTGCGGGTTTCGCGGCGCCGATATTGGCAGGCCTGGCAGGTCGTAGTTTGATTGGAGTGTTGTCGGTGCGTTCAGTTTTCGGAATCTCAGGGGTTTGCATTGTGGCAGGGACACCGCTGGTAGCTCTAGGTATCACGTTCTCGCCGGTCATGGCGTTGGTGGGCGCGATTGTGATTTCAAGCGGTCTTGTTCTCCTCGCTATTCTGGTGCTTGGTTGGGTGGTGCGCGCGCTGGGTTCGTTTGCGGCACAAACACTGCT
The DNA here is from genome assembly GCA_035644135.1 of Pyrinomonadaceae bacterium. GTDB lineage: Bacteria > Acidobacteriota > Blastocatellia > Pyrinomonadales > Pyrinomonadaceae > PSRF01. The sequence goes on from DASQPD010000159.1 coordinate 269,750, forward strand.
CGTGGTCTCTTCTCTGTCAAGTATAGTAGCGATGGTTCTGGCATGCCTTTTTGCCTACAGTCTTGTAACGAAGACGGTGATCATCGATATCCCGCAGATGGCTTTAACCCACGGCATTCTCAACTCGGTTGGCTTCTCACTCTGTGGTTTGCTGGCGTGGTCTCTGGTTGCACTTCCAGTAGAGAAATCCAGGTAGGGACGCTGTAGGAGGGAACTTTCCGGGACCGGGCGTGTCTAAACTCTCGCAACGCATGACACCAGGCAAATCGTTCGAGGGAGCAGGGTATGAATTCAAGAAACGAAGACTCAACCACGCCCGCACCGTTCATCAACGTTACGCCGCTAATTGATGTGTTGCTGGTGCTCCTCATTATCTTCATGGTAGCAGCGCCGCTAAAGCCCAGCCGGTTCGCCGCAAAACTTCCGTCTCCGCCTGACAAGAATGCGAGCCGCGTCATTCCCAATCCAAAAACTCTTGTCGTTACTATCGAACCCGATCACACCCTCAAGCTTAATGGCCTGTCTGACATGGGCACGGTTGACGATACTTCGAAATTAAATACAGCGCTGGTGGAACTCTTCAAGCAGCGGACAACCAATCATGTTTACCGAGACGAATACATCGGCAGGGCTGACGTCTTCGAGAATTTCCGAATCGAAAAGACAGTATTCATCAAAGCGCCGCGCTCGATCAGTTACGGCGCGGTGGCGAAAGTGATCGACGGATTAAAAGGAGCGGGAGCAGATCCGATCGGATTGCAACTGGATGGCCTTAATTAGACCTACCGGTGGACCTGGCTTTGCACAAAGAGTCCAAATCCTACCCACGGAAGAGACTGTGTCAAAACTCTGAAGAATCTGCAGTCGCGACTGGACAACTCAAGCCGAGTGAATTCGCAGGTTGGGAAGGGGGCAGTCGTTAGGTTGAAGATTCGGTAAGTTCAAGGCGCCCCCGCTCAAGCTTGAATGCCACTGCTTATCCCTATCACTAAGCCCCGGGTTTACTGCATTGAGTGATTGATTCGATGATGAAGCCTCGGAAACTTGAGCGGGGGCGCCTTGAACTTACCGAATCTTCAACCTAACGACTGCCCCCTTCCCAACCTGCGAATTCACTCGGCTTGAGTTGTCCAGTCGCGACTGCAGATTCCTCTGAGTTTTTACACAGTCTCGGAAAGTTGGTGGATGTTTCAGATCCCTTCTACACCAGAGTGCTTCATTTACTTTTGCGCGCGGAGCGCGTCAGTTTTTAAGGGGACGCATTGTAGACAGGATCTGAACAATCCACACACTTCCGTGTGTGAGATTAAGACCTTCGTACACGTGACTCACTGTAGAGACCGATCTGACCAGTCCGAGCAATCATTGGATAAACTTTCGATCCTAGCGCCCAACGCTCTCACTTCCTTATCGCCGCATCGCCGTCTTTCTTCACGACGGTAACCTCCAGACGGAAACAAAAAGCGCTGACCTTCTCAGCGCGAATTAACACTGCCGGTCAGCTTGACCGTGGCAGTCTTGATTCTGGATTTTTCCCGGAGCTGGAAAACACTCCAAGTCGCTTTGCGTAAGAATGTTATTGACGCGCGAGGGAGTTCGTAATAGTATCCGCGCACTTCGAATTTTCCAGCTTCGCCCATGATCCCTCGTTCCATTCGGATCGTCGCGATTCAAATGTGATTGCGGGACGACCACCGTGAAAGTAGCATTGACTCTAATTCTAGTTTTGGCCGCTCAAACCTGCGCCACTGGTGTGCTAGGACATTCTCAAGACATTGTTGGTCGTTGGAAGGTGGAGATCACTTTCAAAGATGGAACCGAGCGGGTCTTGCGCTTTGATGCCCAGCCCTCCGGAAAAGGTTCTTTGCTGGTGCGCGAAACCAGGTCGAACATGGTGGAACCGGCGGAGCCGGCGGCGGCCAGCTGGGAGCAAAGTGACAAGGGTGTTAAGTTTTCGGGCCCGGTGGAATTTGCCGTGGGAAATTTCGGACGGATACAAGGAACAATGGTGTTCAAAGGCAAATTTGAAACTGCAGACGTGTTGACGGGTGATCTCGCATTCTTTCCGATGGACCAAAATCCAAAGGATCCCAAAGCAGCACCTTCAAAAACCGGCACGTTCAAAGCAATGCGTGTCAGTGCGGATGACGCGCAGCGATGACCTCTGCATCCTGTGCAATACAAGTGACCTTTTCAGGTCGGGTTTACATCTTCAATTAGTTTTAGCCGACTTACTAGTGCGGGGACAATCAATCACCCGTCACTAGGGGTTGTGACCATTCAGTACTCGCAGGTTGGCATAGCATTCTGCCCAACCACAGGAACTTTATAGCTGTTAATCGCAGTACCGGCGACTGGCTTTCACAAACCATGCTTTCCCCGACTTCAACTTTCATCTTCCACCTTCCTCGTACTGCTGCCAAAGGAGTAGACAAATGAAGAACGTCATTAACCGCGTTGGAACATCACACAAAAGGGACTATCTAATTCTGGCAATTATTTGTGCTATGACTGCCATGGCTTTGGTGGCTGGAACCGTGGTTTCTGCACGCAAGGCTAATCTAGCCTCCGCCAATCCGAAGCGACAAACTACCGGGACGAAGTCTCAGGCAAATCAAAGCAGAACGGACAAGAAAGCGCCCTCAAAGAGACGGACCTCCGCTCGCTTGCCAAATCAAATGTGGCTGGAGGATGAAGATGAAGACGGCATGTCGAAGACCAACGATGTGGTTGAGACGTCCGAAGAAGTCTATGGACCATTCGATTATGACATTTTTCTGGAGCGAGAAAAGAATGGTGAATTTCCCTATCAGGGAAGTCAGCTTCCTTCCGATGTTCCATTCGATGCATTGACCAATAACAACAACGGCAGCACTGGTACTCAGGGCTTCACACAGAGCGAGACGACGGTCGTCGCTTTTGGTAACACGGTTGTTGTTGGTTACAACGACTCAGGCTCAAATGCCGGCGGAAGTAACAAATTCACCGGCTGGTCTCGTTCAACCGACGGCGGTAATACATTCACCGATCTTGGGGCGTTACCGACAAATGCCGGTGGCGATGCCGGTGACCCTGTGCTTGCTCGTAACGAAACGAGTGGCCGCATTTACTTTGCGACATTAGGCTTCAGCGTTCCGACCATCCAGGTGTTTCATTCGGACGACAATGGCTTAACCTGGTCATTGCCGGTCAATGGCACGCCTGGTGGCGCTTCTGAGGATAAAGAATGGATCGTGGTTGACAACTTTGCTGGTGCGGGTAATGGAAACGTTTACCTTGTGAGCCGTAACTTTGGCGCCGGCAACGGAATTTTCTTCTATCGTTCGACCGACAATGGTGCGACCTTCGGACCGACCGGAGGCGTGAATATCGTTACGGGGAACCAGGGCGCATTCGTGGTGGTCTCCCCGAATCATTCGGTTTCGGTGTTTTGGTTTGCGGGCACGAATATCCAAGCCCGCAAATCGACGGACCAAGGTCTGACTTTTGGCGCGCCCGTAACAGTCGCGTCGGGGCTGGTCGGCGGAGTAAACGGCGACTTGGGATTGACAGGTACTCGACAGGGGACGGCAACCGCCGCCGGGTTCCGCAGCAGCGAATTTCCGCATGCGGCGGTGAATCCGGTAACAGGCAATCTATACGTAACGTACGACAACAAGGGAGCAGGCACTGACAAAGCGGACGTTTTTTTGACACAGTCCACTGACGGCGGCCTCACCTGGAATGCCCCCTTAAAGATCAATGACGACGCAACAACTACGGATCAGTGGCAGCCTACACTTGCAGTTACTCCTGACGGCGCAAATCTCGGGATTTTCTATTACAGTCGTCAGGAAGATACCGCAGGCAACAATCTGTTCAAGTACTACGGACGCACTGCCACCATTTCAGGCGGCACCCTAAGTTTCTCTCCCAGCTTTGCAATCAGTGACACGCCTTCGCTGCCTGAGTTTGGCCGCGACGCCGTGGTGAACTCTGTTTACATGGGAGATTACAATACCGCTTTTGCAACTTCCGGCGCTTTCCATGTGTCGTGGTCTGACAATCGAGACGACTTGCCTGGAGGTGCGCCCCGAAAAGATCCTCAGGTCTACTACGATACGATCAACCTCACGATCCACGTGACCACCACCGTCCCGCTCGTAAACAGCATCATCTCAACACAGCCAACGATGTTCACAGTGAACATTTCTGAACCGGCAAACCCCGCTTCGTTGCAAGCCAGTGATTTCACTGTTAACGGCATTCCGGCAACCTCGGTTTCATATACTCCTGGCACCACGACGATGACCTTCACGTTTGCCAGCACTCCTGTGACAACACAGGGCCTGCAAACGATGCACATAGCCGCAGGTGCATTCACGAGCGCCGCAGCAGGTGATCTGGTTGCGGAGTTTACAGGCACCTTCCGATATGACGTTTTAACGCTTCAGGTGATTTCCACGGTACCACCCTTCCCAGGCGGAGTGTTTACGTTGCCTGGTCCGTTTACTTACGACGTTAACTTCAATGAAGCAGTCGATCCGAGTTCGGTGCAGACCGCTGACTTGCACTTGAGCGGTATTTCGGGCGCAAGCGTCACGGGTGTAACCGTTCTGCCGGGCAACATGACCGCACGCTTCACGCTGAACGTAGCATCTGAGGGAACATTAACCGCTGCGATTGACGCTGGAGCGATCACTGATGCATTTGGCAATCCGGGGTTGGCGTTCACGGCTACATACGGTGTCGACGTCGGTACCGTGCCTTATCCGACACCGCTGCTCGCAAAGAATCCGCGTGGTTCTCTGGTCTACGACCCAGGCGTTTCCGGTACCATCAACTTTGCCGGAGACACAGACAATTTCACACTCGCGATCGACCCGGGCCAGACAATTACAGTTATCGCGACACCGACTTCGCCGGGACTTCAGCCGAGCGTCACGCTTCGTGATCCATCAGCTACCGTTATTGGCAGCGCCACCGCTGGCGCGGCAGGACAAAATGCGCTACTTCAAACTGTACCTGCCGCGACTGCCGGCACCTACACGTTTACGATGAGTGGAGCGGGCGGTACGACGGGTAACTACACAATGCAAGTAATTCTGAACGCCGCGCAGGAGGTTGAAGGGACACTTCCCGGGATTAACAACAACACTCTAGGCACGGCGCAGGATATCAACTCCTCCTTCATAACCGTCCATACATCGCAGGCATCTGCCCAACGCGGAGCGGTCCTGGGAAATTCGGACAATGCCGGTTATTCGGCGAGTGCGGTTGCCTTCAGTTTTGAAGATATCAGCGCGACGGGCACAGTGATCGCCGGACTCACGAACCAGGACGACACAAGTGTGTCGATTCCGATCGGCTTCACCTTCCCGCTTTACGGAGTAAACAACTCGAGCATATTTGTCAGCAGCAACGGTTTGCTTACCTTTGGCACGGCAAACGCTACTTTTACCAACGCTGATCTGACTACTACGCCAAACCAGGCCGCAATTTCTCCGTTCTGGGATGACCAGCATACTGGTGGAGGATTGGCAGGCTCGAACGTATTCTCGCAAGTGTTAGGATCCGGTTCTGACCAACACCTAACAATTCAATGGAATCAGGTGAGGTTCTTCGACGGCGGCACAGCAGGAGATACCATCACCTACCAGGCGCAGTTGTTCGCTGATGGGCGGATCCGATTCAACTATCTGGATCTCGTTTCCGGTACGGCGCCTGGCAACAATGGCGCCAGCGCAACCGTCGGTATCAAAGCCTCCGGTACGCAGGGACCCAATCGTCTGTTGTTGGCCTTCAATAACGGGCCAAATGCATTTGTGGGCACCGGGCAGAGCACTTTAATTACTCCGCCCACGCCAACGCCGGATCTGTATTCCTTTACGCTGAACGCCGGCGATGTCACAACTCTGGCATTGAAGAATCTCAGTACCGGAGCAATCAATGTAGATTTGCTGGATTCCGGCGGGATAGTCCTTGCCTCAGGTGTCTCAGGCGCCACAAATCTGGATTCGGTGATTAACAACTTCACTGCCGGCTCGAGTGGAACTTACTACGCTCGAGTCTCGTCTGCAGCTGCGTTCCCCTACAATCTGGTGGTAACTCGGAACGCAGCCTTCGATACTGAAGCTAACGATACGTTTGCTACAGCGCAGCCGATCGGTGGTAATCGAGGTGCTCTGGGAGCGCTGGCGCCTAACAATACGTACTTCGCCAGCGCGGTTGCGTTTTCCTTTGAGGATATTAGCGCGACAGGCACGGTTATTGCCGGACTTACGGGCCAGGATGACGCCAGTGTGTCCATCCCGGTGGGCTTCAACTTCCCGTTCTTCGGAACAAACAACACCACGGTTTTCGTCAGCAGCAACGGCTTGCTGACCTTTGGCGGTAGTGACGCCACATTCACAAATGCCGATCTCACCACGTCACCAGCGCTGGCTGGAATCGCCCCATTCTGGGATGACCAGTTTGTCACGGGCCCCGGAACGAACGTGTTCTTCCAAGTAGTGGGTTCCGGTTCGAACCAGCACCTGACAATCCAGTGGATCAATACCTTCTTTAGCGGTGGCACCGCTGGGGATACGATTAACTACGAAGCACAACTGTTCGCCGATGGCCGGATTCAGTTTAACTACCTGGATCTCGTATCAGGTACAGCTGCCGGCAACAATGGCGCCAGTGCAACCGTCGGTATCAAAGCCGCCGGAGCGCAGGGACCCAACCGTCTGCTGTTGGCCTTTAACAACGGGCCAAACGCTTTCGTTGGCACTGGCCAGAGCACGCTGATTAGCCAGCCGGCTTCCGATGACTGGTACAGCCTGACCCTCGGCGCAGGTCAGACGAGTGTGCAGCTCGAGACGAGCACACCGGCTGATGGGCCCGGGGAGTTTGTAAATGTACTCAATCCCCACATCGAGCTTTACAGTCCGGCAAATGTATTGCTCGCCAGCGGCATTCCGCTCGCGGACGGACGTAACGAATCACTGACAGCGAACGGGCTGCCACCCGGTACCTATCGTATACGGGTTACCAGCGAAGGCTCTACATTAGGCGAATACTTCCTGAGTACCGGGCCGGCAGCGGCATTCAGCGCGGCTGGTGCAACCCTGGTAAATGAAAGTTGTCCGCCCATCAACGGTGCAATCGATCCCGGCGAGCGGGTGAGTGTCAACTTCAAGATAATGAACAACAGTGGCGCAGCCACATCCAATCTTGTTGCTACACTTCAATCAACCGGCGGCGTAATTGCTCCGACTGGCCCACAAAGCTACGGCGCGATCCCGAACGCCGGAATGGCGGAACGACAGTTCGCCTTTACCGCCAGCGCTGGATTAACGCCCGGGCAGACACTAACAGCCACACTGCAATTACAGGATGGCGCGACGAACCTGGGAACTGTCTCGTACAACTTCATCGCCGGACCTACCCCATGCGGGTCGGTACGGTTGGTGGTTACGCAGACGCTGACGCGCACGAGCCCGTCCACCGTGCAGGCAGCCATCACAATACAAAACATTGGAGCATTAACGGCATCAAACACGATGCTTACAACTGCTCAACTCGGCGCGACTAGCGGTACGCCATTGCCACAATCGCTCGGCGCGCTCGCTCCGGGTGCTTCCGTTATGACGACGGTCAACTTCAACAATTCAACTGCAGGGGCTTCCACGTTGAAGGTAGCCGGTACTTACACCGGAGGAAGCTTTAGCAGTAATGCGCGGGTAACTGTTCCGTGATTTGATTTACGCACGTCGAGCCGTTGAGGAATTGAGCGGCTTGACTCTTACCAACCGGTAGGTTTTAGATTATGGACGCTCGGTGTTGTACACCGAGCGTCCACTGCGCATTAACAACCTCGTCATTTGTTTTACTTCGTGTGATTTTCGTGGATCCAAATCCCGGCGAAAATAAGAGTGATCCACGAAATTACACGAAAAATAAACTAGCCACAGATTAACGCGGATGACACGGATCAAAACGGAATAGTAAGTGAACGTTCACTACTTCTTGTTTTGATGCGCATTATCGGCGTTAATCTGTGGCTAAAATTTCTTTCCATTCTCACTCACGTCTTACCTTTCAGATATTTCTGCCGCAGGGTTTCAGGAAACCTCTCGATTGCATATCTGAGCATCGTGCGGGGCATTCGAGTGTGATGATTCTTGAGGAAGTCCTGCTCCACCCGCAAATCTCTCTTACCGACTTCGCGCAGCATCCAGCCAACAGCCTTGTGAATGAGGTCTTCTTTATCACTCAACAGGAGCTCTGCGATCCTCAGGGTTTCGTTGAACTCGCCACGTTTGATGAAGTGGAACGTCGACATGATTGCGATTCTCCGTTCCCAAAGGCTGCTTGAGACGGCTAATCTTCGCAATGGTGTCGCGTCTTTGTGCCACAGGAATGCTCCGACAATCTGGTCGGCCGAAGCATCAACCAGATCCCAATTGTTGATGAATTCAGTCTTACGCAGATAAAGATCATAGATCCTGGACTTCAGAACGTCATCACCTCTCTGGTAAAGACGGATGAGAATGAACAGCGCAAGTAACCGGTCTTCGTGAAATTGTGACCTGAGTAACTGTTTGGCTTCGGTCAAGGAAAGCGCCTGATACTCTTCGGCCAGTTTCCTTAGGTTGGGAACGCGAATACCACGAAAGAGATCGCCCTCGCCATATTCGCCTTTGCCGGTCTTGAAGAATTTTTGCAGGAAGGAGGCAGTTTGAGGATCGGCCAGTTTACTCAGTCTCTTTTGTATGGCGGTTGCATCCATTGGCGTAAGGCTCTGCACAAAAAGTCAAAATCCCACCCACGGAAGAGGCTGTGTCAAAAGTCGGAAAGGAATCCCACACACGGCAGTGTGTGGATGGGTTCAAATCCTTTCTACAGCAGATTCGCCGGATTTATTCCTGCGCGCTTCGCGCGTCGGGTTTTATTGCGGCCACGCGTTGTAGACACGATCTGAACCATCCACACACTGCCGCGTGTGGGATTCATTTCCGGACTTTTGACACAGCCTCTGCCGTGGGTGGGATTTGGACTTTATGTGCAAAGCTTTCGCGCAATGAATGTCTTACTGAATAGGAGTTCATGCGCTGGTCGTTCTGCCTCGAAAGCGGGGAACAAACTCATCTTGGACAAATGACTCGAACGATGTTGGCGTAGTGTTGGCGGCTGAACGATTCTCCAACGGCTTGACATGATCTGAGTTCAGAGCCGAGGCCATTTCCAGGATTAGATCAGCAATATTTGGTGACATGCCAACCTGGATTAAAGCAGCGCGGACTATCTCATTGGGCACCTGGCTATACTTCAGGTCCGATTTGCCAATTGCCTCGCCGATAATAGTGGTCGCTTCGGTCATGTTTATGTCTCGCTCTCCGAGTAGCTCCCGTTCTTGCTGCTGACTGAAGTTCAGCTCGAGAAGCGTCTGGGCGGCAGCAGTCCCAATGTCGCGGGCGGCGATCATGGGAATCATCAAGTCGGGATTTAGAGGACCGGCAGCCATACCAAACGATTGAATCGTGCCGATCTGCGCCAGAGTGTTTTCCATAAAATAACCTGCACGCAGGTGGAGAACATCCAACCCCGGAATTCGGTTGAGTGCGTGTTCCAGATTGTGCAGGCCGGCAATAGGGCCAGTCCCTTGAGGTTTGTCCGCGCCAACACTGCTTAGTGAGACAAAGCCACCTGGAGCAGGGGAAGTCTGTGCGTCTCACGTCAGAGTCCAGTCACTGGAATTCCAGACTCCAAGACTCCAAGACTTCCGACTTGCTATTGGGTGCGTTGGCCTGGTCCTAACCGCAGTAACAGCAAGGCTGCGAGGCCGCCCGCGATTACCCAGGGCAGGGAAATGTTTCTGATAGGCCGGAACTCTGCTGCGCCGTTTTTCAGTTCGATAAAACCGACGGGAGTGACTTGTGCGCCGCCGCCACCACCAGCTCCGTCCTCCTCTTTACTGCTTCCCACGCCGCCACCAAAACCCCATCTAGCCTTCGCCACTGGAATGACTGTTACGCCGTCTCGCTCGACCGGATCGCCGAAGATCGCTGCCGCCTGCGTTGTGGCTCCGAGTTTTTCCGCCAGGCCGCCAATAAAATTTGCCGCGGAGTGTGGTTTGTCTGGTTCCATCGCCTTACCTTCATTTTAATTTTGCAGGGAATTGAACACGCCGCGTGTGACAAAAGCAAGCGCAGATTCTTGATTCGTGTAATTTGGTATTTCTGACGCGACGTGGCACAGGCCACCGCCGCTTACATGGAGTATCAGAGCAAGGGTTGGATTGTGTGAGTTGTGGCTAGTGGCTAGCTTTTTAGTTGATTCACGAACCTACGGAACAAAAACTTTCGTAATCTCCCGCTGAGCCTGCAGAGATTTCGCAGCGTAATGCGATCTCTGTCATAAATCGCTCGGAACTTCGGCATCACGCTCGGCGGACAAGACGCCCGCGGGTTATGCCGGGTTTCGGCGCCTGAAGAGATTAAACGCAAGAACGATGACCGCTGCCACAAGCAGGATGTGAATCAGGCTGCTGGTGACAAAGCCGCCATAAAACCCAACCAGCCAGAGCAGCAGCAACACTACAAGAATTGTCCACAACATAATCACACTCTCCTCAACTTCAAATGCGGTTCGACCTTCGATGGCCCTTTGTAGCGCGAGAGTAGAGCAGGCAAAACGGACCCGTCTGTGCGCTAGGACACATATATGGTAAAGTCTAAGCCATTCCAGGTCCTGCTGCTCTTGAAAAGCCTCACTTTCCGATAGCACGCGGATCCGGATTTTCCGGCGCTAAATGAGGTCGTTTTTTAGGCGCCACAGCAAGTAGATTCTTGATGTCTGTATCTGTAAGACCTACCGTTCCCACGGAAAACCGGCTCCTCGGAGCGCTTCCGGCCGAGGAGTATGAGCGCCTGCTTCCCCAACTTCAGCCAGTAGCGTTTTCACTCGGTGAAGTCGTCTACGAATTCGGCGGACACCTGGATTATGTCTATTTCCCTACGACTGCCATCGTCTCGTTGCTCTACACGATGGAAAACGGCTCCAGCGCCGAGATGGGTTTGACCGGTAACGATGGCGTGGTCGGGATTGCCCTCTTCATGGGTGGCGGCACGATGCCAAACCGTGCCGTGGTACAAAGCGCCGGCGGCGCCATCCGGATGAAGGCAAAGGTGCTGCAAGAAGAATTCGCGCGAGGCGAGAAATTCCAACGCCTGCTGCTGCGCTATACGCAGGCCCTAATCACGCAAATTTCACAGACGGCAGTTTGCAACCGGCTTCACTCTGTCGAGCAGCAGCTTTGTCGTTGGCTGTTGTTGAGTCACGACCGGGTGAAGGCCGACGAGTTGATCATGACTCAGGAACTGATTGCCGACATGTTGGGTGTAAGGCGCGAAGGCGTTACCGTGGCTGCCGGGCGCCTGCAAGATTCCGGAGCGATCAGTTATGTCCGGGGTCATATCACCATCCTCGATCGTCAGAGGCTGGAAGAAACAGTTTGCGAATGTTACCGGGTCGTTAAAGATGAATTTGATCGCTTGCTGGGGTAACCACTTCATCCCTCCTACCCTTCGATATAGTAAGCCTGAAACCGGTATTTTCTGTTGAACCTGTTCTTAAGTGTTCTATTGGGCTGAAAATCCGGTCTCCTCGGATGCCTTGCACAAAAAAATCCTGACTACCGCCACGCGGAGCGCGATCGGTAGAGTACCGCGAGCGAAGCGACCGGATATTGCGCCTCAACTAACTAATTGACTGGCTGCCAATTATGAGAATCGCATCGGGAAGTCGAGTGTAACATCCGGTCGCTTCGCTCGCGGTACTGTACCATCGCATCTTTTTGTGCAAGGCCCTTCCCCGGGTATGTGTGTTCCCGCACAGACGCTCTCGCTCCCAGGTGCTAATCATTTCAAGCTAATCGGTTTATCGGACATCAACTAAGGAGGAATAGAGCAATGTTGTGGACAATAGTTGTGATATTGCTGGTACTTTGGTTACTGGGACTTTTGGGCCACGTTGGCGGCAGCTTGATTCATATCCTGCTGGTAATAGCAGTGATTGTGCTTGTCATTAACGTGATATCCGGCCGCCGTGCGGTTTAATGGCAGGTAGATGCTCCCACGGAAAACGATCCACGGCGTAACTGTCAACCGGTTACTGGCTTCGCTCCCGAAAAACGAGTACCAGCGTCTGTTGCCGGGGTTGAAGAGTATTACCCTGACCTTCGGCGAAGTGCTCTACGAACCCGGCGATACTATTAAGCATGTCTATTTTCCGAACGACTCGATAGTTTCCTTGCTCGCGGCGATGTCCGAGAGATCCACTCTCGAGGTCGGAATGGTGGGGAATGAAGGAATGGCTGGACTCCCAATCTTTATGGGCGTCAACGTTTCGCGAACCCGTGCGCTCGTGCAGGGCTCAGGTTCGGCAATGAGAATGACCGCCGCGGCTGTGCGCCACGAGGCAAGCCGCCTTGGTGCACTGCATCGGCTATTGCATCGCTATAGCCACTCGCTGTTGACCCAGGCCTCTCAATCATCTGCCTGTAATCGCTTTCATTCGGTGGACGCTCGACTTGCCCGGTGGCTGCTGATGACTAGTGATCGTCTGGGTCTCGAGGAATTTCGCCTGACCCAGGAGTTCATGTCCAATATGCTGGGCGTGCGGCGTGAGGGGGTAAACAAGGCAGCTGGTGCGCTGCAAAAGGACAAACTAATCCGTTACAGCCGGGGCACGATCACGATCCTTGACCGCCGCCGCCTCGTAGCGAGTTCCTGTGATTGTTACGCAATTATTAAGGCTGAGAGTGATGAGTATCTCAACTAATAACGGCTACCCTCACCATGCAACTTAGAAAAAATGCTTTATATGTGTGGTCGCGCACACACGCAATAATAAATTCGCCTTAATTTAGTGCACTTTACAGCCGCAGACTAACGGCGCTTCCGATGCGAATGCCGCCAACCCGCTGGATGACGGAGGGTGAACCCCCTCGTCAGTGCAATTGGTGGACTAAAGCATAGGCGGGCGGTTTTGTATTGTAGAACGACTTCCGATGCCATTGTCGCGAAAAACAGCCCTCTCTCTGATAAGGCCTCAGCAAAGAGATGAACCTGAAGCTCATCTACTCCCATGGATAGCGAAAGGCGACGAAGCTGCTTTCCGTCTCTTTTTTGAGGCTACCAATGGGCTGCTCTTCGGTCTGTTGTTACGTATTCTAGGCCACACTCAGACGGCCGAAGACGTATTATCTGAGCTTTATGAAGAAGTAAGACAGAAAGCAGCCCGGTTCGGCAAACAGAATGAAAGACCTCTAACCTTAAACATTATCAAGTTTCAAGTTTCAAGTTTCCAAGTTTTCAAGTTTCAAGTTTCAAGTTCGGAAGTCGAAGTAACAAAACCAAAACCTTAAGACTTGAAACTTGGAACTTGAAACTTGAAACTTGAAACTTGAAACTTGAAACTTGAAACTTGAAACTTGAAACTTGAAACTTGAAACTTGAAACTTGAAACTTGGAACTTGAAACTTGGAACTTGAAACTCTTCCCAACCACTCGTCCATTCAGGCCAGTCGTATCGGCTGTCTGATACAATTCTCGATCAGCTAATCCAGCGGATTGAGAATGGTGGTAACAGCGCAATGACAACCAGCGGGACAAGAAACGTTACGGAATACCTAACCGGTAAGTAGATCGATGGAGGAAAAAATGATGAGAGTGACAAAGTTAATGTTAGCAGTGGCCCTGGTCGCACTGGTGGCCAGTTCCAGCCCGTGGGTGGGCAAGTCAGCTGCTCGTACGAAAAACGACGATGACACCACAAAGCGGCTTAACGCTGCGGCTGATGTGCTAAGAGAAATCAGGGGGTCGCCTGACAAAGGTATCCCGAAAGATCTGCTGGACAAGGCGGCCTGCGTCGTGATCGTGCCGAATGTGAAGAAAGGCGCCTTCATCGTCGGGGCGAAGTACGGACGGGGTTTTATTGTGTGCAGAAACAGCAACGGGCGCGGCTGGTCGGCACCTGCCGGAGTGAAAGTCGAAGGCGGCAGTGTTGGATTTCAAATAGGCGGCTCGGAGACTGATGTCATAATGCTGCTTATGAACAAGGGCGCCATCGACAAGCTTCTATCCAGCAAATTTACAATTGGGGGCGATGCCTCGGTGGCGGCGGGTCCTGTAGGCCGTACGTCTTCGGCTGGAACTGATGTTCAGCTTCATGCTGAAATTCTTACTTACTCGCGCTCGCGCGGACTTTTTGCCGGCGTCTCGCTCGAGGGCGCAACCTTGAGGCCGGATGATGACGCAAACAAGGACATGTACGGCAAGGAGATGTCGAACAAAGATATAGTGTTCGGAAACGTGAAGGTCCCGCGGGCCGCGGCCAGATTGCTCGCGGAGTTGAATACACAATCCAGCCGGAGAGCATAGCGACCAATCAGCTGAAGGCAGCGGCTTCCCGGGCGTGAATCAGACGACGCATGCGGTCGGTGAAGAGAACATCAATTTTGCCTGGTTCGATGGTCGCCGTTACCTCTCCTTCGCCAAACATGGGATGCATCATGGTTTGTCCCCGGCGATAGGTGCGCGCTCGATCATAGGGTGAGGCTATCTTTGCAGATATTCCGCGCGTTGTGCCGCGCTTGTAGGGGACACGCGAGTTGCACATGGGGCAACTGACTCGCGTGATCTTTCCTGTTTTGCTGATCAAAGCGATGATATGACCACGCTCTTCGCCACACTGTACGCACATCTGATCGACTCGATCTCCGATTGCGAAAACTTCTTTAGCCTCCATTTTGCTCCTCTGTCTGATACGGACTGTTTGCGTCTCTTCCTTAGGATCTTCGATCAATTACCCCTTGGGTTCTTCGATCAACCTTACCTTGCGCGGTGCGCGGTGGGGTGAACGACATATGCTAACAGTGCACGAGATTGGCGGTCTGTGCGCCAGCACACAAAGGAAAAAAGCTCATGGAGCCAGGATCCGGCAAAAGGCTCAACCCACCAAGGGAAAGCTGTAATGTTTTGGGTTTTTTGCCGGGACTCCGTGTCCTCGGTGTCTCTGTGGTGGAATATGGTGAGGAAACCGCTCACCACGGAGACACGGAGGACACGGAGAGGCAGCGACAAATGAGAATAGGACAACCCCAAAAGCATAGTCAGTCGCCGCGCCCGGCTCCCAATACCATCCCAGCCAGTTTGATTCATATGTGTGGTAGGACACAGACGAACGCCCTTCCCCTGGTTTATATTGACTGTCACGGCAATTGACTGTCACCGGCACAACCCACTGTGAAAACACACCAAGTAGTCCCGGACTCGGACTGCGCAATTAGCGGAGCACTCTACCCTATAAGATTCGCAAGCGTCACCGCCTCGTCTCCTACCGCGATCGCTCTGCTGGTGGGTAACGTACTAGTGCTCGAGTACCTGCACACGGCGGTTGAATCGCGACGCGAGTGGCTCCCTCGAGTCAGGAAGATAGCGTCGGACGGGACCGAAACCCTCATCGCCACTATTGATCGGCGCGACTAACCAAGACCAACTCGCGGGGCTGACGGGGACTCCATGATGAGGCAGGCATTCAATTGCTAAAAGGCAAAAGCATGAACACAACGAGACTAGTTAAACACATCAAGAAAAGACAACGTAAAGATGCTGAGATTCAGGCCGCGGTCGAAGCTACCGCAGGCCCAGACAGATCTTCCGAAGCAGTACGATCGTGGGTTGTAGATTTTCAACAACAGCGTCGCGACGAAGCGCTCCCAGGGTTTGACAGTTTGTTCAAGGACACGCTGCCGCAGTCGGGACACTCAGACTGACGCCTACGCATTAAGAGAGAAACATAACAGCCATTTGGCAAACTAGTTGAGATCGAAGCAACGGAGAACGAGTGAAGTGGACGCGACTAACCTAAACTGTGCCGAAACGGCCGAGGCGCCCAAAGGAATCCTCGTAAAGGAAGCCGATCCCTTTCTGAAGGCTCCAAAAGGATCTTTCCAGCAACCCACGGCTGAAGAAGTGTTTCGTCAGACCTTTGAGAAGTCTCGCCTTAGTGTGTGCGCCCAGGAGGCACGCAACCGATTTGCGCATCTCTTGAACCGTGGCTCCTGGTTGGAATAATTTCTCATCGAAGGGTATGAATCTTTAATCAAAGTGTTTCGCAAAGGGAATGGAGGACCCTCAATGTCAGAAGAAGTGGTTGTCAGGATTTTCTCCAATGCAATCGAAGCCGAGATGGCTAAACAATTGCTTCAAGACGGAGGCATAAGGTCCTTCGTGTTCAAAGATGATGCTGGCGGTATGGAGCCTCACCTTCAGCTAACCAGAGGTGTTCGTTTGGTAGTCAACCGCACGGATGCAGAGAGCGCCCACCAAATCCTCGGGCCTTGATGAAAGTTGGAGCATGGGTAGGCGGAAGGCAGTAGGCAGAAGGCAGAGGGCAGTAGGCAGTAGGCGGAAGGAAGGCAGTAGGAATTGGCACGCAGGGCCGATCCTGAAGTGGTCGAACTCAACTCGCTACAGAGCCGCGAGCGTAGCGACCGGATGCCGCCACTCAACTCGCTACACCAGGTCGTTTTTGCGCAACCCGCGAACGCGAGGGATCTCCGACGCTTAATCCCACGGACTTCGGAGTGAATGGCGGAGTTGCAAAGAATTGAAGAGGAAATTGCTCACCTACCTTTTGTTCCTTTTTCCTGTTGCGTCCGCCTGTGCAAGTAGTCGGGTCATCAAAAGGAACAATCCAACCGCCAGTCCGACTGCCTCTCAGGCTGCAAAAGCTGGTGACCTACAAAACGAGCAGCTACAAGACCAGATCAAACGGATTGCTTCTGCTGCCCAGGGTCGAGTGGGAGTCACAGCGGTTGTGCTGGAAACCGGCGAATCAGTTTCGCTTAATCCTCATGATCACTTTCCGATGCAAAGCGTTTACAAACTTCCGATCGGCATGGCGGTGCTGCAACAGGTCGATGCCGGAAGGATAAAACTCGAGCAAAAAGTGAGCGTCGCAAAAAGCGATTTCGTCCGAGCAGGACAACACAGTCCCATTCGAGACAAGAATCCAAATGGCGCTGAGCCAAGTGTTGACGAATTACTGCGTTTTGCCATCGCGGAGAGTGACGGTACGGCTTCGGACGTATTGATGAAACTAGCCGGTGGATCTGGAGCGATTCAGGCATATCTGACCAGGCTCAGAATCAACGAGATGATCGTAGAAAATACTGAAAAGGAAATCGGACAGGATTGGCAGACTCAATATCGAAACTGGGCTTCGCCTGAAGCCGCCGTGTCATTGCTTCGCGCGCTGCAAGAGCGGCAAGGGCTTTCCGAAGCAAGCCAGGCGTTGCTCTTAAGACTTCTGACCGAATCGATCCCGGGTCCGAAGCGTTTGAAAGGACTCTTGCCGGCCGGTACGGCCGTCGCGCATAAGACGGGAACGTCAGGAAGTCAGAAGGGCATCACGGCGGCGACTAATGATATTGGAATAATCACTTTACCTAACGGACGGCACCTGGCTATTGCAGTTTTTGTTGCTGATTCTGCGGCGAATGAGTCGACACGCGAGGGAGTGATTGCGGGTATCGCCCGGGCGGTGTGGGACAGCGTGACGAGCAAAAAAGCAGTAGGCCATAGCGGAGGCACTACCCAGTAAGCAGTAGGTAGAAGGCAGAAAGCAGGGGCGTCCGGGCCCAAAAGGTAGGAATCTTATCGTCTCCGAACGTAAGTTTCCGGCACGAGGCCCGAAGGGTCGTCATGAAATAGCCACGTCCGTAAGGGGGTGGTCGGGACGGTATGCAAGAGTCTCGGAGGCCCGAAGGGCCGACACCTCCCTTGCCGCGTGAGCTTCTACCGCCTTCTGCTTCTGCTTAATGCCATCTGCTTACTGCCATCTGCCTACTGCCATCTGCCTACTGCCATCTGCTACTGCCTAGTGCCTTCTCCCCGGTGTCAAGCTGAAGCAAGCTAGTGGCCGACCGGGATCCGTTGATAACGAGTCTTACCTTCCGCATCCTCCCATGAAATATCGAGCACATAAGGGCTGACTGCGCCCTCTATCACCGTCAGTCGTCCCAACTGATCACTGTCAGCATCGGACGGCCGGCCATTAATCCATGTCCTGTGGGACAGAACTGCCCGTTCTTTTGGTTGCATGGATTTTATCGAATCGAACCTGATATGAGCTTGCGAAGGGCCACCGCCCGGCGTTTCTTCATCTTTCAGAAAGACTGTAAGAATCTCGATGGTTTTCAGCGTCTCTTCGGTTCCATTCGTCAGTTCCAAAAGGATCTTTGGTCGGGCCTCTATGAATCTAAAGATAAATGGTTTGTCTGGCTTCGTCCTGGTACGGTCAATCATAACTTTGCTTTCTGTAAAGGCCGAGTTCGACCTCAAGCGGCAGTCAAAATCCTGTTAAGCAGGCGAGTGAGCAGGGCTCGCAACTGATTGAAGTTATCAGGGTGCGTGATGTGCACATTCTGCCCAATCGCGACCTCATCACCTTCAGCGATCTCTCCAACGCAAAAGACCACCACCGGCACAGTCTCTCCTGCTCCTGCTCGCTGGCGGATACGACGCGCGGTAAAAATCACATCACGTGGTGACCCGGCCAAGCTTACCAGAATCAGGTTGGGCTGTCTTAGCCGTGCGCTCTCAACCGCGTCTAGTTCGTCACGGGCTACGGCCACGTGATAGCCGTCCGCCTTCAGCAACTTTTCAATGCCGTCGCGGGTCTCGTGAACATCCTCCACTACCAGGATGTGCCGGGTTTCGTGATCTTCTAAAGTCATCGAATCCAACATACAACGGCAAGTCCCGGCCGTCCGTGCGACAACACACATATACGGAGTGTTTTCTTCACAAACCCACGTTGAACAATCTGGGTATATGCGACCTAGCGCACAGACGGCTAACACTTGAAAGGGTAAAGTAATGGCTTGACCGCATCCGCTTCTTGATAGCCTGATCAGGCCAATCTAAGCAGGAGGTGGAAGATTAGAATCTTGGTAGCATTGGGTGATACATGAGCTATATTCCAAAGTTCGTAGCCGCTGTCCTGGGTCTGCTGGCGCTGGCAATCATCGCCGCCTGGCAAATGTTTTTGTTCGCTATGTTGAGAGATCCGCTGGGCCTCTTAGACTCACAGGGAGGGCGAAACCATTTGTGGCTGGCACTCGGCGCGGGTTTTGCGGCGTGCGTCGCCGGTGCCCTGATGTTTTACTTTTTCCTACACCGTGAGCGAAACAAGTGGCCGAATCTATCGACCGCGACTATTGAACCGCCCCTCACCGCCGGCGCCGATTCACCCACCAACTCGCTTCCTGGAGTCCCGTTCAACCGCGTACGTTGGATGCGGCAAAACTCGTGGCTCTCAGAGGGCCAGGCCGACGACAGAATACCAATGAATGGTTCTGTCGCCGCCAGCAGCGGAACACCTTCGGCTCAACGTGCATTTGCCCGGCGTTCTCATCAGCTGAGGTTCAAATCATGGTCGCAAGCACGGCACGACTGAGGGAACTCAAATCGCACCACTGCCGAAGCTGTGAAAAATTAGAGGTCTGCGAGCTATGAAATGGTCGAACCTCCTACTTGTTAGTCGGGGTGGCTTTAACTCGCGAAGGACTCTGTTGACGTCGCGTGACCGACGGCGAGCCATCTGGTAATCTGTCAATCGACGACAAACCTCACTTCGTTTAGCTGGGTACCAGACAAAACATGAAGCCATTTGGATTTCACCTGCCACTTTTTCTTGTCCTGCTCGCGGCGATGCTCGGGGTCGTAGCTTTCGACGAATCGACCAGCCGCGGCCAATCCCAAAGCGGCAGCCAGACAACCGAGTCGCGCGTAAAGCCCACCTCCATGGTCCGCGAACGGCGCGCCGGCGTGACCGAGATCTCGAACAACTCAGCGGCACTTGCGTTGGCAGTAACCCGCAACACGCAACTCCGCACCGAACTCAGTTGGGTTTTGGGTGGCAAACAGCAACGCGGTTGGTATCTCTATAGATCATTAATTGACCGGCTGCTTGGGATTCAAGACGATGTTACTTCGGAGGGCTTCGCCTCAGCGCTGGCGCAGTGGCAGCACAAGTCTGGAGTTGAACCTACCGGCATACTTGATGAGGAATCGTTCTATGCGATGGTTTCCCAGTGGCAGGAGGATCGCCTAAAAGACCGCACCCCAGCGCAGCCTGAGCAGTTGGTGATCGCACTACTGTCGGACTTTTACGATCCGACACGGCTGGAAGAGCTCCGCCAGGTCGAGCGCGAGACCTATGCCGCCTACAAGCGGATGGTGGCCGCCGCGATCGCCGACCGCTCGCTTGGTCTGGCTTCGTCAGCGGGCGGACTCTCGCCGGAGGAAAAGTATTTAAAGATCATGTCGTCTTTCCGCACCCGCGAATACCAGGAACAGTTGCGGCGAGAGTCGCCACATGCTGGTCGAGCGGGACTTGCCATCAACAGCCCGCACTTCACCGGCCGCGCTCTTGACCTATACGTCGGTGGTGACCCGGTCGACACGACAGACTCGAATCGCGCTGTGCAGGTTCAGACGCCGGCCTACCAATGGCTCGTGCGCAACGCTGAGCGCTTCGGGTTCCGGCCATATTTTTACGAGCCGTGGCACTGGGAATACGTCAAGTGAGAAGTGTGGGGCCTTGATGGCACACATGACCGGAGCATTTTCCATTGGTCATTTGACGTTTTTCATTTGTCATTGATGAAAGTCGAGAGCTTCCTGGCAGTCGCCGCCTTCGGTCAGAAAAACTTCACGGTGTTGAATCGAGAAGAAAGAGATCCTACTTGGTGTTACTTCGTGTAATTTCGTGGATCGTCTTTTGGTTTTAGTCTCACATAATCTCCTCACATTTGTGCGCGCCAATTGCTCTGGGCGCTTCATCCGATAATGCAATTCCGCTTTTCCTCCCGTCCTCCTGAGTGATTTTCCGCCCCATTAAACCGTGCCGAGCAAGGAGTTAAAGACTCTTTAAAATCTCAAGTATCACACTCAAGTATTTCTCAACCCCCGCCAATATCCTGTACCTGTGAATTCAGCTTTCACTCTTCATTATGGCATCGCCGATCGCTGTATAAAGGAGACATGTCATGTCACGAGATTCGCTAAAGCCCCGCGCTGCTTCCCTGAGTTTCCGGATGAAAATCTTTCTAGCCGCAGTTGGTTGCGTCATGGTCGCGGCAATTACAGCGACGTTCACGCGCTCTTCTCTCGTGTGGACGGTCGCGGCATCTACTCCAGGTACAGATAGCATTACCGTGCCCTCGACTATCGGCCAGACCGTCAGCGTCACCTGGACGGGATCGATCCCGCCGCTGGTCAATGCCACGAGCAACTGCACGTCGTTTGCCGACACCGCGTTGGTCGATCAGCACGTGTCGACCATCAACGTTCCCGCAGGCGTCTACAACACGGTCGCCGCTCAATTCATTTTCAAGATCACCTGGACGCCTGTGGTCAATTCCAATACTAGCGACGAAGTCCTGACAGTGGTGGGTCTTGGCTCGAGCGACGGCGGGAACCCGATGGAGACTGTGGCTGGGCAGAACCTCGCCGGGGGCAACTACAAGATCGTTGCCTGCGGCTTCGCCAACGCACAGCCGCAGCCCTACACAGGCACACTGACGATCACTACGTCCGCGCCGCCGCCGCCTGCGCCTCCCAACTATACAAGCGGCGCGATGTCCTTTGGGCCGTCCAACGTAGTCGACTTCCAGCGGACTGAAGGCGAGCCGCTCCTGCACCTCGACAAGGACGGTAATTACTGGGAGACCGGCCCCTGGGGCTTCAGCACGACACAATCGTTCATCCACCGGTCAGTCGACGGCGGAGATCAGTTTAACGTCGTCAGCCCCGTTGCGCTGCGGCCGAATTCTCCACCGGGCGGGGGCGATAGCACAATCGCCATCGACGACCAGGGGTTTGTGTACTTCGGCGATCTCGAGGGAGCGCTGGAGCAGCTCGACTGCTCGGTGAGCAACGACAACGGGAATAACTGGAAGAAGAACGCCGCTTGTGCCCGCGGTCCCGGCGATCTTCCGCTTACCGGCACCGACCGCCAGTGGCTCGCTGTCGACAACGGCTCCAAGCACAACCCCGGCATGAGCGGCGCCGCTGACAACACAGTTTTCTACGCTTTCCACGGCGTCTTAACGGGACACTGGATCCTCAGCTCACCCGGGTCGACGGGCACGGCCGACCTCGTGGGTGGCCTGGTCTTTACGAACTCCAACGTGATCACGACGGATCCCGCCTACACGGGAGGAGGCAACTGCGGCGAGCTTGTCTTCGATCCCGTGAATCGCAACCTCTACTATCCGTGCCAGGCAGGGAACCACGTCGAAGTCATAGTCGGCCATGTGAACCCCATGCAGCGCACAGGGATCACGTTCACTACGCATGTTCTGACGAATTCACCGGGCGGCTCGGTGAGCAACCTTTTCCCGCCCCTCTCTGTGGATAGCGCGGGAAACGTCTATGTGGTCTGGAGCGACCCTGGCGACCACAACCTCTATTACGCATATTCGACTGACCAGGGCACTACCTGGCAGCCGACAGTTAAGGTCAACGCCCCGCCGGCCAAGTCCAACGTATTTGCCTGGGCGGAAGCGGGGACAGCCGGAAAACTGGTTGCGGTGTGGCTCGGCAACGACTCGTCGGTCCTCAGCGACGACATGCCAAACTTTGGCAGCAATCCCGCCGGAGCGACCGCCTTCCCGTGGTTTGGGTACGTGGCGCTGATTACGAACGCCAACACCCCCAGTCCGCACTTCGAGCAGAATCGATTCACCGAGAAGCCGATGCACTACGGCCAGATCTGCAACGGCGGCATCGGCTGCACCATCTCGACGGGCGACCGAGTGATGGCCGACTTCCTCTCCGTGGACATCGCCTCGGATGGCGCCATCCAGATCGTCTATAACGATGTGTCGAGCCAATATCACGGCGCCCATCTCTTTCTGGCGCGCCAACTCAGTGGGCCCAATCCAATCGGGACAACATTGAGCAAGCCGACCCCGGCAAGTCCCATGTTCGACGCGACCGGCGATGCGCAGGTTCCGCACTACTCACCGATCGGCGCAGGCGCGAACGTGCCGCAACTCGACTTGACGAGCGTCGCGGTGAATCAGCAGACGAGCAACACGATACGGCTGCGCATGACGTTGAACAGCCTCAGCAGTTTGCTGCCACCAGCCGGAAAGGCGGACGCGTTCTGGATCATGCGCTTCCAGGCACTGTCGAGAGACGACACGAACGCAACGGATGTTTACCGCGTCTTCTATGTTGGCGCCGAGTCGATTGGTGGGGCCCCGCCGATCTTCTTTGCAGGCAGTCCGACCAGGGACGGTCCGCCGGCTGGTTGCACCACCACCACGCCGGGCACATGCAAGGTGGTGCAGTATCCTGCCGAAATCACGAGTCTAACCGCGCCGGGGATGGTAAGTGGGTCAATCAACGGAAACACGATCTGCATCGACCTGGCGATCAACGCGTTCGGCAGCAACCGGCCGATTGGCAACACGCTCTACAACGTCACCGCCTTTACCGGTGGCCGCGACAACCTCGCATCCGACATCTACGCCGAAGGCGACTCGACGCGCTCGTTTGATTTCACGCTCGGTACGATCTCGCCCGCAGCTTGTGCGGCGCCAACGCCGACGCCGGCACCAACGCCAACTCCAAATCCGTTGCATTGCAGTGGCACAACAGTCGAGGACAACGACCAACAAATCGCCTACTCTAACGGTTGGCACTTGATCAATAACTCAAACGCCAGTGCTGGCCACTTCCGTCTAAACGAGGTCGGCAACAATGTTCACAACGCTGTGTTCACTTTCGAGACTGGACCGACACAGATTGGTGTGGTCACCTACTTCTACGCCACGAGTCCGAAAGGTGATAGCGCTGGCGCTGAAGTGTTTGTGGATGGAGTTTCAAAGGGTACGGTCAATTACAACGGCCCTTCGGGAACGAATCGTGCCCCGGCCTTCGGCAACTCGGTAGATATCCCGTATGGAGCAAAGGCGGATGGGCAGCACAGGCTGGAGATTAGGCCCATTCGCGGTGCTGTCTACATTGACGGCTTCTGCATTACGAATGCGACTCTAACCGGACAACCGGCGGCGCATCCAGGCAATACCTCCGAGTCGCTGGCTACGCAGTCGGCGGGGCAGGCGCTGCTAAACAGCATCACGTTACCAACAGGCACGCAAGCAATCTCGATTGCGGCTGAGCCGAGTGTCGCGGTGCCGATTCAGTTGGTGCTGATCGACCCGTCAGGAACCGTCGTGCAGACCGTGAACAGTTCATCTGGAGTTGCGATTCTCGAAGCCCCGATAACGCAAAGCGGTGTGTACATCATCAAGGTAGTTAATCTCAGCCTTGGGCCAGTGCAAATCTGGTCAGTCGCGACTCCGTTGGTCGCGACTCCGCTACTCTCGCAGATGTCGAACGGGCCGAGGGAAGGGACAAGAGAAGGGACAAGAGAAGGGACAAGAGAAGGTGAACCACTCTCGCCGCTATTGTCGAACATCCTGCTCGTAGTGTGCGAGCGATTGCTGACCTGGTACCTCTAACGCCGGCATTTCAGCTCATGTAAACGTCTGGGGTGGCACCTTAAAGAAGGTGCCACCCTTTCTTAAGGATCATTGGTTTGACCCCAACGACCCCGATGCGCATTTAGAACCGGTTCTCACCCCGTCGTGCTAACCCTGACTATCTGCGGCTTCACTGTCGCCGACGACATACTGGCTTTACCTGTAGGGATACCTATACGGATACCCGTAAGGATAGCCATAGGGATAGCCATAGGGATACCCGTAGTACCCATAGGGATACCCGTAACTGAACCTTGGGCCAATAAATATGCGAGGGCGAAACCCACCGCCGCGGAACTCACCGTGGAACCCACCACCGCGGAACCCGCCACCGTGGAACCCGCCACCGTGGAACCCACGACCACGGCCTTGTGCTTGGACAGCAGTGTTGGACATTATTGCCACGCCGAACAGTAATGATGCGGCCAGGACAAATCCGCCAAATCTGCGCAGTAAGTTTTTTCCTTTCATGATTTCCCTCCTTCTCAAGAGTTGTTTACCAACTCCTGATGTTGAGACGCGGACTCCTTTAATCTGGACGCCATACATATGGATGTCAGAGGCCATACATTGGTGTGCGATCGCTGTGGGATGTGTTAATTGTCCTGGAAGTGAATGACAGCACCCCAGGAGTCTGTGGGGAAAAAGGCTTCGGCGGTAGTGCAGATCGCAAATGGCACAGCTTATGCGGTCATGATCTTTGAGACACTCGTTCTGTAGCAAAAGAAGTCAGGCGCTGAAGAAGTGCGGATCAGATAAAGAGATATTTTAAGTACTTCTTGATCGAGACTCGACAAGAAACGAACTATGCTAAGCCGTACTGCTCGTCTACTAGCGTTCATTGCCTTTAGCGTAATAGTCTTGTTTGGTACAAACGTAGCCTTGGCCCAAAATTCAGGCGGAGATTTTCACAATATCCTTCGTGAGAAGGCAGTTTTCGATGAGACCGATTTCGCTGCACTGGAACAGGGCCAAGCCGTTGTACGACTCTTACCTGTAACAGATAAGAGAGAAGTGGCGGTTTGTGGACTGATTAGGCTCCAAGCGTCGGCTGAAGTCTTTCTCCGGTTTTTCCGGGAGAGCCTGACTCGCAAGGGCAATCCTGCGATTCTTGAAATCGGTAGATTCAGTAACACACCAACTCCTAATGACTTGCAGTCGCTGACTATTGAAGATCGTGATCTCGAAGACTTGAAAGAATGCGTCGTCGGAGATTGCCAACTGAAACTGTCGGCAGAGATGATTGAGCGTCTTCACAAAGAAATCGATTGGCAAGCGCCGGACTATCGGATTCGTGCAACTCAACTTCTAAAACAAATACTTCTGGATTATGTACGTGATTACCTGGCGCGAGGAGATGTAGCTCTGATTACATACCATGATAAATCGAAAGAGGTTCGTCTGGCTGAAGAGCAGCGAGCTCTGATGGCCGGGTCAACTTACATTAACTATGTTCTCCCTGAGTCTCGGCAACATCTGAATGGCTCTCGAAAATCAGATTTATCGATGGTTGAGAATGCAATCGTATGGTCGAAGATCAAGTTTGGTTTGAAGCCAGTCATTGTCATCAATCACATCATTGTCTACAAGCGCGGGGAGGAAACCGGCCCACAAGTCCTGGTAGCCTCGAAACAGATTTACGCTAACCATTATTTTGACTCTTCACTGGCGTTGATGGCATTCGTGAATATTCCTGATGCGAGTTCCGGATCTTATTTATTCTACGAGAATCGCTCGCGCGCGGACGGGCTTGCAGGATTGTTTAGTAAGATGAAGCGCCGCATTGTCGAGGATAAGGCGATTAATAGTTTGAGGGATATTCTTGAGGGTTCTAAAACAAACGCGCAGGCTCTGAGCCAAATGGAATCTGCATCCCCTGGCGATAAAGAAAGTAGTTGGAGAGGATGGAAGGTCCGCCGTGTTCACGTGTTTTTGTGCCTTTTACTAATCACTGCAGTCGTTGCGCTGTTTACGATGGGTAGCTACAACTGGAAAAGCAGCCTTAGCGGGGCAGCGCCCCACTGACACCGGCGAACTGCGTTCGTGAACGCTAAAGAGGCGTCTTCATTTCATCTTTGGCCTGATGTCGAGGTAACGCTTCCTGCTTGCGACAATTACCTGCTCCCTCATCGCATTATTTGCTTTGCCAGCATTTAATATTCGATCCTTTCATCGCGAATCAGGCAACGC
Organism: Pyrinomonadaceae bacterium; assembly: GCA_035644135.1. GTDB lineage: Bacteria > Acidobacteriota > Blastocatellia > Pyrinomonadales > Pyrinomonadaceae > PSRF01. The sequence continues at coordinate 296,532 of DASQPD010000159.1, forward strand.
AAATGTAAGTGATCGAGATGACAGCCGGTATGCAGCTTGCCTATTCACAATCATGAAATGGCCTTTGATTAGGCAAACAAAAGTCAGGGGATATTGACGAGCGTGCTGCGTGGTCTTCGGGCCAATCACTCGTACTGATTCCCTATATCTCAGTGTGTGTTACTAATACGGAAATACATGGCGATGTTCCGATTTCATGCGAGCACCAACGAGCGCGACAGGAAGAACAACTTTGAATTGAGAGAGGAAGTTGAGCTCGGATGTCGGCGCCGAGAAGGACATGAAAAGATTGAGTACGCCAATGATGAACTGCGCAAAGAAAAGCCCTCGGGGGGTTAGATTCGAGATCGAAGCCTTTCTTGAGTCGTGCGGCTGACGCTAAGGCATGAGGAACTCGAAGTGGGTTCGAAGATGTGGGAGGGAGTCACAGAAGGCTGGCCCAAGTGCTCTCGAGTTTAAAAATGCTGTTAGAGACCGGCCAGGCTATGGAAATCACTGCGGACCGATCTGAGCGGGCTCCCGCGCAGCCGCATGGTGAAACCTCTCAAGAAACTTTGTTTGAAACTGGAGGAAAAAAATGAAAGTGAAAGACATTATGACTACCGATCCGGCCTGTTGTACTTAAGAACCGCTTTACAAGAAGTTGCACAGATGATGATTGATCATGACTGCGGCGAGATACCCGTTGTCGAGAACAAGGAAACAAAACTGCCGTTTGGTGTCATTACCGATCGCGATATCGTTTGCCGCACGGTTGCCCGAGGGCTTAATCCGCTCGATCTAACTGTGGGAGATTGCATGACCACACCCTGCGTTACAGTCACGCCAGACATATCCATCGCGGAGTGTAGCCGAATCATGGAGGAGAATAAGATTCGCCGCGTGCCGGTGGTCGATCCGGCCGGATGTTGTTGTGGAATTGTCGCGCTTGCTGACATAGCTCTGCATGCTCAAAAAGGGGTGACAGCCGAAGTTGTTAAGGAAGTATCCGAGCCGACTGCGGCAGCGTCGGCGGCGGCTGGATAATCATGCATCGGCCGATACCGTTACTTGGAAAATCCTAGTCATGAATAAGTAAGGAGGTTATTCGAAATGGCACAAAGGGGAAAAGGCTCAAAACAAAGAGAGAAGAAAGAAGAGCAGGGAAAGCGAGGAAGTCACCGCAAATCGCTCGGCGGACGAAGTGCTGAGGACAGTAGACGCGAAACCGGCCTAGCGCGAAGAGAACAGTCCGCAAGTCTTCCCACCGTTAGTCCTTTTTCATTAATGCGCCGGTTTAGCGAAGAGATGGACCGGCTGTTTGGAGATTTTGACTTTGGAGGGCATCTTGCTTCTGGATTTGGGCGCGAATCCGGCAGGCTCGCAGATCTGGAAGTTTCGATGTGGTTGCCACAAGTCGAAGCTTTTGAGCGGGACGGCAAGCTGATCGTACGAGCCGATCTGCCAGGTCTTACTAAAGACGACATCAAAGTGGAGATCACCGATGATGCGATCAAGATTCGTGGCGAGAGACGGCAGGAAAAGGAAGAAGACGAAGAAGGTTATTACCGCTCCGAGAGAAGCTATGGCAGCTTTTATCGTGAGATTCCATTACCCAGCGGCGTAAAACATGAGGAAGCCAATGCATCTTTTAGCAACGGCGTACTCGAAATAACCGTACCGGCGCCTGCGCGACAATTGCGTAGCCGGCGTATCGAAATCGGTGAAGGGCCGGAATCGGAACAACAATCGAAGGCAATGGGCAAGGCCGCAGGCAAATAAGCCTGTTCAGGCTAAGGGAAAAGGATGATCTTCAAAAATCGCGCTGATGCCGGAAGAAAGTTGGCAGCGCGGCTAACACGTTATGCGGATCGCGAAGACGTGTTGGTGCTGGCGCTCCCACGCGGTGGGGTACCTGTCGCCTACGAGGTGGCGAAAGAAGTAAAGGCCCCCCTCGATGTTTTCCTGGTCAGGAAACTCGGCGTGCCGGGCCACGAAGAACTTGCAATGGGAGCAATTGCCTCAGGTGGCGTGCGCGTTATCAACGAAGAGTTAGTTAATTACTTGGGGATTCCCCATGAGATGATCGACGCGATTGCTGCAGTTGAACAGAGGGAATTGGAAAGGAGAGCGGTGGCTTACCGCGACGACCGCACGCCACCCGATGTGACAGACCGCGTCGTGATACTGATTGATGATGGTCTGGCTACTGGTTCGACGATGCGCGCCGCCGCTGCATCCTTGCGTCTGCAAAAACCGCGGCGCATCGTGGTGGCTGTTCCGGTTTCATCCCGCGAAACATGTGATGAGTTCCGTAGCGAAGTTGATGAGATCGTCTGCGCTTTCACGCCCGAAAACTTACAAGGAGTAGGCCTCTGGTATGAAGACTTTTCGCAGACTTCGGACGATGAGGTTCGCGAGCTGCTAAGGCGAGCGAGGCAAGCGGAGCACCATGTCGCCTCCAGTGCGTCTTAGGACAGAAGTGTTGGCTAGAGAAGAAACCTGAACCTCCGTCGTGCAGCGAAAGGGAGAGGAGCAAACACCAATGACGACCCATGAGAAGCAAGAAGAGAACGTTAGAAAGCTCAGGGAGATCATTAAGGGTATTGAGTTCGCGATGCTGACGACGGCCGAAGATGACGGGAACTTGCGCTGCCGCCCCATGCTGACTCTGGATGTCGAGTTCGACGGCGATCTGTATTTCTTCACCAAAGTCAGTGCTCCCAAGGTCGACGAAGTAGAACGCGACCGCCATGTTTGTGTTTCGTACGTTGCCCCGGAAGATCAGCTTTACGTCTCAATGTCCGGGCTGGCGCGCCTTCTGCGCGACCGCGCGAAGATGGAAGAGTTGTGGGTAGCGGAGCTGAAAGCGTGGTTCCCCGACGAACTCAAAGACCCGGAGCTGGCCCTTCTCTGGATCAGCGTGACTCAAGCCGAGTATTGGCAAGGGTCATCCAGTACGCTCGTGGACATGGCTGGCGTGAAGGCAATGGCGGCGGGTATGGCATTCGGGGACACCGAGAATGAGAAGCTCGAACTGAAAGGCGCTCAGTGATTATTTTGGAGCGGATTGCGCCGGCATCAAGGGTAATATCGGCGAATGGTACGACGGGTCTGCTATGACCGGATGCTGAAAAGGAGGACAACGGCGAATCGAATGTATCCGCGAAAGCATCGAGCTAGATTTCAGGACAGGCATAAAGGAGACTGCGCATGAAAGGTGGGCAAAATGTCGATGCGCCGCAGCCTGGCGATGAGGCTCAGCGACCGCCAGCGCGGCCACATGATCGTATCGAACCGAATCCGACAAACCCGAAGACTGTGCCGTCGCTGCCTGGCCCTGAACCGCAGCCTGGGGAGCTGCCGAATCGGGATTGGGATTGGGCTGAGCATGAAGATTGATGGGCGAGGCGCGAATCCTACCAATCGGTCAAGCCGAGAGAATCAGATCCGAGAGAACGCGAATGACAGGGAACAACCGCTTAGACGGCTCGATGCAGACGCATGTATTCAAGCTAAGCATGAACAGAATTGTGCTTTTCCGTTCAGTCGAATGCCTCAGTTTTGGGATTACCTGTCGAAACAAGTTGATAACGACGTCGTTAAAAGTCCGAAAATGGTTTACGACGAAATAGTAAAAGGTAACGATCAGCTTGCGGAATGGTTTAGAGAACGAGACGATAGAGGGTTATCCGTAAATGCAAACGAAGACGTTTGGCAATGCGTTACAAAGATTAGCGATTATGTTGTTCGGAAATATAAAGACCGCAAATCTCGCAAGTTTTTGGCTGGTGCCGACATGTTTGTTATTGCACACGCCATGGCAATGGGCAAGGATGGCGTAGTTGTGTCACCTGAGGGCATGCGTCGTCAAAACGCTCTAGTCAAAATTCCTGCGCTCTGTTTGGATTTGAAGGTTGAGCAGATAAATATTTTTCAAATGCTTAATCGAATGAATTGGAGACCATGAACATGAAAAAAGCAAAAGCTGACAAACCGCCTTCAGAGGAATATCAACGCTTTGAGAAACTAGCAAAGGCTCTGATTGCGGTTCCGAAAAGTGAGATTGACAAGCGAGAGGCCTCATATCAAAGGAAGAAAGCAGCCAAGAAAAGAAAAGCCGCGTGACTTGCTTTGATTCGCGCCGCCGCGTCAACTCAACCGTTATATCGCCTCATTGTCGGGCAATTGATGCAGTAAAGATCTCGAAGTAAAGGAAAACACCTTTTGATGAAAACCATCGTCTCGCTAATAATAGTCTGCCTCTTAAGCGTCCTTGGCTTAAGTACTCAAAATCCGGCGACCGAGAAACACGTACGCCAAGCCGTCGAATCGTTTTATGCCGCTTTCAATGCTCATGGTTTTGAGCGTGCGGCTGAGTATACGACCGAAGATTGGAACCACATTAACCCGCTTGGCGGACGGACTCGCGGACGCGATGCTACACTCCAGGATTTGAAGGAAGTACACTCTTCCTTTCTCAAAGGCGTCACGGATACTATCGAAGATATGGACGTTCGCTTCGCCAGTCCCGACGTGGCGGTGGTCACCGTGAACAGCCAGATGAGCACCTTTGTTACCCCTGACAAGGTTAGGCACGAGAACGAACGACACATCAGGACTTTTGTGGTGGTGAAGCGGAACGGTCGGTGGCTGATAATGCAGGATCAAAACACCACCATAAGTAGCTGATTAGTTCCGGCGGCATAACAATTCGTTGGACGCGAGCGGCGGCAGCCTGGTCCCCATCCGCACATGGTTAGTCAGGTATGTAATTACCGTTGAAACGGTTGGGTGAAATTGTGGTGGCGTGTCCCCGGCCACCCGGCTGAAGCGGTGTGTGAATGAAAGAATTCACCGCCTCAGTTTCCTGATTGTCCCTTCAGCTTCGTGCGTGTAGTCACATAGAGATCCAACCCCCCGAATCCGCCCGGCCGGCCCGAGGAAAAGAACAGTGTCTTACCGTCAGAGGACAGATACGGAGCCTGTTCCTGGGAGGAGGTGTTGACCGTGCTCCCCAGATTCACCGGAGTTGACCAGGCATCGAGCGTACTCTCTCGTGTTGCCGCCCACAGGTCGCCAGCGCCAATTGATCCAACGCGGTTCGAATTAAAGAATATTTCTAAGGCGTCATGCCGAATCGAAGGGAGAGTCTCGTTCGATATGCTGCTTAGCTCTGTGACTAGCACGGCCGGGCCAAACGAACCATCCGCCATTTGCGCACTGACATAGATATCGGCGCCACCGAGGCCGCCTGGGCGACTGCTCCCAAAGTAGAGTTGAGGCGCGCCGTCCTCTTCGTTCTCGAAATAGCTGGGGCCTTGATCGTCGGCGGCCGAGTTGACGCCCGCGCCGAGATTAACCGCTGGCTGCCAGTCAAAATCATCATGCGTATGCTCACGATATGACACCCAGAGGTCTATTCCTCCGAAACCGCCGGGCCGCTTGCTTTGAAAAAACAGGAAGTGACCATCGCGGGAAAGCCCTGGTTCCCCTTCGTCGAACGCGGTATTGACCGTCGGCCCGAGGTTCACTGGCGAACCCCACGGGTCATCAACGCTCGCGCGTTGCGAGACGTACATATCAAACGGGCCCCCCAAGCCTTCCGGACGATCGGAAGTGAAGTACAGACTCAGTCCATCCTTCGAGATTGCCGGCCCTTGATCGCTGAACGCTGAGTTGATGGCTGGGCCGAGGTTAACCGCCGCCGACCAGTCGGAATACTTTTGGGCGGGGGCCGACGTCATACCGAGCACGATGATGGACAATGCCGGGACCAAAAGTAGTTTGAAGCTCGAATGCGTTGTTCTCTTTTTCGTTAACATCTTTTTCTCCTATTCGTTCTCGCCACACGACGGTTGAAGCGAACCGTCGGGAACATTGACCTCAGCGGAATCAGTCTTCGACCGACTGCTTCACCGCGGGATTTTCATTGAGTGACAAGTGCAGTTCGTTGGGTCGAAAGAAGGATCGCAGCCTGGAGCAAAAGCGTTTGACAGTTGAACGACTCGGAGCAAAAGTGTCTTGACCGGTAGAAATCAACGCGCGCGTTTCTGGCGATAAGCGTTGCTCCAACGAACGCACCGCTTCGACGAGGATCAGTTGGCCCTCGGGCGAATCCGGTTCCAGCGGCTCATATGAGTCGCTGTCATCCAGCGAAAGGACTTCGTCAGCTCGTCCGGGTTGCGCCTCGAACACATCACCAGGCGGCCGCCATTCGCCGGAGACGACTGTCACCCGGCGGTGATAGGCATTGATTTCGATTCGTCGGTATTTGCTCACTCGTGACTCCTTTCGGCGCATTGCACATTACGATTTGTTCTGGACGCGAGTAACGAGTCAGGGACGAACAGGTGACGAGAAAACTACGAACAAACGACGAAGCCTATTGACAGGGCTGTTTGGGGGTTTATGATGCGGGTCGGATTTGCCACCCACCCGCGTGAAAAACGAGACTGGTGGTGAGAAAGAGCCGGACGCTCAGATCAGATTTGATTGTTTGATTGGGCTTACGTTTTTAGGAAAGTCGAATCCCCATGCAACGAATTGCACACGACACACGATCGTTTGATGGCTTTATGATCGATCTGACTCGTGGCTGCCTTCTGCGCGGCGCTGAAGAGGTCAAATTGCAGCCCAAACCTTTCGGGGCGTTGACTTACCTCGTTGAGAACCCAGGTCGCCTAATCGAAAAGGCCGAACTGATTCAGGTCCTCTGGCCCGATACGGCGGTGACGGACGATTCTCTCGTGCAGTGTATAGGGGACGTGCGACGCGCCCTGGGGGATGAAACGCAGCAGATTATTAGGACTGTCACACGGCGTGGCTACATTTTCGATCGGCCAGTTACGAGTGGCCCAACTGCGCTGACGACTTACACCGAAGAGAAGAGTGTTCAGATCATCATCGAAGAGCGGGAAACGAATGGACACGCGGTGGCTGAGGCATCAGCGTTTCCCACTCCTCTCACCGCTGGCCTGATCTCGGCGCACAAGGCGACAAGCATCGAGCGTCTGACTACGGCGATCAAACAGCACAGGCGGGCGGCAGCAATTGGCGTCTTATCCGTAGCGCTCGTGGCTGCGGGCATTGTCTATTTCACTCGCCCTAGTGAAGCGATAGATTCAGTTGCGGTCATGCCGTTAGTCAACGTCAATAAAGATCCCAACACGGATTACCTCGCACAGGGGATCAGCGACAACATCATCGATCGTCTTTCGCACTTGCCGAATCTTAAGAAAGTGATCGCGCTCAATTCCGTGTTGCGCTACAAGGGTACGCAAACAGACCCTCAAGCAGTGGGACGTGAACTGAACGTTCGAGCGGTGCTCATGGGCCAGCTCGTTCAACGTGGCGATGAGCTTTCACTCAGCCTGGAACTGGTTGACGTGCGCGACAGCAAGCATCTGTGGAGCGGTCAATATAATCGCAAAGCCACAGACATGATCGCTCTGCAAGCAGAAATCGCCCAGGAGATCGTGGAGAAGTTGCGGCTGCCGCTGAGCGGCGATGAGAAGAAGCAACTGAACAAAACCTACACCCAGAGTGGCGAAGCCTATCAGCTTTACATGATGGGCCGCTATTACTTCCGCCGTTCTGGCAAACGAGAAGATCTTCTGAAAAGCATTGATTACTTCGAGCAGGCGATCAAGAAAGATCCGAGCTACGCACCGGCGTACGCTGGGCTGGGAACTACCTATCACCTCCTTGGATTTATGGGTTGGATGCTCCCAAAGGAATCCTGGCAGAAAGAGGAGTGGGCTGCATTAAAAGCCCTGCAAATAGACGACCAGCTCCCCGAAGCGCACGTCCTGACGGCAGCCATCAGAGAGTTTAATTTGGACTGGACGGGCGCCGAAGAGGAGTACAAGCGTGCCCTGGAGCTTGACCCAAACTCCGTCAGAGCTCACGAAACCTATGCCTGGCATCTGGAAATGTTCGGGCGGTTCGATGACGCCATGTCACATCTGAAGCGAGCCCAGGAACTTGATCCGCTCTCACTTGAGCTAATGTGGAATATGGGAGTTTGGCTCTCCTTCTCGCGTCAATACGATCGGGCGATCGAACAACTTCAGAAGATAATAGAGATGGACTCAGAATTCGAACCGGCTCACACTTTTATCGCGGAGACCTATCAGAAGAAGGGGATGTATGAAGAGGCCATCGCGGAGCTGAAAAGCGCCCATGTCTCGGGACCACCACTTGGGTATGCCTATGCGGTGGCTGGAAAAAGAGACGAAGCGCAGAAAATACTCAATGATTTGAAAGAGCAATCAAAGCAAGGTTATGTGTCGCCCAAGGCTTTTGCAATGGTCTACATGGGACTTGGCGATAAGGATCAAGCATTCGAATGGTTCAACAAGACCGTTGAGGAAAATCCCTACAGGATTGCTTGGCTCAAAGTGGACCCAAGGTTCGACAGTCTGCGTTCAGATCCTCGCTTTGACGCTCTGCTGCGGCGCATGAAGCTCGTCTCTTGAAGTGATTGTCCGACACACACACACTCTCCGGACTGACCCCTCACTAAAAACCCAAAGTGGTCGTCGAAAACACGCTGAAGCAGGCTACAATGACTTACTGCCCAGCGACTCCCCAGCCTCGAAGGGTTGGTCTATAAATTACGAGGGAAAGCCCGTCTGCATGCGGTTGTTTCGCTTCACAACTATGACGCACCGAATAACGAAAGGATTACTGCCGGCATTTCTTCTTCTTCTTTTGTCGTCTATCAATGCCGTCGCTCAAAATCAGACCACTGGACGCATCGCTGGAACTGTGCAGGACCAGAACGGGGCTGTCATCGCTGGGGCAGAAGCAACCGTTAGCAGTAAAGCCATGGGCGATGAGCGGAGGGTAACCACCGATAGCGCAGGCAACTACGCGGTACCGCTTCTATCGCCTGGCATGTATCGGGTGAGAGTCACTGCCGAGGGATTCAACTCGGCTGTCTTTGATAACGTCCAGGTAGTCATCACTGAAACCACGTCAGTGAATTCCGCCCTCACAGTGGCAGGAGTAATCGCCAATCCTGTCCTGGTCCGCATCGCGCCGCTGATCCAGAGAGATGGTCCGCAGCTTGGCCGCGTAGTTGACTCGCGCGCTGTGACTGAGTTGCCCTTGGCGACGCGCAACTTCACGCAAATCCTCGGACTGTCGCCAGGTACATCCATGGACTTGCCAGACAACACTGCCGTTGGTCGCAACTCGCAGAATATCTCGGTGAACGGCGCCCGCACTACACAGAATAACTACCAAATCAACGGCGTGGATGCTAACTTCATAAGAAATAACAACCTAATCAACCTTGCCGTGCCGGCGCCTGAGTCCATCCAGGAATTCAAGGTGCAGACTTCGCTCTATGACGCCACCTTCGGGCGATCCGGAGGCGGAAACATTCAAGCCGTCACCAGAAGCGGCGCGAACGACTTTCATGGAGCCGCCTACGAATACTTCCGAAACGACGCGTTCAACGCCAATAACCCGTTCTTGAAAGCCGCGGGCGTGAAACGGCCGGTGCTAAGACGCAATGTTTTTGGCGGCTTGCTCGGCGGGCGCATCAAGACAGACAAAGCATTCTTCTTCGGTTCCTATCAAGGGACACGCGAGCGCAACGGTGCATCACTCAACAGCCTGTCGTCCAACGTTTTGATCGCACCTGGTCTCACTAATGACCGCTCGGAGCAGACACTGCGCACAACATTCAATCTGCCTTCGATCAATCCCGTCGCTCTCGCGCTCTTGAATGTGAAGCTACCGAGCGGACAATTCCTGATCCCCACTCCGCAGGCGAATGGCCGGTATTCCGGCTCTACTCCATCGAGCCACCAGGAAGATCAGTTCAATGCGAACGTTGATTATCGGGTCAACGAACGGAACTGGCTCGCGGTAAAATTCTTTTTCTCGAACTTGCCACAGACCCTCGCACTGTTCGGCGGCACAAACGTTCCCGGGTTCGCTGCCGAACAAGCGCCGGCCGGCCGATTAATCTCCCTTCAAGACATTCATACCTTCAGCTCGAACGTGATCAACGAGGCGCGCATCGGTTACAACCTGCGTCTGGGGCGCTCGTCTCCCCATGAGCCGGTGAAAGACGCTGACGTCGGAATCAGGCGGGCCAATGAAGATACGTTTCCCGGCCTGTCGCTGATTCGCATCGCACCTGGTGGCGGTGGGATTGTTTTCGGCACGGCGAGCATTCTTATTGACCAGCAGATCGCTGGGTCTTCAACCACGTTGGCGGACATCCTCTCGATCACCAGAGGCAAGCACTGCATTCGCACGGGCGCCGAGATCATCTACTACCAACACAACAGCACGGAGAACCTGAACGTCCGAGGCCAGATCGACTTCAATAACTTCAATGATTTCCTGACCGGCACGGTTTTGCAGTCGGTCTTCGGCACGGGCATCAACTACCGCAGCTTGCGCGCGACCGATTACAGCTTCTTCGTCCAGGATGATTGGAGGTTTTCGCGTAGATGGACATTCAATCTTGGATTGCGCTACGAGTTGGATATGCCGGCGTATGACACGCGTGGGCGCAACATTGACTTTGACCCGGCGCTCTACAAACCGCGTTTGGCTGTGGGCAGCAACGGAAATCCCGTTGGCCCACCGATCGGCGGATTCGTGCAGGCAGGAAATATGATTCCACAATACGATCTGCCGGATGTGCCTAACGTTGGTAAGCGCATCGTCAGAAGCGTTGACCCAAACAACTTTGCTCCACGCATTGGCTTCGTTTACTCGCCGCTTGATTCGGGCCGGCTGGTCGTGCGCGGCGGCTATGGAATCTTCTACTCGCGCATATCGATTACTCACCTCTTAACCGCGATTCAATTGCCGCCAAACTACATTGTCGGCAGAAAGCTTGCTGCTGATACGGCACCGTTTGCGAATCCTTTCTTTCCAGCGCCATCAGTGGACAAATTCCCGAGCTTCGTACCGGGTATCGATCTGGCAACTTTGGCCTATGATCGCAACCTCCGCACTCCGTATTCTCATCAATACAACGTGTCTGTGCAGTACGCGATGAGCAAGGACGTCGCCGTGGAGATTGCTTATGTGGGTGGTCGCGGGTTCGACTTGCTTCGCGATGTCGGCATCAATCAGGCCAGGCTCGCCAGCCCGCAGCATCCGATTATTAATGAGGTGCTGAGTGCTCTGAACCTCCCCGGAGCCGTGATTACGACCAACACTCCTGGTAACGCGCAACTGCGCGCGCCTTTTCAAGGCGTCTCGCTGTCGGCTGCCGGCGCCTCGGTTCCAGGCTTCGGCCAGACACAGACCACCGCTCAGTCTACTTACAACTCACTACAGTTAAGCGTGACCAGGCGACTCTCAAGAGGATTGCAATTCCTTGCCTCGTACACGTTTGCCAGATCAATTGATAACGCCTCAGGCGGCGCCATCGGTGGGGCAAGCATAGATTCGGGTCCAATACTCGGCAATCAGCTTGATAACCGGGCCAACCGCGACGTCTCAAACTTTGACCGTACGCATCGCTTTGTGCTGAGCTATCTGTGGGACTTACCGAAACCAGCTTTGGCTGCGAGGTCAAACGCTGGTCGGTTGCTGTTCTCCAATTGGCAAGTAGCAGGGATCATCACCGCAATGTCTGGCCTGCCAATTGACATTGTGGATCCGAATGCCGGCTCGCTCTATTTGAGCACAAACAATGGATTGTCGCGGCCAAACTGGTCACCCGGTAATACGCTCAGCACCGCAACTACCAACATCCCGGCAGGCTACTTCTTCAACCCATTCGCTTTCGTGCGCCCCATCGTGCCGGCGGGTCAGCTGATTCCAAGTTCAAACGGTGCAGCAGTCGCGGGTGCAACGTGTGGACAACCGATCGTGTTATGTACTGACTTCGGCAGTGTCGGACGCAACGCCTTGCGCGGGCCAAGTCAGACTAACGTTGATTTCTCCATCATCAAACGCTTTCCGATTCGCGAGTCAAAGAACATCGAGTTCCGCGTCGAGTTCTTCAACCTCTTCAATCATGTCAACTTCGCTAATCCAATCAGCAACTTCAACGCCGTTACCTCATTCCATCCGAACACCGGACAGGTCCTCAATCCCGGCGATTTCGGGCGCATCATCTCGACCAGCAACAATCCGCGGCTGATTCAACTTGCTCTGAAACTCAATTTCTAAGTGCGCCACGAGCAAATGAGTCGGCGACAGACGACTCATTTGCGTAACTGAGTAATCGATGAGGGAAGGCCCCTCGGAGTCGTCTTGCAGGAGAGGATTCCAAACTACCTTCCGCTGCTGCAGCCAAAAGCTGTGGTAGTGAGCAGAGAAGGAAAAGGCCCGGCAGTGATTGGGTCAAGTGACAGCCAGGAAGAAGAACGAAAGTGAATCACCGCTTCTCATGTCGAAAAGAACTAGACGATATCAAAACCGTGGTTTGTTAGAAGGCCGCGGGACAAGTTCCGACGAAAGCTGTTTACGGGCGGAACGGTATCCGGCATATAGGTGGCTTGAGCTTGGGTGAGGCGATTATCCGGAACGTGGGAAACTTCGGTGTCGATGCTAACGGAGAAGCTACAAGTGGCCTGAACCACGAGGGCGAGAGTACGAATGCGACACCAAGTGACGGAGTACCCTGTAGTAGCAATGAAGTTCGTGAAAGCGAACAGAGCGAAGGGGGTGCGTGTAGTGAAGCTAAGTCAGTTGGGCCAACCAGCAATGGAGGAGCCCGAAGGATGAAGCAAAACCAATCTGTATTTCGAAGTGGGAAGTCTGGGAAGCTTATCTAAAGGTGAAGAGCAATATAAGGGAAGTTGCATCGATGCACTGCGCAGTCCATCCAAGATCTCGCGCGGATGATCAATCCAAAACTTCGTGGGTGGTTCAACTACTATGGGCGTTTCATCCCTTCAGCGCTCCGGCCCATCGAGCGGCATGTCGGCCAATCGTTGGTTCGCTGGGCTTGTCGGAAATACAAGACGCTACGCAATCACCGGACGCGAGCATGGCAGTGGCTGCTTCGGGTTATCGACCGCCAGCCCACCCTGCTTGCTCTCTGGGAGCATCAGCGTGGTGCGGTTTTCACCATAGGAGCTGTATGAGTCGAGAGGCTCCCGTACAGTTCTGGGAGGGCCTCGGGGTGAGATTCCCCGGGGCTACTTAACCGTGATTGACGCGAGAGAACAACCTGTCCCTACCAAAAAACCTTATCCGGTTTATAAATCATTGAAGTTGGCCGTTACGACTGCTAACTTTCGTTGGCATGAATGCTGTCCTGCGTTCGTTTCTTTCTGCGCTGCGTCCGGGTTTACAGTCGCGAGCGTGTATGCACCTTGAGATTCTTGCGCTGCGCCATCAGCTTGCTGTTCTGCAGCGGCGAACAAACAAGCGGCCGAGCTTGAGAACCGCAGACCGCTTGCTCTGGGTGTTACTGTCGCGGTATTGGACTCTGCTGCACCATTAATGCATTTAGGTGACGAATGTTGGCGGAGTAAACACAAGTACTTTGCAAAGCCCCCAAGTCATTTCGGAACCAATCAAGAACGCGAACGATAAATAGCTTGTGACCACCTTGTGACCAGATTACACGGAAACAGGTGACACTCGGTATGAGCAAATGGCACTGAAAAGTCGTCTCGCTATCGTTTTGCGAAAGCGAATGAGCGAATATCTCGCCGTTAATTCATTGATTTCAGGGATGAATTAAAGGATCGAATTGTTCTTATCGACCTGCTGACTAAAAACAGAAGGGGCGCGATTGCCAGCGCCCCTACTAATTCATCGATGCGATTGAAAATAATGGTGAGCCGTGGAGGGCTCGAACCTCCGACCCGCTGATTAAGAGTCAGCTGCTCTACCAACTGAGCTAACGGCCCACAATTGGAAAAAATTATACGTCCGTGAATTGATGTGTCAAGCAACGACGAACGTAACCACGAGGAACTCCGCACCGAAGAATCCCATCACGACGACTCCCACAACGAGTGGCTTCGTCACGATCACAGGGGATCACAACTCAAACTTCTGAAACCAGCGCGAACTTCGCTTAACAAAGTGACAATTTTTTTTTGAGCAGGTGTTTTTGCGAGTAAACAAACGGTCCACGAAATCACACGAACCGAAAAACAAACACACGAAATGTTCCTCTATTCTATTTCGTGTAATTTCGTGGATCATGTCTTAGGTTTTGGTTGCGGCTCTGCTGCGCTCTGAAACTGAGGCCCGAAGGGCCGTGAGGAAGTAGCCACGACCGTTAGGCCGTGGATCGGGAACGATTCAAAATGGATTTGAACGCCGAAGGCGCGGCACAATAAGTTGACACGGCAAGGAAATGTGTCGGCCCTTCGGGCCTCCTGCCACCAACTCACGTCGGAGACGTCATTCCTACTTTTTGTGCAAAGCCCATCTTTTCATTGGTTGTTTGCGGCAGCTTTGCTCGCGGTGAGCGCCTATGCGGCGGGCGAGACGTACGCGGTCCCAAGAAGAGAATGGAGAAATTTTTTACGCCTGGGCGGCTGCACATTCACGATCGGCAAGGAGCTTTTCTACCGTGCTGATTAGCGCATCCAGATCCGGTTTGGCAATGTAGGCGTCTGCGCCGGCGCGAAGGGCCTCCTGCCTGTGAACCTCGTAAGCGTCCCCTGAATAAAAGATGCAAGGCACCCCCGGAGTAAGGTCGTTCAAACGCCGGCAGAGTTCCACGCCCGTGCCGTCAGGCAGCCGCTTGTCCAGCACGTACAAATCAAACTCCTCGCTCAGGGCCAACTCCAGGGCCTCTTCGACCGTTCGCGCTGTCCTTACTTCGTAATCAGGCCCCGCCAGCAGCAGGCGAAGCATCTCCGAAGTATCTTCATGGTCATCAACGCACAGGATTCGGCATTTTACTTGTGACATAGGGGTTTATTTGATGGATCACAGCCCATCTTCGGTCAACGTTCTCAAAAAAGACCAGAGGATGGAATTATACTGGCGACGGAATTGAGGCACAACCGCCAAGTAAGAATCTGGAACGCGTGGCCTAAACAATCTCGATCAGCACTTCGGGTTTTCGTCTCTCCCTATGTTGATAATGTTCGGCCTTGCCTTCCGCCCGGCGTTTACACCGCGGGCAACTCAGGACATAGCCGCTGTGCTGAAGGTCTGATTTTCCCTCAGTCAGGTCAGGAAACAGAATCAATCTTGACTGACAATTACCGCAGGTGAACGCGATGTACCATCGTCCGAAACGGGGGTTAAGCTTGTAAATCATTGCTTTGGCTTACTGCGGGTTTTGCTTCCTTTGAATGGTGCTCCGCGAGCATTTGCTTCATCGATCTTTGTGCCACCAGCTTATGCCTGCCGTCTGTCCGGTACCGTACAACCGCGGCTTCTGGAAAGGTCAGGCAATTAGCGATTTTATCCAGTCACCTACGTAATCGGGATCGTTCACCTTTCTTGCGATCCTGAACGAGCAGGTGGGCAGACCCTCCTGCCCACCGCCAAAACCTGCGCTCCCCTTCGAAACGAGCCGCCCAGCCTACGGGCGGCTCCCATCATTTGTCATTGGTCGTTGGACATTTTTCATTTGGCATTTGATGAAGTGTGACAATTGATACTCGGCCAAATTGAGAAGCCCCAACCATACCCAATGACAAATGAAAAATGTCCAACGACAAATGACAAATGACTAGGGCCGGGGAGAGCGCATGGCCTTCAAAAGCTGATCGAGCACGACGATTTCATCATCGTCAGGCTCCAGGTGGCGGTACTTTTCCAGGGCGGCGGTGGCGCCGGGTAGATTACCCAGCCGGTGATAGACAAGCGCCAGATTAAAATAGACGAGAGAAAAGTTGGGCTCGATTTGGATAGCGGCCTCGTAGTGCAACCGGGCGAGCTGCAGGTCGCTGGCGTCATAATACAAGTTCGCCAGATTGTAATGCGCTTCGACGTGCCGGGGGTCGTTCTTCAGCGACAAGGTGAAGTGATCGAGCGCTTTGGCAAATTGGCCCTGTTCAAGATTCAGGATCCCCAAATTGCAATACGCCTCGGCAATATTGTCTCCTTCACTTATTGCTTCAGCGTAGCATTCGGCTGCCTTTGGATCACCCTGTTCGTGCAACAGCAGCGCCTCCTCAAACGGCGTCAACAAACGGGCTACTCTCGCGCCTTCCGATCGGAAAAGGTGAAGTTGCCCCTGTAGTTCAGCCTCGATTTGGCGAATGCTTTGGCCCTGCGCGCGCAGCTCCCGCACGCGGCGGAACTGGGTCAGAGCCTGAAAGTCGTAGGTTGGTTCTGTTCCAGGTGCTGCGATTGAGGCCTGGATGATCCCCTGTTCCGTCCAGCGACGAATGGTGCGCTCGCTCAAGCCGAAGAGTTGCTTGATCTCGCGGCTTGAGTACGCGGATTTGACACGTTGATAATCTGCCTTTGCGGGGACAGGTGAGGGAAACGCGAGAAGCTTGGTGCTCTTTTCTTTCATCAGTAAGCGCGCAGCTTACGACACCTTACGTTTCTTAACTGTCTTTGGCTTGACCAGACTAATCTGCGGTTTCTTTTTCGCCGTGCTGGCCTTGACCATAGGTTTGCGATTCGACTGCTGCAAACTCTTTTTCAGCGCGCTCATAATATCAAGTCTGGGAAGTTCTTCAACCTCAAATTCAACAATTTTCTTCCCTTTGATTTTCGAATCGATGAGCTGCTTCAGGGCCTCGTGGTAATTGTCGGTCGTATCGATCTCTGACAACGTGGTCGACATTTCGGAAACGAGAGTAGTGGCAAGCCTCAGTTCGTTCTTGTTTATCTTCTGAGCGTTCTCTAACTCGGGCACATCCTCCATCTTCCGCAACTCATGAGGATAATGCAGCTTTTGCAGCACCAGTCCATCTTCGTAAGGAAACACCGCCACCAGATCTTCGCGGTCGCGCAAAACAACCTTTCCCACCCCGACTTTGCCTGTCTGCTTCATCACCTCGCGCAGCAACGCGTAAGGTTTCTCGGCCACCGGCCCATCGGGCCCGGCATAGTATGGAGCATCGTAAAAGGTGGAAGGGATCTCCGCGGCATCTACAAAGCCAATGATGTCGACCGCCTTGGTCGTTTTGATTTTGACTTTGCCAATATCCTCGGGCTCGATGATCGCATAACGGTCAGGTTCGTACTGGTAACCCTTGGTAATCTGGTCATTACTAACGATCTGGCTGCACTTCTTGCAGCGCTTGTCATAACCGATCGGTCCGTAGTCTTCGCGGTGCAACTGGTTGAACTGGATTTTCTCGCTGGACTCGATAGCGTTGTAAACGCGGACGGGGATGGCCACCAGCAGGAAGCGGATGTGGCCTTTCCAGATCGTTCTCATATTAGTTGTCTCCTCATGCGAAACGCGGGCTGGTCGGCCCGCGTCTGACGCAAGTTCACTCACTTGCGCCTCTAGCCCGCAAATCGCCTGTCGAATGTGGCGATGGGGACGTTATTATGCGGCCCAAACTCCGGGGAAGTAAAGAGTAATTTGGGTCGTGTCACATTCTCTCTGTGTCCTCCGTGTCTCCGTGGTGAGCGGTTTCCTCATCATATTCGACCACGGAGACCCGGAGGACACAGAGAGAATGTGACACGAAATTACACGAAAGCGCTTCCTGTGAGTTCGTGGATCGGACTTCACCGGATCAGGCCGCGTGCAGAAGCGCGGTGCGCATGGCGCCTGCGGACTGCCAGCGCGTTGCCGGGTCCTTCGCCAGCGAACGGTCGATTATCTCGCAAACTTGTTGGGGGATGTTGTTAGCCCTTTGCTTGAGCGGAATGGCAGGCTGATCAAAGATCGCCTTGATTGTATCCGACACACTCGTTTTTCCGCGCAAGTCGAGAGCGAGTGAACCTGTCAACAGACTATATGCCGTCATACCGACGGCATATATATCCGACTGGGGTCGCACATCGCGAAAATTCCGCAACTGCTCGGGCGGCATGTAAGCAAGCGTGCCGGCCATTTCACCGGCCATCGTTACGCCACTCATTCCTGACTGCGTAAAGCTTTTGGCCAGACCGAAATCCGTGAGTTTTGCGTGAACGTTTGGCCAGGAACCGGTAACCAGAACGTTTTGATCTTTGAAGTCGCGATGGATATAGCCCTGTGTGTGAGCGTGGTCCAGCGCATCCAACGCCTGACAAACAATGGAAATGGTTTCCTGGTAGGGAAGTCGTCCGCCTTTGCTGTCGGCGAGCTTGGCAGCGTCCAGGCCGTCAACGAACTCCGTGACCAGATAGACCACCCCATTGGTTGTGCCGCGATCGAGAAATTCGACGATGTTCGGGTGTTTTAGGGCAGCGGCAACATCGATCTCACGTATGAACCGGCGCATAGCTTTGTCGCTAACGGCGAACTCCGGCAGCATTGTCTTTATGGCCACCGCGCGTCCAGTCTTTTCATCCCGGCCAAGCATCACACAACCCATTCCGCCGCGCCCGAGCACCCGCACCATTTCATAACCTGGCACCGGTTGCGGTGTTCTTTTCAATTCGATGCGACAGTCTTCGCAAAGAAAGGTCATGTGCTCGTCGGGTGCGGTAGCCTGGGTTTCCTCGCGGCGGCCGCACTTGAGGCATTCCACCTGGATTAGCACGGGCTGGGTTGTTGCGTGGCCGCTTACGGTGGTTGAATTCCATTGCGAGTCAACGATGACTTGGACCAGAAGGACTGTGGCGCCTCCTTGAATTTGGTCCCCATTCTTTAAGAAGGCCTCGCTGACACGCTGACCATTTACGAATGTGCCGTTGGTGGAACCGAGATCGCGCAAAAAACAGCGAGGCGGACTGATTTCCAGCAGGCAGTGATGGCGTGAGAAGAAGCGATCATCAGGCAGACACAGGTGAGAATCATTTGTGCGACCGATGAGGAACGTATCGGGTTGATCGAACGTGTAGACGCTTCCTTTGTAAGGACCAGCCAGAACTTTCAGATTAATCTGCATCAGTCCTCACAACATTTATTTCCCAGCCGCAGATCCACGCGGAAGAACGCCGATTTGAAATTACAAGGATGCAGCATTTTATTAGCTGCCTTTCCTTTCCGACCCGCGTTTATCTGCGTTTATCTGCGGCTAAAATAATTAGTTTGGCTATCGCTTGATTTCCAGATCATCAAAGGCAACTTCAGTGGTGTCGCTTGTATAAAACCCCGCCAGGCCGTTTCGGAAATTCGCCGTGTCAGTGATGCGCGTCAGGTATTGGCCGTTGGCATAGAATGAAAGGTCCGCACCTTTGATTCTCACCTCGAGTTGATTCGGATTGGTGCCTGAGCGAATGACTCTTGATACCGTTCGCGGTACCACGGTCACCTGGTTTCCATCTTTGTGCGTTACGACCTCATATGAGGCCTCATCTCCCGGGAAAATCAAAAGAGCGTAATCCTGCAAACCTTTGGTCTTGGATTGCTCGCCGTTGACTATCAGACCAAAGCCGGCAGAGGGCGCCGTCCCATCGACACTGCGAGCCGTCACTTTGACAGTCGCATTACCAGTCTTGTAGCTGTCGTTTGGTGCGTACATCACGAGATAAGTGTCTTTCTTCGATCTCATGTGATATTCGCCATCGGTGTACCAGATGTCGCCAAACTTCGAGTCACCGGTGCCCCACTTCTGTTCGGAAAAATCATCCGTCAGAGATGCTGCCGGAGTGCTGGCATTAGTATTCGCAGTATTTGTGTTGTTGGCATTTCCTGAATTCGTGTTGGCGTTTGCCACCCGGACATTACTGTTTGAGTTGTTTTCGTTTCCCTGGGAGCTAATGCTCGCCACTAGAATGATCATCACCAGCAGTCCGATGCCGATGATGCCTACAACTACGACTCCTCCCACAACCCACCAAACAACATTCGATTTCTTTTCGGGTGGTCTCATTCGTTGCTGTGCGGGGGTCCATGGCTGCGGTGGTCGTGGTGGTACCGGAGTCCACTGTTGAGGCTGAGGCTGGGGAATCGACCGCACCTGGTTTGCCGCAGGCGAGTCAGGGCGATAAATCTCCGTCGGCGGAGGCTCGCTTGTATCCCGGCCGGGTGTGTAGCGGATGGTCGCGGCAGGGTCGGTCGACGGCGCGTCATTGACCAGTGGCGTCCCGTCCTCGAGACAGAAGTTGAGCGACACATCCGTATAGGTTCGATTGCAACTGGGGCAGCGTTTCATTTGAGTCGGATATTCAAGCTTGTGCTTGTGGCTTTTGGGTTCGGCGTAGCATGCCCAACAAGACTATCAGAAAAACCACAACCTGAAACGGGCGTAGGCAATTATATTGCATGCAAGGATAGGCTCAAACGCTGATGGACTTGCCGCAACGCCCGCAGAATCGTGTGCCTGCGGGGTAGCTGGTGCCACAGAGTTTGCACAGTATTTCAACTGGCCGGGGAGAGCGCCAACTCAGCGCTGCTGCGCCAAGCGGTATTCCGCAACGGCCACAAAACTTTGTGCCCGAAGAGTACTCATGGCCGCAGCGATCACAGATCACCGGTCTGGATTCTGAGGCTGAACCGGCCAGACTGATGGCGGGATCATTAGAACCGGTGGGAGCAATTGGCTGAAAAGTCGTATTACCGCACACACCGCAAAAGCGTACCCCTTCGGCAAAGCGCGCATTACAGCGAGTACACACGACGACGACCAGAGTGGTTGAACGGGGACCGGTTCTGCTATCCAGACTTCCGCCTCGGGACGGCGTCAACTGGTTACTCGAAGGCGCAGTTCTGAATTGCGCTTGAATGATCTGCTCTGCGCCGTCCGGGCGCACTTCGATGACTCGCTCGTCATCGCGCTCTCCGGATTTCGCCACGCGCAAAACGTGCCGGCCGGCCGGAACCGAAGGGAGTATCACACGTCCGGAACGTCCCACGCTTCCGTGCCGCTCATCGTCCAGGTAGACCTCCGAACCAGTGGGCGCCATGATCACGACTCGGGAGTCATCCTTTACAAGCTTGCCGGAGTGGGTCGTCGCTGCCGCATCAAACTCTTCCAACCAGTCGGCAGCGTTGGCCGGTCGCGCTGTCGCGTCCCGTGCAAGCGCATGCAAAACCGCTCGTTCGACCTCAGCCGAGATATCCGTTCGCAAGCTCGATAATGCCGGTGGATCTTGCATGAGTTTCTGCGCGATCAATTGCGTGATGTCGCCGGTAAAGGGCGGGCGACCCCCCAGCATGTGATAGGCGATTGCGCCGAGAGCGTAAATGTCCGCGCGTGCATCGAGCTGTACGCCTGGCTGCATCTGCTCAGGGGCCATGTATTCCGGAGTGCCGACAATTCCCCTGGATGCTGGTCCACTAGCGGACGTGGCTTCAGAGCGGTTCGCATTGACGATTTTGGCCAGGCCAAAGTCTCCCACCTTAACAAATCCGTCCTCCACTGCTCCCGTTGCGCTACCGCTTTTTCGGCGCTTATGCATGATAAAAATATTTGCCGGCTTGAGATCGCGGTGCAGAATGCCGGCGTCGTGGGCCGCATCCACTCCGGCCACAACCTGGCGCAGGATGGTGGCGGCACGTGAAGGATTTAAAGTGCCCTCGCGTCGTAGTAACTGATAGAGCGTTTCTCCTTCAACATATTCCATCACGAGGAAAAAAACGCCGTCGGGACTTTTGCCGAAGTCAGTGACGCCGACGACGTTTGGATGTTGAATAGAAGCAGCTGCGTGCGCTTCCCGCTCGAAGCGTGCTATGGCTTCTCCTTCCTGGAGCTCTTCGTCACTGAGGATGTCAGGCCGAACAGTCTTTACAGCTACCCGGCGAGTAGTGAGGTTTTGGTCCCGCGCCAGATACACCTGGCCCATTGCCCCGCGGCCGAGACGTTTCTCGAGGAGATAGCGAGTGGCAAGCAACCGCCCGCCCGGCAACGTGTGCTTGGTATTGCTTTGATCCTGGGGACAAATTGCTACGTCGTCGTCATAGCAGATTTCGCATCGGGGGCACTCGCGCATTGTTTTTCTCTTCTTCGTGTGACTTCGTGGATCGTTCTTCATCTGCCCGAGGTAAACAATCCACGAAGTCACACGAAAAGCAACACGAAACGGCTTTATCGAATACCAAATGAAAAATGTCCAACGACAAATGGAAAATGAGCCGACTCAACGCTCAAGCAGCAGCCGGTAGATCGGAACAACAGGCGGCACAACGAGTCGCACCGATCGGAATTGCCGTAAGGCAGTAAGGACAGTCCTTTGTTGTTACCGCTTCATCCTCTTTCTTGCGTCTGTTGACCGCCTTGATAACCAGAAAGATCACAAAAGCGACGATAAGAAAACTAACAACGTCATTAAGGAATGCCCCATAGGCAATAACCGGTAAACCTTTAAGCTGTGCATCGGCGAGTGAAACCGGACGCTCCCCGGACAAGTCGATGAACAAGTTTGAGAAATCAACATGGCCGAGCAGTAAGCCCAAAGGGGGCATGATGATTCCCTCAACGAAGGAGGTAACGATTTTCCCAAATGCCGCGCCGAGCACAACCGCAACAGCCAGATCGATAACGTTGCCACGGGCAATGAATTCTTTGAATTCCTTTAGCATGAGCGTCCTTTCGGGCTGATACTGCTGCCCCGTTAATGTTGCAAGTTGTTCTCGTCTCCTATTCGCAGTTTTTCGCCGGCTTGAACCCTGCCTTATCTGCCGCTTCCGAAGTCTTGAAGACAAGGCGATCTTCCGCCGCAATCTCAGTTGCCGGATGACAGCCGGCAGGGTAGTAAATCTTGTTCCTTTTGTCGCCGACGATTTCTGTTATTTCTTCGGTTCCATTTGAGAGTGCGGAATCTTCTTCCTCTTTAGCCTGTCGTCGTTGGGCCACAACTTCTTCAGCACTGGAATCGGCAATGCGAAAACTCGGTCCGTCGGCGACCATTGTGACGGTTAACTGAAAACCGGCGCAGCGCATTTGTTGGCCGCGTGAACGCCATGCGACCCAGGCATCAGGCAGGTGCAGCGCCGGCGTAATTCTTTTAATGAACTCTTCGACACTGGAGACCTTGAAATTGGCGTCATAGCCTATCCACAAAGAGGTCAGACGATTATCCAGGAATTCGAGAGAGATGCTGCGCACTCCTTCGAACGAAGCCTTGTCAATTTGGGGATCGAAAAACGGATTAATCGTGGTTTTAGTGACGCCAAAGTCATCGGTTCTGCCAAACACGACTTCAGGGATCCGAAGCTTAACCTGTTCCCTGGTCATCCCCAGTTGGAAACCGACCAACTCGGGAGCGGGCGGGAGGTCGGCAATATTCAGCGAGCACCGCGAGGTCTGGCCGTGAGCCAGTCCATTCAGGAAAAAAAGTAGGACCAGTACCAGAAGAAAACTATGAGCACGAGAATCTTGCTGGGACCGCGGCGATAGGGTCCGCGTTCCCGGCGATCTTTCTGACGAGAATGAACGCATTGTTAGACTTTACCGTGGGTTGCCGGAGGCAGGAACGAGCGGATCACCTTTTCGAGATCTGCCGGCTCGAAAGGTGTTGAGACATATTCGTTGCAACCCGCTGCCAGAGCCTCGCCGCGAAACTGTTGAGCGCCGTAAGCCGACACAGCTACTACCGGGACTTTCTCCAGAGGCTTCATACTGCGGATTTTTCGTGTGGCTGACAAGCCGTCCAATTCGGGCATCTCCACGTCCATGATAATCAGGTCCGGATTTTCTCTCTCGGCGCTGGCTACCGCCTCATTTCCATTCGTGGCCTCAAGGACACGAAACCCTTTCCTCTCAAGCCAGGTGCGCAAGAGCAACCGTGTATCGTCGAAGTCATCCACTACGAGGATTGTGGTCTGGTTGAGGGACATCGTGGCTCCGGTTTTCATGTTTTGTAATCGGGCGAAAAGGGGGACTGGTGAAACGGCCACCGTAATCTTCACGCTGCGCTTGGCGTCGATTCGGGGTAGCTTGCCGGGCAAAACAACGCCTGTTTAGCTGGTTAGCCTAGCATGTTAACACCCGATCCACGAAATCACACGAAGTAAATAGAGGAACATTTCGTATGACTTTGTTTTGGTTCGTGTGATGCGCGTGGATCGATTGTTTACTCGCAAAAAAGCCTACTCAAGAAAATAGAAACACGAAATAGAAATGTTTGCTTCTCCCTGATTTGTGCGTTATAAGGGCTCGCAAACCCCGGCTTCTAATCGTCGTTTCCGGTTCTGCCGCGAGAATTTTCTGTTCGCAGTTGTACGCGAGTCGCCGTTGAACTGATATAGACGTCGGAACGGATCTATAGACGTCTGCTACCAGGCGACCTTGAAGTGTCTTACCTGCCTAATTCTTCGATGAAGACGATTATCCTAATCATAATCACTTTGGGACTCACAGTGCTGGCTTCGCTGGCTGTAAAAAGCGGCATTCGACGGGAGTTCGCAGCAGTGAAGGAAGCACGTTTAACGCGCGGGGTTGCCGGACGCGTTTCCATGCGAAACAGTATTGGTCGGAATTCGCTGACGATCGCAAACACCCACGCCACTCAAGCAGAGGCATCAGCAAATAAAAACCAGAACAGGGAAGGCGAGCGTGAGAAGGATGATGCCGAGGTCATCCTGGATCGACTTCGCTGGTTCAAAGAGAGTCATCCAGAACTGGATCCCGAATTGAAGCTGAGAGTGGTTCGACAGGGTTACGATGAACGTGAGGGCCAAAAACAACTGAAAAGTACCACAGTAACGTCTGAGGTAACTGAAAATTGGGTGTCTCTTGGACCAACAAACAGTGCCGGTCGTATATCGTCCATCGCCGTGCACCCGAGCGTTGCCGGTACCTTGTATGTTGGAGCGGATAGTGGTGGAGTGTGGAAAACCACTGATGCCGGAAGCACCTGGTCCAATCTGACTGATTCAATCAGCAATCTTTGCGTGGGGGCCATCGCGGTCGCTCCTTCAGCTCCGAATATCCTTTACGTTGGCACCGGATCTGAACACTCATCAGGAATCGGACTCCTTAGATCGATCGATGGGGGGAACACCTGGCTGTTTCCCGCAAACGTGATTGCCGGCAGGTTTTGGCGACTTTCTGTGCACCCAACAAATCCTTTGGAGCTGGTAGCAGCTACGGATAGCGGCGTCTTGAGATCAATAGATGGCGGACAAACCTGGACGACCACGCTCAGCTCGGTTTTGGCCGAAGACATCAAACGCGATCCTGACAACCCTTTGGTACTTTTCGCTGCCGCAACTACCAACGGTTACTCGGGAGGAGTCATTTTCAAATCAACGGACGGCGGCATCAGCTGGAGCCAGAAAACTGCGGGCTTGCCTGGCGCCTCGGATGTAATGTCGATCGCCATCGCACCTTCAAATCCTCAGGTGATCTACGTATGTACCTCCATCGGAGGTGGCGCAACTCATATCTACAAATCCGTCGATGGAGGCAATACATGGATAGATTTGCCGGCTATTTATTCCGACCGGAGATTCTCTGTCAGTCATCTGCTCGGTAATCAGGCTTGGCACAACAACGCGATCGTTGTCTCCCCCAGCAATGCAAACCTAATCATAGCGTGCGGCGTTTTTCAGATTAGGTCGACCGATGGCGGAGTCACCTGGACAACCCCACCGCTGAGTCGCACACCTTTACCTAATTGTGAGCTAAACGTTCACGAAGACACTACCGATCTCCAGTTCCAGGGAACGACTCTCTACATCGCCGGTGATGGCGGCTTGTTTTCCACCCCGGATTACGGCAACACGGCCCGTGCGCACAACGATGGACTTGTTATCCGTCAGTACTATTCAATGTTTAATGATCCGGTTATGTTGAATCGAGTGCTGGCCGGCTCGCAGGACAACGGCACAGACCGGCGCTCAGATGGCGCAGGCACGTCCTGGGTAACCGTCAACGTCAGCGACGGATTTGATTCGGCGGTTAATACTCTTCAGCCGTCGACGGCTTTCGCAACAATTGCATATGGCGCTATCTTCCGGACCAGGCGTGCCGGCACCGTCAATAGCTGCTACTTTGAAGACCAGCACCTCGAGCCTCAATTGCCGCCCGGCGAGTCCGGTCCGTTCTTCACACGACTGGTTATCGATACGAATAATCCCGCAACGCTGTACACGCTCAGCAATCTCCGCATCTGGCGCACAACCGACAGCGGCGACTCGTGGCTTCCGGTTCCGACTACGACTACCGATGGTTCGGTCTGGACGGCGCCGTCAAAGATGGTCGTGGCGAGATCTAATAGCAATGTTCTGATGACGAGCAGCGGGAACGATCTCTTTCGGTCAACAGATCGTGGCTCGACGTGGGTAAAGAAAACGCTTGGCAATATTGTCCTGAACCTGGAGATCGATCCGAGAGATTCGAACCTTGTTTACGCGACTGCCGGAGGCGATGTGTTTGTCTCAAGCGATGGTGGCAACTCGTGGGTGGCACGTAGTAACGGACTGCCGCAGTTTCCGATCCTGGTTGTGCGAGCAGATCCTGTTGATCCGAATACGCTTTACTGCGGCAGCTATGACGGCGTTTACGCCTCCACAAACCGCGGCCTGAGCTGGAACAGATTCGGATCGGGACTGCCGAGCATATTCGTCGAGGATTTGAAGGTCACCAGTGACGGGTCAACGCTGAGGGCCGCAACGTACGGTAGAGGAGTCTGGGAAATCGAGCTGCGGCCTGGCTTTGCCGCCAACATCGTCGGACAGGTGAGAGATAATGCGGGAAACGGAATCCAGAACGTGAACCTCTCACTCATCATGGGAGGAGTGGCGACTGAAGTGGCCCAGACTGATAGCAGCGGTAACTATTCCTTTACCAAACTGGCGTTGGGCCGTAATTATACGGTGTTCCCCGCAAAGCCCAATCTCAACTTCAGCCCCCAAAGCTTGAACTTTAGCAATATCGGTGGAGATCAGATTGCTAATTTCAATTCGACCGTCACTACCTACAACATCGCTGGACGGGTGGCGGACGCAAGCGGCGCCGCGATTAACGGAGTTGCCATTACTATTAGCGGGTCAGAGGCTCGCAGCTCGCAGACAAATGGCAATGGAGAGTATGCGGTCGCGAGCCTTGCGCCCGGTGGGTCCTATACAGTCACTCCTCAGAAAGAGAATTACACTTTCACTCCGGCCAGTCGAACATTCAATAGTCTTGCCGGCAACCTGTCAGGAAATTTTGTGGCCACCCCGAAATCGTTTCAGTTTAATCAGGCCGGGTACAGCGTTTTGGAGAGCGATCGAGCTGTGACAGTTACTATCGTCCGGGGTGGTGACACATCGACAGCAGCCACTGTCGATTACAGCACCGCGGATGCAACTGCCAGGCAGAACAAAGACTACTGTATCGCCTCAGGCACCTTAACATTTGCTCCCGGCCAGACTAGTGCAAGCTTCGTGGTCTTGATTGTCGACAACATCTATGTTGATGGCAACCGCACGGTGAATATTGCGCTCAGTAATCCGACGGCCGGTATTCTCGGCATACCCGGCCTCGTCAGCTTAACGATCGTGGACAACGATACGTCTCCGGCTGCAGGAAACCCGCTGGATGACCAGGATGCGTTGTTCTTTGTGCGTCAGCACTATTCGGACTTTCTGAATCGCGTGCCAGATCCGGGTGGTCTGGCTTACTGGGCGGGTCAAATCACGGGTTGCGGAACTGATCAGAGTTGCGTTGCGCGTCGCCGTCTGGATGTGTCGAATGCGTTCTTCTACGAATTAGAGTTCCAGCAGACGGGCGCCTACGTGTATCGACTTTATCGCGCCGCCTTTGGTAACGATCAGCCGTTCTCCAATCCGGATGTGGGAAACGTTGCCGAGGCCAAGAAGATTCCCGGCTATAGTGTATTTGTCCGAGATCGAGCGCGTCTTGCAGCGGGGACGAATCAAGCTCAACAACAGTGGGATCTGGCAACTGTATTCGTCAAACGGCCCGAGTTTCTGTCGAGATATTCGAGCGCGCTGACTGGACCGGCTTTCATCGATTCGCTGCTTGCCCGGATCCGTAGCGACAGCGGGGTGGACCTCACGTCACAACGCGGAACGCTCATTAATTTGTTCGATCAGGGCGGTAGAGGCGCGGTGCTATACCGGCTGGCGGACGACAACTTGCAAACCAATCCCGTTAACAATCGAGCGTTCATCGATGCGGAATACAACCGCTCGTTTGTTTACACCCAATATGCCGGCTATCTACGGCGTGATTCAGATATTGGAGGTTTCCTCTTCTGGCTGGGCAAGGTCAACGAGTTTCCGGTGCGAAACGCGGAGATTCAGCACGTCATGGTCTGCGCCTTCATCACCTCACGCGAATATCAGGAGCGCTTCAGTCCAGTGGTCACAAGGACAAATTCCGAGTGCGGTCAGTAAAAATTATCCACGAAATCTGCGTAATCTGTGGATAGCTTCGGCCGCTACCGATTTACTCCTTCCTGTTTTTGTTTATCTGCCTGTGCCCAGTCTTTGGCGGAAACGAACGACTCCATATCATAGATCAGCACAATCGTTCCCACCGGAAGCAGCCTGCTTACCTCCGCCGCCGCGTTCATTGGAATACGAATGCAGCCATGACTTTGGGGTTGTTGAGGAACTGAAGGGTTTCCATGAATCGCCAGCCCGTCGCTGAAGTAGTTAGGGTAATAAAGCAACCCGAGCGGTGATTTCCTCCATCCAGACAGCTTCGCATAGATCCTGAAGCGGCCCGTCGGCGTATAGGCCAGGCCGCTCATACCTTTTACGTTGTAATGCTTGTTGCTGCCGGTCGAGACTGGAAGAATTCTCTTGATGGTTCCTTCGTCGTCAGTCAACAAAAGCACCTGTCGATCGAGATCTACCTCAACGTGACTGTACCCTGAGTCCTTCGCCTGCGGTGCGTCGGCATTCATTATGGCCTCAAAGTCCCCGCGGCTCAGCTGGCCGGTGACTTTACGCCCTTCCCATTTCTGAAAAGCGATTAACGCGTTTCGTGTGACATCATCGATCACTCCCCCGACAGGGCCCGGCCCATAACCCATCTCTGACAGGCGGCGTTCCGCCTCTTTGACTTCGGCCCGCGTGAGTGGACGTGCTTTATGCTTGTTAGCCTTTGTATTTGCGAGTGAGCTGGCTGGGTTTAGCAGAAGCAGACTCAGAATCAGCAATACAGTCGAAGCGAGGTTTCTTGAAGTGCCCATGATACTAACCCGAAATTCAATCCCGCAGCTGGTCAAGGGGGACCTTCTTGGCGGGGGAATCTTCTCGTCAGGGGGGCGTCCTGAAAAAGTACCGAGGCCAGGCTTTTGCCAACGTGCTGCGCCAATAACGATACGTGCTCGCGCTCGAGAAAGTCAATCATTCAAGGAACAGGAATTCGCAGGTTGGGAAGTGTCTATACACCTTCCCAACCTGCGAATTTCTGTTCCTTGAGTGGAATGCCGGACCTATTCTAAGTTGGCCTCGAAATTTATAACAAACTCGCAATCTTATGAGGGCGGTCGTGTGGGATCATCTAGTGCCCCACAATTCGTTCATGAGCAAAAGAATTGTCCTTCTATTCCTTATCAGTACCGCGACGTGCGTCGTGGTGTGGGCTGTCGTCCACTTTACCGTTGCAAAACGCAATCGGCTGCATCAATCGGCAAACGACTTATCTAACCTGACAAAGAGTACCGACGCTGATGCATGGGCCCGGGCGGTCGAAAAAGTCAAAGCGGATCGAGGCGAGTTGGGAAACGGCGTCGTTGAGATTCCGCCCGAGCTCAAACACTACAGCGACCGGCACTGGTTTCTCGCGACACAGGTTGCCGAGATCGCGAAACACAATGTCCAAACTTGTCAGGACTTCGTCGATCTCGCGGCGATGATCGAGCGCGGCGAAATGGTTGCAGTACCC
Organism: Pyrinomonadaceae bacterium; assembly: GCA_035644135.1. GTDB lineage: Bacteria > Acidobacteriota > Blastocatellia > Pyrinomonadales > Pyrinomonadaceae > PSRF01. The sequence goes on from DASQPD010000159.1 coordinate 326,270, forward strand.
GCTGTCACTGACACCTACGTCTTATTCGGTGTCGGAGCGAAAGCAGACGATGGGGTGTTTACCAGATACGAAGATGATCACAGCATCGAACTGTATGACGAAGCGCAACTGAGCGAGGCGTACCAAAGTCTCGATGAGAAGCGATCGAAGCTCCGAACCGAGATGGCATCTTTGAAAGTTCAATCAGGAAAGCTCAAAAAAAGCGACCGCACACAACAAAGCGATCTTCAAAAACAGATCGCGGCGGACGAGCAGGAGCTGAAATCGACGGAGGAAGCCAAAGCCCTGCTCGATCAATTCTACGGGCAACCTGACAGGCGCCAGAAACTACTCCGCGATTACGAGTTACTACGGACGCTCGCAAACAATTTCACTGGCCGGTCTTACAATATTTATGACTCGTCGGATCGGCAGGCGATGAAGGTCAGTCTGCTCAGGTCGCTAAGACCCGCAGCGTTGAAGATCCTGGAAGAAGTCGCGTCGGTCTATCACCGCCAGTTTGATCGTCCGTTACCTGTAAGCTCACTCGTGAGGCCGGAACAGTACCAACATGCATTGAACAGAGTGAACCGGAATGCCGTGCTCATCGACACGCCGCCGCACTCAACAGGTTTGGCATTCGACATCGACTATCGTTATATGAGCGCCGCGGAACAGACGTTCCTGATGAGCGAACTGGCGCGCTTGAAGAAGGAAGGGCGCATTGAAGCAATTCGGGAGCGCAACGCCAACTATCACGTGTTTGCTTTCATCAACGGCACTCGACCAAGTGACGAACTGATCACTGCATCGCTGGACAAGGCCCAGGCGCCCGTGCAGAAAGCACACCACGAATCCAACAAAGCGGCGAAGGTAAAGAGCAAATCCCAAAAAGCAAAAAGTCGAAGGGTGAGGTCAAAAGGAAGAAGGCGCGCCTAATTTGTAATGCATCCACAGATTACGCAGATTTCGCAGATTTAAAGCAGAAGGCAGTAAGCAGTTGGCAGTAGGCAGTTGGCAGTAGGCAGTAAGCTAGTAGTGTCAGAAAGCAATAGGTAGTAAGTAAGCAGATGCTGACGTAAAACTTGCGGTGCTCCGACTACTGGCGTTCTGGCTAACGCTTACTGCCTTCTGCTTACTGCCTTTTGCTTTCTAATCTGCGAAATCTGCGTAATCTGTGGATAACTCGTGTTCGGCCTACTTTCGAGCCGTCGTCTTGACTGATGCGGGTTGCCCACGTGAAGCGCGATGCTGAATCGCCAGGGCGGCAAGCCTGGTGGCCACATCTGTGAGGTGCCTTTCGTCGCCGTTTGGCGTGCGCGGTTCGCGGTAATACATGGCAAATGAACCAAGCACTTTACCCTTGCTCGACATTATCGGGGTGGACCAACAGGCGGCAACACCGATCGCCCATGCAAAGTTGCGATACTCCTCCCACAGCGGATCCGTAGAAATGTCGCTGGCGATTACCGGCTTACCCCGATACATAGCCGTCTCGCATGACCCATGCTTCGGCCCAATCGGACTGCCATCAATCACCTTAACGTAATTCTCCGGAAGGCTCGGCGCAACTGCATGTCGGACGTGGTTGCCGCTTATCCACAGATTTCGCAGCTTCCGCAGATTACAATGCAGAAAGCAGAAAGCAGAAAGCAGAAAGCAGAAAGCAGAAAGTAGAAAGCAGAAAGTAGAGCCACTCAAGGACATAAATTTGCAAGTTGGGAAAGTGGGCTTGACCCGCCTCAAGATGCGCAGCCACTCAACACTGAGATCTGAAAGTTGGGAGAGGTTCCTAAGCTTGGAAAGCAGACTGCTTACTGCCCACTGCCTTCTGCTCCTGTCTTCTGCTTTGTAATCTGCGGAATCTGCGAAATCTGTGGATACGAGATGAGGCCGCCGCGTCCTCACCCCCACGGCGGCCCGTCGGCACTGGTTCACTCCCCGTGTCTGAACAGGAGGCCGTGCCAGACATCAATCACTCATTAGCTTCTGTTCAAAGCAACGTCCAAAACAAGGAACCTGGATTTCGGGTGAGCGGGCCGTAAGCTGCGAGTGGGCCACGGCCTCTTTCTGCTTTCTGCCTACTGCTTTCTGCCTACTGCTTTCTGCTTACTGCTTTCTGCTTACTGCTTTCTGCTTACTGTTGCGGCGAGACTCGGAAAAACTAATGATCAAAGATCACCCGTTCTGGTATGCTCTGCGCGGTCTAGTCTTTGATAATCTGGCAACGGCCAAATGCGTAGCTCACCATCCCGTCAATTCGAGTGATGAGCATCGCCGTTGAGCATGGAAGGTTCCAACTCACGGCGAATCGAGAGCGCCAGGGCAGTCTATCTGCAACTACAGATAGAGTCAATCGTAATACGTGTTGCGCTTTTCCATCGGGAGGAAACTCCTGATGGGAAGAGGGGCTCGCGTGAGGCCGGAGCGTCTGTCAGAGAAGCTTCTCCAGATTCGAATGGCTCTCGGGCTGTCACAATCAGAGTTGCTCAGACGGTTGGGATTCGAAGAGGCGATGGACTACCGGCGGATCTCGGAGTTCGAGCGAGGAACAACAGAACCTCATCTGTCGGTCCTTTTGGAATATGCGCGCGCGGCGGGCGTTCACATGGAGGATATTGTCGATGATGAACTGGACTTGCCGGAGCGATTGCCAGGCAAGGTGAGCTACCAGGGAATCAGGCACGCGTCTAAGTCTCGCCGGCGGCGGTGACCTTATCAGTTTTCCGCGAGGAAAGAAAAAAGCCGATCCACTAAATCACACGAATTCCAATTGAGAGGTTCAGCTTGTTTCGTGTGAATTCGTGGATCAGTTTTGCGAGGATCGAAGTTAATGGTACCCGCGGCAGGGGTCGAACCTGCGACCTTTCGCTCCGGAGGCGAACGCTCTAATCCACTGAGCTACGCGGGCATCTCTTTTTGGCGGGGAAAAGATAGCACACGCCCGCCGCGCGCTGCCACCGGTCACAAAGGAGCCTCCGACGCGTTGCCTCAAAAGTCTGAGAGTCCTACCTCTCATTCACACCGGGCTTCAGCTCGGTGATCCAAGACCGCAACAGATAATAAGAACCGTTTCAACGGTTTCTCGGCCGGCCTGACGAGACGACTCCTTCATACTCACCTCCTCTGCGTTTTGAGGAAGAAAAGTAAACCGTTAAAACGGTTCACTAATCTCCTCCTCTGCATGTCACCGGGCTGAAACCCGGTGTGAATGAGGTGTCGTTTCGGACTTTTGAGTCAAAGCCAGCCTCCGGCGAACGGTCAGTGATTAATGCGCCCGGGAGAATCGAACACCGCTTGAAGGGCGCGCGGAACCCGAAGTCCAAAGGCTACTTGCCCCTAATTGCGATAAATCCAGCCAAAACCCCCCGATTACCGCTCAGGTTAATAGCCCAAAGTTAGCAATCTGACCCTCCGCTTGTCTTTTTGACTTGTCCGCAAAAAATTGTCGCCAAAGACAAAGCGAATATGAGAGAATTTTACTCGCCTCGACGCCAGCTAACCTGGCTGGCACACGCTTTACAAAAAGACCTGGCGGCAAGAGCCCAAAACCTTACCTCCAGCCACTCTGCAGCATCGCATCACAACCGCGCCCTCAACTATTAAACGGGTCCTCGATTACTAATGTACTAACCAAGGTTCCCTCGATCCAGAAGTCTCGAAATGTCGACACAAATCGGAGCCACACCTGACGAATTGCTGCTTCAGCCGGCGCTGACGAGCGCCAAAGAAACGCTCGCGGTTAATGAGCTACACAGAGACCTTCAGGCCAAGCTGGAACAGGAAATCAATACCGCCCTCGAGCGCGTCGAGGATCCCGGCATCAATGAGATTGCTCAGACTATCCTGCGAGATATCGTCGGATTATTCGGGAGGCTGAGTCTGATTGAAAGCAATCTGCATGAGCTGGATACGCTGCTGGAGAATCTTTCGTTATTGGAGATAGTGCAATTCGAGACGCGCTCGCTTATAGATTTCATCAACACCAAAGCGATGCGCACTGCGGGCCTGAGCGAAAAATTGCATGAAGTGCTCGACGGCATTAGCTACAGCATCACGCATGATGTAAGGAGAATTTTTGAACGAGAGCTGGTGGGTGTGCTGAGGAAGCAGTCGACTCCGGTCGTTTACGGCAAGATCGTTCATGCTCATGGATTGCTAACTAACTGTTTGCAACAATCGGCGATCACGTTGTTGCAGGTGCTCAACCCAAATTTGGATTCCCTAGCCCTCTTCAACGATTCAGAGGTGCGACTAAGACAGTCGCTTGTTCTGTGCAGGGACCTTTCTTCCCTGATGCGAGTAGTGCGGCAAGCGGAAGCCGAAGGGGATCCCGACATATTGCGCAAAGTGGTTGGCTGCATCCTCGAATTCCGTGATGGGAGCATGCAGTATCTGATGTATCGCGATTGGCGGGCATATGAGCGTCTGGCGTTGGATGTAATCACCTCTATCGAAAACAACGGCGACGCAAAAGTCCTGCTGCATCAGCTTGCCTGTTTTCTTGAGGTACTTTACGGTCACGTGAAGATGCGTGCCGTCCTCAGGGACATGTTCCCGAGTTCAGGTGAGGCCGACGACGATTAAAGCGATAGCCTTCGCAGCGGAAAACCAACACCCAGATAACACTGACAATACTGTTCAGACGAAAGCGGTTTTAGCCACAGATTACGCAGATTAAAACGGATCGGAAATAGAAAGTAAGCTAGTATTCTGTTCCGATCCGTCTTAATCTGCGTAATCTGCGTAATCTGTGGATAAGTCTCTATTTCAACTTCTTTGTTCCAGAGCTAATCGACATCGAGGCGCCTTGCAAATAAATCTGAAACACGTTTGGCAGCGTATAGCTCACCCCTCCGTCGCCTGGCGAGAGCTGGGCTGCGTCGCCCACGCATTCAACTATGCGACCGGCAATCTGGCTCTGGCTGTTATAGAAGACCACCTTCTCGCTCAGGTCTTTGAGGTTTCCTTTTTGCACGTCGATTTGCGCGCCGGAGCCTCGCAGCTTTTCCGCGACCCTCGCGGCGATGTCTGAAAGATTTACGCCACCCTTGTCGCGATAGAAAACCGTGATCTTCATGCCGCGGAGATTGCATGGCGCTGATTCATCCTCGTCCTTCAGCACCACTGGTTTAGCGAACACGCGGTTCAGCTCAAATGAATAAGTGAGCGCGCCCCAAAAACCCTTGATGACATCGCCACTCCGCGTGGCCTTGAATTCCTGTGCTTTCAGCCGTCCGGATAGCACGACGTTGATACTGTTGCCCGACTGGCTCCAGGAACCTTCGAGTTTGTTTTGCCCGGAAACAAACAGGCTCATCCCACCAAAAAAACTGCCCGAGAACATTCCGCCCTTACTGAATTTGAACTCGTAGAATTTGTCTCCGCCGGGAGACGTGCCTACCCAGGTTGAGTCGTCAAGCGAATCGTCGAGTTCGCGCAAACGATTTCGGGCCGCAGCAGCAAACGTGCCTGAAGGATACTTCTTGAGGTAGGCCTTGATCTCGTCGCGACCGCCGTTCTCCTTGATTGAGGACCAAAAGGTCAGCTCCGCCAGCGCGTTTTGCGCTTCGTTTGCCTGAGAAGTCGAGCGCGAGATCTCAGCGGCCCGGGAACTCTCTGCACTGTTCAGCCGATTTCGGGCCAGTACCGCAAACTGACCATCCGGGTACTTCTCGAGATAAGCCTTGAAGTCGTCTGCATTCTGGCTGCTCTTGATGGTATCCCAGAAGCTCAATTCAATGGCCGCAGGATCAACGAAACTACCAGACGGAATAGAGGCCGCCGCGGATGAGGCGTTGGCGCCCGGCGCTGACAAAACCAGTTCCTCAGCTTTATAGCCTTCGATTGTGGCAAAGGGTTTTTGCTGCTTTCCACTGCCGAGATCGATTGCGATGCGTTTGGGTACCGCATCCTGCACAAACTTGACGAGCTCGGACAGAGTCACTTCTCCCTGGCTGTTTGCGGCGCCGCCTTTCAAACCTTCCACGATGGCCCAGGTGAAATAGCCCTGCTTCTTCTCGGTATATTCATATGCACGTTGGCCAACTGTTGTGGCATAGATTGTTGCAAAGGCCTGTACCTCGCGATTCCGCACATCGAAGTTGAATCCTTGCACATATGCTTCGGTCAGGGGATTGGGTGCATCGGCGCGCCCACCGGGATCGTTCCGGCAGGCATCCAGCAGCACCATGACCTGGCCCACCCCAGTGCCTTTGATGAGGTCGCGCATCCGGGTCACACTGACGGCAGTATCCTCAAGAAAGGAAATTTGATCGCTGATCTGAGCATCCGTGGGCAGTAGAAAAGCATGCCCGGCCCGCTCCATTCCGTGGCCCGAGAACGATATTAGCAGCAGACCATCCTTCGGGACCGCCGCCGCGAGATTTGAAAGGCGTCGGAGAAGATTGACCCGAGTAGGCTGTCGCTCGATCGGTTGGTCCGTCGACAGGAGGATCACCTGATCAGACGGGAATCCTGCGTATCGGACCAGTGCGTCGGCCAGTGTCCGAGCATCGTTTGCGGCCCCACGCAAGCCGGTGATCTGCGGATCGATATATTTGTCGACTCCCACCACGAGCGCCCAACGCTTGGCCTTTGCCGGAAGAGTTTTTTGCGGTTCTATGCTTATTTGCCGGGCTTCGGCCACCGCCTGAACCGGACTGGCAGAGGGCAGGGAAGTCTGTCCATTGGCTTGGGCGTGCGGGCACAGGGCAAGAATCGAAGTGGCGAATGTCGCAAGTAACCAGGGTCGCGCGAGAGTTTGGGGAATCATTTGGCCTCCAGAGAGTACTTTTTGGGATTGGATTTGAGAGGGGCCTGGGAAACGGCCGGATGGAACTACCAGTTCAGAATATTGGGTATCCCTACGCCTGTCAATATTTCACCAAGCGGTGGATGGCTTCGACTAACCAAAATGAGATTGCCGCGATCGTACCGGCGGCGGGGATTGTAAGAATCCAGGCCCAGACTATCCGCCCCGCCACACCCCATTTCACTGCGGACAATCGACGGGTCGCTCCCACACCGACAATCGCGCCTGTGATCGTATGGGTTGTTGAAACAGGCGTGCCGGTAAGGGTCACGTAGGCGAGTGTTATTGCGGCCCCTGTTTCCGCGCAAAAGCCACCGATGGGCCTCAACTTGGTTATCTTCGAACCCATGGTGTGGACAATGCGCCAGCCACCTGAGAGCGTTCCGAACGCGATTGCCGCGTGGGCGGCCAGAACGACAGAAAGCGGGATCGCAGGCAGGTTTCCATTAGGACCGTAATGCAGTCCCCAAATTCCGCCCGCTGTCAGCACCGCCGTGATAATCCCCATGGTCTTTTGCGCGTCATTACCACCATGTCCCAGCGAAAAAGCCGCGGCCGAAAACAGTTGTCCACGCCGAAAAATCTTATCTACCCGACTCGGAGAAACTCGTCTGAAAATCCAGTGCACGAGCACCATCAAGGTAAACCCGAGGACCATCCCGATGAGCGGTGATAAGACGATGAACGTGATTGTGCGCAACCAGACATCGGTTTTCAGTAAACCACTCACTCCACGAAATGCCGCGATACCCGCCCCGGCATAACCCCCGAGCAGCGCATGAGAGCTGGAAGTCGGCAAACCAAGATACCAGGTGATCAAGTTCCAAATAATTGCTCCAAGCAACGCTGCGAGCAGCACGTACAGGCGCAGGTCTGAGCTAATCAGGTCCATGCGCACGCCATCGCCGATGGCTTTGGCTACGCGAGTGCCAAAGACGGCAAAGGCAATGAAGTTAAAGAAGGCTGCCCAGATTACGGCCATTCCGGGCGACAGCACCCGGGTCGAGACGACAGTTGCTATGGAGTTGGCTGCGTCATGAAAGCCATTAATGTAATCGAAAATGAGCGCGAGGATTACAAGGACTATGACGAAGGCCAGGGTTGCGGTCATGTATTCCGGTTAAGTGGTTTTTGGTCTTTGGTCTTTGGCCTTGGTGCTTTGAACTTCGACGTTGATTGGACAAAAGCCAAAGACCCAAGGCCAAAGACCAAAGGCCACCTCTAGGTATGTTTAATGATCACACTCTCAATAATATTAGCCACGTTTTCGCATCGATCCACCGCTGCTTCCAACTTCTCGTAGACTTCTTTCCATTTCAGGACCGTCAACGCATCGTGAGAATCGTGGAAAAGTTCAGCGATGGCTGCGTGGTAAATGTCGTCGCCCTCGTTTTCGAGGCGGTGAATTTCCACCAAACGCTGAGTAATATTCTTCGGCCGTTTCAGGGTGCCGACAATCTCCTTCAACTGCTCGGCCATTCGTTCGATGACGTCGGCAAAGTCGTTGGCATATTCCGGGATCTCCTGCACGTCGAAAATAATGATCGCTTTCGCGGCATCATCGATCAGGTCAACGATATCGTCGAGCGCGCTTGACATCATATAAATGTCTTCGCGATCGAATGGGGTTATGAACGACTTGTTAAGCCGGGTGGCGATGCTATGAGTCAGCTCGTCGCAGGCATGCTCCAGCCCCTTTATTCGCTGCGCATACTCGGCGTATTCGCGATTTTTGTCGGCGAGCATCTCCTTGAGTTCTCGCGCTGCAGCCGAGATGTAAAGCGTCATCTGCGAAAAAAGATCAAAGTACTGGTCTTCTCTCGGCAGAAAGTTAAAGAAACCCATTAGTGTTTCGTCTCTCCAGTGGCTGTTCGTCGAAGAAGTCGCAATATAGCCGACAGATCACCGATTGTCCATCTGAACGCCAGATAGAAACCGTCTGAAAAGCTCTGGTGAAAATGGCTGAGCTTGGTGGACTTGCCAAACCGGGTTGAGTCGTATATCAAGGTCGCACCCTATGACGACCAAGACGAATTTTGAAGAAGTCCAGCGCATCCTAAGGCTCGAGTCCGAAGCGCTCGCCAGAACAGCGAGGCAGTTGGACGAACAACAAGTGGAGCGCGTGGTTAGTCTGCTCGCAACCTGCAAGGGGAAAGCAGTGATCCTGGGCGTGGGCAAATCGGGCATCATCGCTCAGAAGATTGCTGCGACAATGACCAGCACGGGAACTGCCGCGCTTTATTTGCATCCCTCGGACGCTCTGCACGGTGGATTGGGAATCGTACAGCCTGAAGACGTCGTGATTGTTCTCAGCAACAGTGGTGAGACAGACGAGATCGTCGGCATGTTGCCGTTCTTGAAGCACAGAGGGGTGCCAATTATTGCGATTGTCGGAAACGTCCACTCAACTCTGGCCGATCGAGCCGATGCCGTAGTGGACGCTGCAGTTGAGCAGGAGGCTTGCCCTTTGAACCTGGCTCCCACGACCAGCACGACCGTGGCCCTGGCGATTGGCGATGCGCTGGCGATGGCCTTGATGAAAGTGAAGGGCCTGACGCCCGACGACTTTGCGGTCAATCATCCGTCCGGGCGTCTCGGCAAGCGTTTGACGTTGCGAGTCATCGATTTGATGCATGGCGGCAAGCAATGCCCTTCGGTCCCGCTCGGCTCATCCTGGATCGAGGTCGTCCGCGCGATTAGCGTTGGAGGGCTGGGTGCAGTAAACGTGATTGATGAGGAAGGTAGATTGGCAGGCGTCATCACAGATGGAGATCTGAGGCGAATGATCGAGGCAAACGGCGATAAGTCGCTCACGAATGTTACGTGCGATGACTTGATGACCCGCAACCCAGTGGTTGCTGCACCGGATCTTCTGGCGTATGACGCTCTGCGATTAATGGAGGACCGACCCTCCCAGATCTCGGTCCTGCCGGTGGTCGATGACCAACGAATCTGCCTCGGACTCATCCGTCTTCACGACATTGTGCGCAGTGGATTGTGAAGAAGGCGATTTAGAAATTAGAAATTAGAGAGCCTCTTGCAAAACTCCATGGGTGGTCAGGTTTTTTGGAAAAGAAAAGACATGGCGATGAACCTGACTGTTAGAATGACGTTGCGACACGATCATAAACAGACAGAGGAGCATCACCATGTCCTTCT
>DASQPD010000160.1:0-3435 GCA_035644135.1 Pyrinomonadaceae bacterium
CGCGCGCGAGGCCCCACCAGTAGGATTGCTCCCACTCATGCTCGCACGCCCTACTTGCTGCACGGACAATTGACAAGGTGAACTCCTTCCAGTTCACTAGAACAGCCAGGCTTTGCCTGGCGCTACCGAAATCACACGAAAGCGTTCTCGAAACCAAAACCTTTCAGGTTCACGTCTCGTACTAATTGACAGTCGCCTTCAACTTTTGAGATTAAATGAAGAGGTGAATTCAGTGAGGATACTCATAACTTTGTCGCTGGGTATACTGATGATCATGTCGGCAAATAACACTTTCGGAATTCCATCCAAAAAGACCAACGATGCGCCTTTCTGGACCGGCAATCCCGACGCGGCCACATTTGAGAAGACGATGAACGACCGTTTGACCGCGGCCCAGCTCGCGTTGGACAGGTTGCTCGCGGTCAAGGGCCAGCGGACAATTGAAAACACACTCAAGCTCTACGATGAAATTCTGATTCAGCTCGACTCGGCGGGTGCCCAGGCGTCTTTAATGGAAGTCGTACACCCGGACAAGGCGATTCGCGACGCAGCCGAAAAAGTCACACAACACGTCTCGTCTTTTAATACTGCTCTATCCCTTAATCGTGCCGTGTACGATGCGTTGTCGGCCCTGGACGTGAAAAAGGCGGACCCGGCAACCCGTTATTACGTGGAGCGCACCCTTCGCGATTTTCGACTTACGGGCGTCGACAAAGACGAGCCAGCACGCGCACGCATCAAGGCTCTGCGCGACGAGCTGGTCCTGATTGGTCAGGACTTTGACAAGAACATTCGCAGCGATGTGCGCACAGTAACGGTCAAGGACGCGGCTGAACTGGAAGGACTGCCGGCGGACTACATCGCCCGGCATAAGCCGGATGCGGGCGGTGTGATAACGCTGACCACTGACTATCCCGATTCGCTGCCGGTCTTCAGCTATGCAAAAAGTGAGGACCTGCGCAAGCGCATGTACCTCGCCTACAACAATCGCGCTTATCCCCAAAACATCGAGGTGCTCAATCGGATGATCGCGCGCCGTCACGAGTTGGCGAATCTGCTGGGTTATTCGAATTGGGCCGACTACATCACCGCCAACAAGATGGTTGGCAACGCAAAGAATGCGTCAGACTTCATCGACAAAATAGTCGCGGCATCAGACGCGAAGGCGAAGCGCGAGTATGCTTCCTTGCTCAAACGCAAACAGCAGGACGTTCCAGGCGCACAGGTAGTGACTGCCTGGGAGAAGAGCTACTGGTCCGAGTTGTTGCGGCGTTCTGATTACAACTTCGACTCGCAGCAGGTACGTCCCTACTTCTCTTATGTCAACGTCAAGCAAGGCGTGCTTGATGTAACCAGCAGGCTCTTCGGTGTAACTTTCAAGCAGGTGAAGGATGCTCCGGTCTGGTACAAGGACGTTGAATGCTGGGAGATGTTTGAGAACGGCAAACTCATCGGCCGTTTCTATCTGGATATGCATCCGCGCGAGAACAAGTTTAAGCACGCAGCGGAGTTCGTCGTGCGTACTGGGGTATCAGGGCGGCAGATCCCGGAAGCCACCCTCGTCTGCAACCTGCCAGGCGGCGAGGCCAATGATCCGGGTCTGATGGAGCATGATGATGTAGTCACTTTCTTTCACGAGTTTGGTCACCTGGTCCACGAACTCCTCGCAGGCAGACAGCAGTGGGTCGGCGTTTCGGGTATCAGCACAGAACAGGATTTCGTAGAAGCTCCCTCGCAGATGCTCGAGGAGTGGACCTGGGATCCGCAGACTCTTGCTTCGTTTGCGAAGCACTACAAGACGGGCGAACCAATTCCCGCAGCGATGGTCACTCAGATGAAGCGCGCGGCGGAGTTCGGGAAAGCGCTTGGCGTGCGACGGCAAATGGTTTATGCCAGGCTCTCGCTGTCGATTTATGATCGTGATCCGAAGCAGGTCAACTCTGACACGTTCGCAAAGGATTTGACCCAACAGTATGAGCCGTTTCCCTTCGTCGAGGACACGCACTTCCAGACCGCATTTGGACACCTGGATGGTTATTCGGCGGTTTATTACACGTACATGTGGTCGCTGGTAATTGCCAAAGACATATTCAGCCAGTTTAACCGGTCGAACTTGCTCGCACCGGGTGGAGCGGCTTTACGGTACCGCACGACGATTTTGGCGCGAGGTGGCTCGGCTCCGGCGAGCACGCTGGTCCAGGATTTTCTCGGCCGGCCTTTTGATTTCAAGGCTTACCAGGAGTGGTTGAACGAAGGTGATTAAGGTTTTTCTTTGATTTCGCTTCTTATTTAGTGTGCTCTTATTTAGTGTGCTTTCGTGGATTTGTTTCGTGTGATTTCGTGGATCATTCTTTCTTGCGCAAACCGACTCATTGATCTAACGGACTTCTCACTCCCTTTCCTCCTCTATTAAGCACATGGGTATAAATCATCGTTGTGCTGACGTCCTTGTGACCGAGCAATTCCTGCACTGTGCGAATGTCTGAGCCTGCTTCGACCAGGTGCGTGGCAAAGCTATGGCTAGCCATGAGCCACGTCGTAGGCCTGAGTTGCGCGAGGACGGCTTTCACTTCCTCGCGAGTCAAAACTACCGGAAGCTGGACCGGTTTTTTTGCCCGCGCAACGTTTTCCAGGCGTGGCAGATCAATGTGCAGGACCTGTTGATACAGGAAGAGGACCGCCGCCAGCGCCTGATTCTGAGTTGAGGCAGCTACTGATCGCTCGACGGCGAGGTGACTGAGAAAGCTACCAGTCTCGTCAGCGCCGAGTAGCATGGGATGACGCTTGCCGTGAAACAGGATGAATTGTTTGATCCAGTGAAGATAGGTCTGTTTGGTGCGATAGCTGTAATGGCGGGTGCGCAGTTGTTCGCGCACTTGTTCAAGGTACAAGCGTCTCACGCACAATATGGAAAACCATCGCAACGCGTATATTGCTCATCTTTCAAAGCGAGATCGGAATCACCTGAAGCCGACATCCGAAATGTTTGACGCGATCAATCTCGCGTTGCAGATAACGAACCAGTTTTGTGGCGAAAAGAATTCCTATCACGTGCTGAATGTCGATTTACGAGGTGTAATCTTTGGTGCCAGCTAACAAGCTGTTGCACCGGACGGCTCGATAGCTTGCTTCTCAAACAACATTATTACATCGCTGCTTGTGTGGTGTTCGCTCGCCGCCGGTAAACAGCAGCGTTCGGCGGCTAAGTTAACGATGAACAAAGACTCAATTAGGTACCTTTGGTTTGGCATATGGGGTGCGCTCGTTGCCGCAAGTATCTACATCTTGTTTGTAGGCAAGAACGCGAAATTAAAGAGGATGCTCCTTTCTGTTACTGGAGTGTTAGCGGCTGGCATGGGAATACTGTTTTTTGTGCTTGCCGACTTTTCTCGCGAGGCGCTGTTACATAGCAGCGCCGCTTGTGGTCCTGGCAGC
>DASQPD010000161.1:0-20619 GCA_035644135.1 Pyrinomonadaceae bacterium
GGTAATATCATTGCTTGAGTGTTGCCAATCTCGACGACAAGCTGAAGCATGTCGGACATTTGGTTCGCGTTTTTTCAAGCTTGCGAATGTTGGCAAGCTGATAAAGCTTGTCGGACATTTAAACTGACCCACTGCCGGAAACGGCGAGTTTCTTGTTTTCTTGAGCATTTTTTGTGGACTAAAAGAACGGATCCACGAAATCACACAAAATGTTCTTTGTTCTATTTCGTGTTGCTTAGTGGATCCTTCCTCTCCCGCTTGTGCGGAGCTGTGCTAACTTTGGCGCATGTCTGCTCCCGCTCTGGTTATCCGCGGCCGGCGCGTCGTCGTCTCTGATGATTCCCATCATCGTGTCGAACCGGCTTCGATACATATCCTCAACGGTTGCATCCAACAGTTGAAGTCTTACGATGATACAGGTGCGGCGCCTGAGGTCGTGACGGCGAGCGAAGACTCGACGATCATGCCGGGGCTCGTAGATTCACATGTCCACATCAACGAACCTGGAAGAACAGACTGGGAGGGCTTTGCCACGGCCACCCGCGCCGCCGCCGCAGGCGGCGTTACGACGCTGATCGACATGCCGCTTAACTCGATTCCGCCGACAACAACACTCTCCGGGCTTGAAGAGAAGTTGAAAGCAGCGAGGGATCAGTGTCATGTAGATGTTGGTTTTTGGGGCGGAGTGGTTCCCGGAAACACGGGTGAGCTTGGCAGATTGTTAGCGGCAGGCGTGGTCGGTTTTAAGTGTTTTCTGATCCACTCAGGTGTCGACGAGTTCCCTAATGTCACCGAGGCGGACCTGCGCCAATCAATGCCTGAGCTAACGAGACTCGGCGCAGTTCTGATCGTTCACGCTGAACTGCCAGGGCCAATCAGTAGGACAGCCATTCCCGCCTCTCCTGATCCGACAAAGTCGACAGACAGGAATCTCTACCCTGCTCGCTACAGGACTTTCCTGGATTCGCGTCCTCGCGCTGCTGAGAATGAAGCAGTCGCGCTGATGATCGAGTTGGCACGAGAATTTGGCACGAAAGTACACATCGTTCATCACTCATCGGCAGACGCGCTGCCAATGTTGCTCGAGGCAAAATCGTCCGGACTGCCCTTAACGGTTGAAACGTGCCCGCATTACTTATGTTTTGCCGCGGAAGAAATTCCTGACGGGGCGACTGAGTTCAAGTGTTGCCCACCAATTCGCGAAGCTGAAAACCGCGAACAACTCTGGCACGCTCTTGCTGATGGAACAATCGACATGGTGGTATCGGATCATTCTCCCTGCCCGCCGCCGATGAAATTGCGGCAGAGTGGAGATTTTCTGTCAGCCTGGGGAGGCATCTCCTCACTGCAACTTCGTTTGCCCGTTATGTGGACGATGGCTAGCCGGCGCGGATTTTCAATCGAAACTCTGGCGGACTGGTTGTGCACGGCGCCGGCTAGATTGACGGGTCTCGAGCGAACGAAGGGCAGGATCGCGGAGGGATGCGATGCGGACATTGTGATCTGGAATGCGAGAAAGGAATTTCGGGTGACGCCCGAGTTGTTGCAGCACCGACATAAATTGACTCCTTACGCGGGACAGAACCTAAAGGGCGTCATAGAAAAGACTTTTCTTCGCGGGAAGAAGATATATGATGAGGGCCAGGATACGGAACGGGCAGGAGTTTTGTTGAAGGTGAAGAGATAAGATGGCGGAAATTGAGTGGGGCAACGTAGTCGACGCACCGGTAAAAGAAAAATTTGGCGGCACTGTCAGAGTTCGAACATTGTGGCATGGCACCGGCGGAGCCACAGCGCAAATCGTTGAACTAGACCCTGGCGCCTGCTGGGAAGGACTCGATGTGCACGAACCGGGACCGGAAGAAGTGTACGTGGTATCTGGAACGTTCAACGACGGAGTCCGTGATTACCCTGCCGGGTCCTTCATTCACAACCCCACCGGCTCATCGCACGTGCCCCAGTCTTCGACGGGTTGCACAATTTTTGTCTTTTATCCGGAAGGTTAATTGGCCACAAAGAGGCGCCAGAAATCTCAAAATAAGAGAACAACAAATAGCTGGAGCGATCGTTCGCGCGATAAATTATTGGCGAGTTAGTCTAGGTGTTGAGGAGGTTAGGTTTGGCCTCGTCCACGTCAGCCAGATCGTTTCCTGGCGTCTCTTGGTTGGTGATTGTTTGGTTTGCCAGAATTGGATCGTAGGGTGTAATTGAATATTCAAATGCTCGAATATCGATCGCAAAGTAAGCCCCATCCGCTATCCGCTCAAATCTGCCAAGTTCGTTTTTCATGACTTTTTCTCAAAGAAGAAGTTCCGCAGCTTCGTGTTTTGTTCCTCATTTACCTCAATAATTTCGAGCACTTCGGAAGTCTCCAATTCACGAAACCCCGCCGTCTCTGTAATGCTAGCCATTCTAATAGGGCCGCCAACTTCAGGGTCTTGCGTCGCTGTCTCCGAAATCAAGTATGCCGCCAGTCGTGTAAGGTTCGCAACCCCCATTGCCGGATTGTACAGTCTGTGCATTAGATACACAGCATATTGAGGTACGCCTGCCAGCATATTGCCTTTTGGCGAGAGTTGTGGTGCGAAATCTAAGGGGCTGGCGAGCAGATAAGTACGCGGAATCACGGTATTTTGCTTGTCTTTATGGTAGCCAGTGATGATTACGTTTACGTTGGGCCGATCCTCAAGTTTGAATTTTGAGAACCAGTCGTCATACCGAGCACGCATTAGTTTTCGGGTTTCTTGCAAGATTGCGTCGGCCCACGTTTGCTTCCCCTGATTGAGTGTTACGCGCAACTCGTCCACTAGTTTAGCGGCCAGCTCCGAGGCCCCAGCTACAGCAATCCCGCAATGATCACTTAACTTAAACAGTTTCGTATAACTATCATTGATTGCCGTAAGACCACGAGGATCGCCGATGGTTCCCCGACTGTCGGCAGCCAAAACCATTCCGTCTTTGCCCTTAAGGCTTAGTATGAGAGTCATAAGGTGGTCGAAAACGTTATCAGTTATCAAATCAACTTCAAGCCTTCCGAGTGCGTCCCGTTTCATTATTTCTTTGCGATGTTCGAATCCATTCTTCCATCAAACAATTCCACTGAGCAGCCTAGTTAACGGAATGGCTGGAGTCCTAAAAGAACTAAAAGAAATGCCTGAGATTTTTGTTAGTGCCGATGGTGATGAGAAAGTTTTTGTGTCTTTTGAGCTTTTTTGCGGCTATTCTGTTGAGTAATGCACTTCACTGATCTAGTTGATCTTGCGGCGGAACGTTTGGGCGGGGCCGTGCTCGTTGCGAACGACGAGTTCTTTGCGCCGAAAGAGAATCTGTTAAAAGCAGCCGCGCCGATCTTTGTCGAGGGCAAATACACTGATCTCGGGAAATGGATGGACGGCTGGGAAACTCGACGTAAACGCACTCCCGGTTACGACTGGTGCATTGTACGCCTGGGCTTGCCCGGAATCATCCGCGGTGTGGTGGTGGATACCAGCTTCTTTCGCGGGAACTTTCCCGAGCAGTGTTCAATCGAAGCGTGTACCATCGACGGCCAGCCCACGGTCGATCAATTGACAAGTGAAACTACTCAATGGACCGAGATCCTAACCCGTCTGCCCCTTCAGGGCGATTCCCAAAACCCGTTTCCCATTCAGAGCGAGCAGCGCTTCACACATCTGCGGTTCAACATTTACCCCGATGGTGGGGTAGCGCGGCTCCGGGTTTTTGGTGAAGTGGTTCCTGATTGGTCCATTCTCAAACGCCCAGGAAGGGAGATCGATTTAGCAGCGGTTGAGAATGGCGGGCTGGTGCTTTCCTGTAGCGACATGTTTTTCGGTCACCGGCATAACCTGATCATGCCCGGGCGAGCAATCAACATGAGTGACGGCTGGGAAACAAAGAGACGGCGTGGGCCCGGGCACGATTGGGTGATTATTAGGCTCGGTACTCCGGGACACATCGAACGGCTTGAAGTTGATACTTCCTATTTCAAGGGAAACTTTCCGGAAAGTTGTTCCCTCGAGGCCTGTCATGCTGTTGATGCTACAGCAGAGAGTCTAAGTGACCTCTCAGTGCAGTGGAGCAGCGTGTTGCCGCGAACCAGGTTACAAGCGCATACATGCCACCATTTCACGGATCTGCTCGAGGCACCGGTCATCTCGCACGTCAGGTTCAACATTTTCCCTGACGGAGGGGTTAGCCGGTTGCGGGTGTACGGAACTACCGATGCTGAATAAGAGGCGAGTTGACAGTTGGTTCACAAGCTTAACCACCTAAATTCGCAGCCCCCGACCGAGGCTCAAGCCGAATTCCTAAAATGCTGCGGTTCGCAGAGATGGGCCAGCCGCATGACTGAAGCACGACCCTTCGCAAGTCTGGACGAATTGAAGCAAACGGCGGAGCGTATCTGGTGGTCCCTGCTTGCGGAAGACTGGCTCGAAGCCTTTCGCAGTCACCCGCAAATTGGCGGAACTAAGCACAGCGCCGGCAATGAAAGAAAGGAAAGTCTGTCCCAGGAATGGTCTGAACAGGAGCAGTCGGGCGTCAGCAGTGCGAGCAGCGAGACCATAAAATCCCTGGCGGAATTGAATCGGCAATATGAGGAAAAGTTTGGCTTCATTTTCATCGTTTGTGCGACAGGCAAGAGTTCGGACGAGCTCTTGCTGAACCTGCGCAAGCGTCTCGGAAACCCCGGCGAAAAAGAATTGCACATCGCGGCCGCGGAACAGGCTAGAATAACCACGCTGAGACTCGAGAAGTTGCTAAACCAATGAGCACAATATCAACGCACATTCTGGATATTGCGCGCGGTGGACCAGCCAACGGCGTCCACGTCAGACTCGACTTTCAAAATTTGGACGAGAGCTGGTCCCAGCTGGCCGAAGCGTGGACTGATGACGATGGTCGAGTGAAACCCTTTTTTCTCGTCGGGGCGGTACTCAGCGCAGGTAACTACCGGCTTGTCTTTGATACTGAGGCTTATTTCTCCGCCTACGACATAGACTGTTTCTATCCGCAGGTTTGCGTGAGTTTCAAGATCGGAGACTCGCCACAGCATTACCACGTGCCACTGCTGCTCAGTCCGTATGGCTATTCAACATACCGCGGGAGCTAGTACCACAGACGGTTGAGTTGCAATTTGCATTTTATTGAGTGGGGATTTGACTCTTTGGAGCTGCTAAGTGTGAGCATTCCGCCTAACTAATAAAAATCGCCTCGGTATACACCGGAAGCAATATATGTTGGCACTGCCAAAAGGCTCCTTCTTGCCTGTCTTGTATACATCACACGCTAAAGGAGGCAGCTAATCAAGAGTGAGACGCTTGACGAAAGAAACGGGGTGGCGCTATCGCCGAAGTTTCTGGATTCTAGCTGGATTGGTGCTCGGGATTTGGCTGATGAGCGTTGTATTTTGGAGGGTATTACAACTCGTCGATTCGATCCTTTTCAATTAAAATCTGAAACCTTTAAACGACAAACGACGCGCGATAGACCAGGATGTCTGATTTCAAAGTAGAAACCTAGCGCACCAAGTTAAGTCTCTGCCCCGCAGATGACAATCGATCCGACCCTCAACGAATGGCTTAATCTCATCTTCCGCTGGATTCACGTGTTCGCCGGCATAATGTGGGTTGGCACTACCTACTACTTTACCTGGCTCGATGCGCGCCTGACTGAGGAAGAAAGAAACGTCGCCGGCAGCGGCGCGGCGGCGCAGATCTGGATGGTCCACAGCGGCGGCTTCTATGTTGTAGAGAAACGAAAGGTGCCGGATCTGGCTTCGCGGACGCTGCACTGGTTTCGCTGGGAAGCAGGCACCACGTGGCTCAGTGGGATAGTGCTGCTGATCTTGATCTATTACCTCGGCGGAGGCGCCCTGGTTGATCAGGACGTATCGAGTATTGGCGTCGGCGCGGCTGTTGGTCTGGGCGTCGCAGTTATGGTTATTGGCTGGGTTGCTTACGATCTGCTGATGCTGTCGCCGCTTGGACGGAACGAAAAAGCGTTTGCATTAGTTGCTTACGTTCTTATCGTACTGCTGGCATATGGCCTCTCGCGCGTGCTGAGCGGTCGCGCCGCTTACATTCATGTCGGGGCAATGTTCGGTACCATCATGGCTGCTAACGTCTGGATGCGAATTCTACCGGCGCAACGAAAAATGATTGCAGCCATAAATGCGGGGAAAAAACCTGACGACGCCCTCTCGGCTCAGGCTAAGCTACGTTCCAAACAGAACACTTTCATGGCAGTGCCGGTTGTGTT
This sequence comes from Pyrinomonadaceae bacterium, assembly GCA_035644135.1. GTDB lineage: Bacteria > Acidobacteriota > Blastocatellia > Pyrinomonadales > Pyrinomonadaceae > PSRF01. Next base: position 6,259 of record DASQPD010000161.1, read on the forward strand.
CATCATGATCAGCAACCACTTCCCGGGAGTTACCTACGGCGAGCATTACAATTGGGCCATTCTCTCGATCCTGATTCTTCTTGGCTGGCTCGCCGCGAAATTCATCCGCAGGGCCTAGACGAAATCAGCCACAGATTCGCAAAAAAAGATAAGTAAGCCACAGATTACGCAGATTACACGGATCAGAACAGAGAGAAGTTAAGAATCCTAATATCTTGTTTAGGTTCTGATCATTTCTTATCTGCGTTAATCTGTGGCTTACTTATCTTTTTCTTGCTACTTCGCCAATGGAAAAATCGGTTCGATATCGACCGGCACATTACCCAGACTATCGAGCGATTGCTTCATTGCCGGGCGTATCACAGCATACTTGTCGAGAATAGCCTTGGCCTTGTCATACGACCCTTCAGCCTCAATCGTCAGCAGGTCGTGAGTTAGTTTGCGGACTGCATCTTTCACTTTTGCATGATCGACGCTGAAGGTGTGAGTGCGCTCGTCATAGCGGAACGCGCCCTCATCTGTCAGGTAATTAAACTGCATTGCCACTCCTCTGCCGTGCGCTTCGGTGATCCCAAACCGGACCGAACGAAACGCACTCGCGAGATAAGTCACGTAAAGCGCGCGTTCCATACTCTTCTCCACCACCCCTTTGTCGATCAGGTATTGCAGAGCCCAAAGACCGGTAATGTCGGCTTTTGCCTCTTCAATCGCGGAGTAGAGCTCTTTGAGTTGCTTCCGGACGGTGGTCTGTTCGCCACCAACCGTTATGTTGTGCGGGCCAAGTCCATGCATCAGCTCGTGCGCCAGAATGTGCGTGAAGAACGATTCAAAGGAAAGCGCCGGGCGTTGCGCCCGATCCAATACCACGCCCGAGATCGGAATGAGCGTCTTATTGAACTTCGCCTCCTGCACATTCTTGAGCATCACCCGCTTTGAGCCCTTTTCTTTAACCACGCGTTCGTCGTTCGGCAGGTTGAAAGCCGCGGTTTGCACGCCGCTATTTCCCTCGCCCGAACTGAACACCTCGTTCACTACGCGAATCGGCGAGGCTGCTCCCAATTTCGGATTCCGATAAGCCGGATCTATCGGCAGGTTATTTTCGAGCTCCTGTAAGTAACTACTAAACCTCGCGAGCTTGGCCGACTCGGCCTCATCGCGCAGCGTTACATAAGCTTCAAACGCGGCCTTGTAACTAAACAATTCATCTTCGTAAGTTTCGTAAGGACCAATAGTGACCTCAATCGGAGCGTCAAGGTCCATCCAGGCGACATCGCTCTCGTAGTAATCGTCTGTTCCGAATGCAGCGGCGCGCGTGTTCAGGAAATTTGCCAGCGTTTTGTTTGTCGTCAGTGTGGCAGCCTCGCGTAAAAGCCTTGCGGCCGGTTCGAGGAATGCTTTGTACTCCTGGCTGTAGGGCACGGTCATGAGTTTGCGATCCGCACCGCGGCGGATCAGCCAGAAAAACCCGGTGGCTTTTTGCTTGTCTTCCGGCGAGAGTCCCTGCACCCACGACTCGAACTCCTCTTTGCTCATGTCATCGGGATAATAGTTTGCGTTCGGCGGCTTTTCCTTTGGCACGCCCTCGACAAACGGCTCGTTGCTGTCGAGGCGTGACCAGGGTCCATCGTTAATCAGGAAGTAGTGAAGCCGTTCGCGGCCGGCAACACTCGTGTCCGCTTTCAGTTTTTCATACAGTGCTTCATTGCCGCTCCAAACCTGACGCAGGAACAACGGGTCCATATACTTCCCTGCGGCGATTATTTTAGCGAGGGCTTGTCGATCGCTTGCAGACAGCCCTGACGTATTTGCCGTCAGCATTGTTGGCGCGAAGCGAGCGATCTTCTTATCGAGCTCCGGATCGCCACCTGGTTTCTGACCGCCTTTCTTTTGTCCGCTGAAGGTTGTTGCCATGAGCGTGAACACCAAAGTCAGCGAGATAACGCTTCTAGATAGCGAAAACATAGGCTTGGACTCACATTTCGTGGGATTTTTGTGGATCTTTTTCTCAACATTCATTTTGCAGCGGGCCAACGAAAACGAGCACGCGGTAAAGGAACAACTATTTCGTGTCATTTCAGGGATCGGTTTTTAAGTATCTTTACGAACGATCCTGAGCGCAACTCCGCAAGGCTCAATCCCGACAACTCCACTGCTTCCTCCTCGCTCAACGCTCCGGAGTTAATGGCTCGCAGGAAGTAATTCAAAAGTCCCTGCCCGGTAGCGGCATCATCGAACACATCGCCAACGAGAGTCGCCTTTGCGGCTTTGTCAACGAAGTTTTTGAGTCTTTCCGAAGCGGCGTCGAGCCCGTCAAGGAAGAATGCATAAACAGCCGCATACCGCGTCGGCAGTTGCGCCGGATGCAGATCCCATCCTTGATAGAAGGCGTTAATCAACGAGTGCTGGATATGGTTGTAATGAAGTTTCCAGGCGCGGTGGACTACTGCACGGTTTTCATCGATTTGCCTCGCTGTCAAAGGCGCTTCACCTTCGGCAAAGCGGTGCGGGGCAACCGGCATAATGTTCGTCGCGCCATCTGACAACCAGATTCCGGTCCCCGCAAACGAGACCTGCATCATATGTTTAGCAAAGTCGCAAGCAGGATGCATCATGTGCTGGTGGGCCGCGGTGATGTTGCAACTGGCGGTATAGTCGTAGGTGCCGAAATGTGCCGCCACGCATCGACCCTTGGCCGCCGCTAAGAGTAAAGGAAGGTTGACTTCACCCTTGTCGTTGATGATCGATTGAGTCGTTTCAATCATCATCTCGAGCTTTAGGATTCCAGCCGGCAGACCAAGCTTTTTTTCCAGCGCCTGAAACAAATCGGCCAACGCTGAAACCTGATCGGGAATGGTTATCTTGGGCAGCGTGACAACGAAATTCTCCGGCAAGCTGCCGCCGGTCTTTTCTACTAACGAGGCAACAAAGATATCCAAAGTTCGAATGCTGCGTCCGCGCAGTTCCTCGTTGAACGGTTTGATGCGAATGCCGATAAATGGAGGTAGGGAGCCTTTTCCCATGCCCTCGGCAACCTGGGCGGCCGCAGCTGCCGCATGCCCATCTTCTTCTTCGTCAGGGCGATTGCCGTATCCATCCTCGAAATCGATGCGAAAGTCTTCGACGGGTTCGCGACGGAGCTTTTCCGCCACGCGATTGTAGATGGTGTGCGCTAACCACGCTCCTTTGTTCTCTTGTCGGACGCGTTCGGAATCGGTTTCCAAACGCGCAAGCAATTGTTCATCCTGATCCAACGACTCATCCAGACGGTTCGCTCCCGGCAGATCAAGCGCTTTTGCGAACACGATAAAGTCAGGCGCAAACTGATCGAGCGAACGCCGCGCCAACGACCCCAGACGCGCAGCGGAATCCGCTTTGAACAAATGCGCGCCGCCGTACACTGTATGCACAGGTTGTCGCCGGCCAGACTCGCCGGGATATTTTAGTGCGAATTGTCGATTGGCCTTTTCCAGCGCAAGCGTTAGCTGCTGCACCTCATCAGGAGGCAGAGAAACGTCCATGGTCTATCCTCATTTTGTCGAATCTTATGATCGTGACTTTATTACAGCCTGCCAAAAAGTCCAAGCAGGTCGTTAGATCCGCTGGATGATGCTAGAGCCAGTTAACGAAATTTCGTGTCAGTTCTTGTGATTCCGTGGATCGCAGCTCCCGGGGAAACTTTCCTGAAACGACAATCTCCGGAAAAAGGTTTGCGGATGTGTGGCCCAAATATATAATGCGATCCCTCGACGTTTCGCGAAGGTTGGTCCTGCTTAGCGGAAATCAAGTTCTCTCATTCGGAGGCTAAATCCATGAAGTCCCTGACCGCGTCCCAAATCATCCGCTCATCATCATCGCGCTGCGCACTTCGTATTCTTCAGGCCATCGCTATTACTGTTGTCGTAATTGGCAGCTCAGCGTCAATCTCGGCACAAACCTTTCGCGGTTCGATTCTCGGCACCGTCACGGATCCGAACGGGGCAGTCGTACCTGACGCGAAGGTTATCGCCAGGAACATTGCTACCGGAATCGAGCGCTCGACGGTAACCGACAGTTTCGGCAATTACACCCTGCCGGAGCTGCAAACCGGAACGTACGAGGTCAAGGTCCAGGGCGCGGGCTTTCAACTGGCAACCGTTACCGGCGCGCTGGTTGAAGTCGCTGGAGAACGCCGGGTGGATGTTTCACTCACGGTGGCAGGCGCCGACACCGTCGTAACAGTCGCTGAAGCGGCCCAGGTGCAAACCACAACAAACACTCTGGGCGGTACTATCACTGCCAAGGAAGTCTCCGAGCTTCCAGTCAACGGCCGCGACTTTACAAAGTTCCTCGTGATGGTTCCCGGCGCGACGGGTGATCCTTCAGGCGCGACCGATTCTCCCGGCTCGTTTGGGCTCTTCAGTTCAAACGGCAACCGTGGCCGGGCTAACAATTACCTGCTGGACGGCACCGACATGAACGATGGCTATCGCAACCTGCCGGCAATCAACGAAGCCGGGGTGTTCGGAACACCAGCGACGATACTTCCTCTTGAAGCGATAGCAGAGGCCGCCATCCTTTCAAATTTTGAGGCCGAGTATGGCCGCAATGCCGGCGCCATCGTGAACATCGTAACTAAGTCAGGTACGAATAATATTCACGGGTCGCTGTTTGAGTTCTTCAGAAATAATCGCCTGGACGCGCGAAATTTCTTCAACCCGAAGCCCGATCCTGAAACAGCCTTTCGCAATAACCAATTCGGCGGGTCGGTTGGCGGACCGATAATTCGCAATCGCACGTTTTTCTACTTTGCTTATGAAGGCCAGCGCGAACGGGTGGGGCTGAACTCAACCGCGCGCGTGCCGGATCCGCGCGAGATCGCTGCGTTAGGAGGACCGACAAATCCGGTTATCACGCAGCTGTTGGCCAGGAACCCGTGGCCGGCGCCGAATAGACCGCTGCCACTATTCGACGACACCGGGACCCCGAATCTTTTTGTCACCACCCGTGCGCTCAACGATGTCGACAGTCTAATTGCAAAGATTGATCATACATTCAACGCCCAAAACCAATTCACCGGCCGGTACTTCTACGGCAAGAGTAATCAGTCGTTTCCGCTTGCTATCCTCGCCGGGAATGTATTGCCAGGCTACAACACGGTGACGCCCACGAAGGTTCAGTTGATTTCACTTTCGTATCTCAAGATTTTCTCCAGTACAAAAGTTAACGAAGCGCGCTTTGGCTATAACCGCTTTGACGAAGGCTTCTTTCCGGAAGACAGCGGCTTTGATCCTAATTCCATCGGTCTGAATACAGGTGTGGCGGGCTCTCAGGATTTTGGCCTGCCTTTTATCCGGATACGAAACGATCCTATCGGATCGATTGCATCAATCGGTGCAACGCTATCCGTGCCGCGCGCTCGAGTCGATACGAACTGGCAGGCACTCGACAACTTTTCGTGGAAGGTAAAGCGGCATGACCTGAAATTTGGTTACGAGTTTCGCCGCACCTTTGTCAATGCCTTCTTTGATGCAGGCTACCGCGGCCGGCTGGATTTTGCTTCACTCGCCGATTTTCTCTCCGGAACACTCAGCGGAGGGCGGTCAGCTCGAGGCGACTCGCGGCGGGGTACGTTTCAGAATTCTCACGGGGCCTTTATCCAGGATACTTTTCGTTGGCGTCCCAAAATGACGCTGAACATCGGCTTGCGCTACGACTATTTTGGCGTCATCGATGAAGAGCGCCATCGCTTCAGCAACTTTGATCCCGCGCGCGGACTTGTGGTCCTTGGCTCAAATGGACTGAATCACCTTTATGAGAAGGATGGGAACAATTTTTCTCCCCACCTGGGCTTTGCCTGGGACCTCAAGGGAGATACCCGAACTGTGGTACGAGCGGGCTGGGGGCTTTTTTATGACGCCTTCTCGCAGGATTTCTTCGTTGGCCAATTGCCGTTCAACACTTTCAACCCCGGTCCGGCGTACAACCCCGCTGGTCCATCGCCCGTTCTTTTCTCTTTTTCGACAGTTCCTGTGATTCAAGCCGGTCAGCCGATTTTCACAGACTTTCTCGACTCAGATGTATTCGCAGTCGATCGCCATCTCCGCACTCCCTACGTACAAAACTATAATGTCAACGTGCAACACCAGCTGTTTCGTAATGGTGTGCTGCAAGTCGGCTACGTTGGTTCGAACGGGACGAAGCTATTTCGCTATCGAGATATCAATCAACCGGTAAATCCCAGGGTTTCAACCGCTCGCCCGTTCGATAACGGACCATTTGCCCCCTCGGGCGGCACGTTCTTCTATGTCAATCAACTGGAGACGACCGCGCACTCCAACTACAACGCGCTGCAAGCCACCTTTACCATGCGGGCCCGTCGCGGTTGGACCACGATGATCAACTACACGTGGTCCCACTCAATCGACAATGCCTCGGATGGTCAGGATTACGTAGCCAACGCAACGCAGCCCGAAAACAGTTATCGCACGGATCTCGAAAAGGCGAACTCAAACTTCGATAGCAGGCAGCGGTTTGTCTGGAGTTTCGGCTATGAAATACCAAACTTCATGACGAACCACCCCCGCTTTGGCAAGGGCTGGCAGCTTAACGGCATCCTGACGCTTCGCAGCGGCAGTCCCTTTCATGTGAACCTGTTTGACGACTACAACGGGACAGGTGAGTTCTTTCCGCGACCGGATCTGGTCGGGGATCCATACGCCGGCACCAGCGGAGCCGATCGGTTTCTCAATCTCTCGGCGTTCCAGGTTCCGTGCACGCTAAATGCCGCCGACCCGGATAACGACGGCAGCGCAGCGTTCTGTCTGCCAGGGACCCAGCATTTCGGGAGCCTGGGCCGGAATTCCCTGATTGGTCCAGGTTACCGGAACTTCGATTTCTCGATATTTAAAATCACTCCCATAACGGAGAAGGTTAAGATCGAGTTGAGGGCAGAGATCTTCAATATCTTCAACCATCCGAATCTATCATCCCCACTATTGCCAGGCTTCTCAGCCGACGCCAGCTTTAACGGGATAGATCCACTAACCGGACGCGGCCAGGGCTTTCTCCCAATCACCGTTACGCCCGATGTGGGCATCGGCAACCCGTTTTTGGGAGGCGGTGGCCCACGCAACATTCAACTTGCGATGCGTTTGCTGTTCTGACTGGTGCACAGCGTTAAGTTTGAAAATCATTCCTTCCTGCCCTCGACCAGCGATTGCATCACTTCCCGGTGAGCGAGCACGGCGGCGGGCTCGCGCTGTAACGCGGCGAAGTATTTTTGCTCAAAGTTGTTGCCGGCCTCAGCAGGCTTGAGCAGGGCGCCAGCTTCCGCGAGCAATGATCTGGCCTCCTCGTCCTTGACAGGTTCGTCCGTATCCAGCATCTCGTCAATGCGCACGATCAGTGCCGACAACGAGCGCAGCCAGGCAAACTGCTCGTGATTGATAACCAATTGCAGCAACTCGCCGCTCGAGACTCGGCCGCGCGCCTGCTCGTAAGCGGCACGTTCCATATCAACTAGTATTTTGTGGAGGTGGAGTAAAGCTCGCCGTACATCCTTGAGACTTTGTTGTGATGTTGTAGATATCTGTTGTGACATTTTCCTCCTTGATTTTAGAAACTGATCTCGCCCATCCGGCCATTTCGATAATCCTCCACCGCCTGATGAATCTCCTCGCGCGTATTCATCACGAACGGGCCATAGCGTGCGATTGGTTCATTCAACGGCACGCCGGCAATTAGCAAAACGCTGAGCGGCTCGGTGGCGGTGGCTGAATTCCGAATTGTCACCGTCTCTCCATCCTGCGCGAACATGACCATTTGCCCGCGAACAACTCGTTCGGCATCGGGACCAAACTTTCCTGCTCCACTCACTACGTAGGCGAAGCCATTGTAATCAGCAGGAACTGGCTGCAACACAACAGCTCCGGGCTGCAGAGTGAAGTGCAGGTAAATTATCGGTGTGCGAGTTTCAATTACGGCCTTTACGCCCAGCGATTCGCCGGCAATTACTTTCACCGTTACGGATCCATCGGCGTTTCGCCCAATCGGAATATCCGCCGCCGGAATCTCCTGGTAACGCGGTCGCATCATTTTGTCGCCGCTGGGCAGGTTGACCCAGAGCTGAAAGCCGTGCAGGCGGCCGCCATTACGAGCGAACCCCTGCTCAGGCATCTCTGAGTGAACCACGCCGGCGCCGGCCGTCATCCACTGAACATCACCAGGAGTCAGCTTTCCCGCGTGCCCTTGAGAATCTTTATGCTGCATCTTCCCTTCGAGCATGTAAGTGACCGTCTCAAAACCACGATGAGGATGGTCTGGTGCTCCCTTAGCTTCGCCGGGCCCCAGGTCCTTCGGCCCCATTTCATCGAGCAGCAGGAATGGATCGAAGTCGGACAGGGCGTAGGTGGGAAACGGCCGGTGTACCAGAAACCCTTCACCCTCGAGTGTCTCAACGCTGTTAATGATCCCTGAAACGGTTCTAATACTTAGTTTGTTATTTGGCTTATTTGTCATAGTCCTCCCCTTATTCGCTGTCACCCCAGCACAAGGCGGCCACAACTGGCCGCGCCCCTTACAACTAGCTATGAAAGTCGGTCAGGCCTCAGCCTTGACTATGGGTTCGTCGTCGCTTGTGCTTGACTGCGCAATGCCAGGGTCAGAGCAGCGCTGATAACCGTAAGTCCCAGCACGCCCGCCACCACGACAGGATGATTCATCCAACCCAGTCTGAGCATGGCGTCCAACGAATATCCACCACCTCCGGTGAACATCAAACTCAATGCTGCCGCGCCATACAGGAGAGGCATTTCGATTCCGTTGTTGGATGCAAAGAACCCTTTCCCCAAATGAACGCTGAACATGGCCACGAGCATCGTGCCCAGTACAGCGGCTCCGCCCAGCGGGGTAAGCAGTCCCAGCACGAGCAGCAAGCCGCCCACTAACTCACCGAGGCCTGCCGCGGAAGCAAACAGCACTCCGGGACGAAAGCCCAAACTTTCGAAGAAACCTCCGGTCCCTTTCAAGCCATAGCCGCCAAACCAGCCAAAAACCTTTTGTGCCCCATGCGCCGCAATGGCGGCACCAAACAACATTCGCAGCAGCAAAATCCCCAAATCTACCGACATCTCTATCCCTCCTGCGCTTCAGCGCTTTGCCCTACGTTGCGTATGTAGCCTACCTTTGGTAACCTAGGGGCCGATGATACACGGGCACGCCTACGATAGTCAAGTAAGCAACGAAAAGTAAGTATGGCTAAAGCTGCAAAGCGGAAACGGAACAAAGTGGCAGGGGCTGGCGCAGCTCCTGATAATGGGGTTTCCCGGTTTTGTCCGCGGTTCCATCACGCGGTAGAGCTCATTGGCCGCCGTTGGAGTGGGGCAATAATAAATGCGATGTTGCCGGGGCCGCAGTGCTTCAACGAATTACTGGTTGTGATACCGGGTCTGTCTGATCGGTTGTTGACTGAACGGCTGCGCGAGTTTGAGTCGGAGGGGCTGGTGCAGCGGACTGTAATTCCGGGACCGCCGGTGCGGGTCAGTTACGAGCTGACGAAGGCCGGGAAGGGTCTGAAACCGGTGATCGCAGCGCTGAGCGAATGGGCTGAGCGTTGGGTGGAGATCTAATCCCCGGGTTCATCCGTGTCTTTTCCGTCGGGCTTGTCCTTTCGATGATTAGTTCCGAGCGTCCATGAAGGCGGGTCGCTCGCGGGAAACGTCTCCTTCAGGTTCTCGTCTATCTCCTCATCGCTCATCTCACCCGGTTCAGGTCTTTGGCTCTCTTCAATCACGGAATACTCCTTTGAAAACAGTTTCGACCGTTGGCACCGCCGCAGACAATATGCCGGCGCCCTGAGGCTGCGGACACGAACGGCCACCGATCAGCAAGCAATGTGCGACTTTACCAAAGTTTGGCCGCGACTGGCCCAGTTTGGCCGAAAAAATCAGCAGAATAGCGTCAATTGGTCCGCAGAAACAAATACCGCTCACATGGCTACAGGAAGGCTGTTCTCTCTTAAGCCGGCAAAACACCGATCTCCGACTTTCCCTTTATAAGCGTTCTTAGTTATCACTTGTACTCCGAAACGTTTTCGTCGCAAGTCGCATAGACATTGGAAGAATCGTTCATAAGCGTTCAAAGGCGGTCCCTGCCAACAGGAGAAGCTAAGATGCCAATACCAGGACTCTCTCGCCGCTACATTTCTCTAATCACACTATCACTCGGTGGCTTACTGGCTATGACTGCTGCCTTCGGGGCAGTAGCCGGCAACCAACCCGACTGCGCAGGGGCCCTGGCTACTACTGTCGCGCAGGAGCCGCCGCTGCCCGCGGAAGCGATGACGCGCATGACAGCTTACTTCGAGGCTCGCCGGAGCAGCCGGTACATGGAGCAGAACTGCGTGACAGCGGCCTACCCAGGTTGGGAAACTTTGCCTTTGAAGGAGTGCACCTATAGCGTGAAAGGCGCGAACGATCCTGTGAAGAAAACCGCGAAGGTGATTATGTTGAATGGCGAACCCGATCAGTTGGCGCGCTGGGTAGTCTCGACCTGTATTGAAGTTGTTGGCAGCGCGAGCAATAAGTGCACAAAAGCCATGGGTAGCCATATCGTGGGGCAGTCGGGCTCGCAGTTTCCCGTCGCGGGCATTGTCTTCGAAGACCTTCTGCCGGCAAACGGAAAGTTTGAGGTGTTTGCATTTCGCAATGGAGTGACGGTGCGCGTCAACGGCGTCACTCACCTCGGAACGGCACAACCGTCCGCAGTTGAAATCGAAAAGTCTCTAAACGGCGAAGTGACCTCCACTCTTAGATTCGCACGAATTCAGAGCACCACGCGCGAGCAATATCTTGCGAACGGTGGAACGCGCACTGTAACCGGTAACGCGTGGAATGAAGTCAGTCGTGACCTATACAAAGCGGCATGGGGCCATAATCGAAACGAGATGATGGTTGCCTGGGCACAAGCAAATAAGGCCTTGCTTCAATGACGCGAGGGAACTCTGAGGAATAATATGAACAAACTGAGTTGCTTGCTGCTGTCGTCTTCAATACTGTTAGCCGGTACTCTTACGTTTGCACAAACCGAAGACTTTAATCATCCATGGACTGATCCAACGACTGCCATCGTTCTGGATCCGTATGAAGGGAATTCGATCAATTGGAATGAGGTGGCAACGGATACCCGAGTCGTAGCTGTGATCCATCGTGGAACTATCGGCTCACGAAAAGACACGCTCTATAAAGCACGGCGCGATGAGGCAAAGGGGCGGGGCTATAAGTGGGGTTCGTACCATTTGGGGAAACCGGGCGATCCGATCGTGCAGGCTGATTTCTATCTCGCCACGATTGCCCCGACCGACGACGAAGTGATGGCGCTGGACATAGAAAGCCTCGACGAGGATCGAGACATGAATCTCGCCAACGCGCGCCGTTTTATCCGGCATATTAGAGAGAAGACCGGCCGGTATCCGATGCTCTATGCCAACCATGCAGTGGTGAAAGAGATTTCGCTGAGGTTTCCACACGACGAAGTCTTCTCAAAAGCACCTCTTTGGTATGCGCGGTTCAAGTCGCGGGTCACCGATTTTCCGACAGCCACCTGGGACACGTACCTGCTTTGGCAGTTCTCCAGTGAAATCAATTGCGTTGCTGCACATCCGGAAAACTGCCTTTATCGCGTGCCCGGAACGAAGACAGATATGGACGTGAACGTGTATCGCGGAAGCGTCGCGGACCTCAAGTCCAAATGGCCTTTCAAACAAGAATAAATTTTCAGTTTGGAGCTGGAGCGACGCGCAAGCTCGCCAGCGCTTTCGGAAGACCAACTCACTCCGAGCCAATTTCGCTATTGAAACCGCAAGTGCTGGTAACCTGTCCGGTTGCTTGCTATTTGGTAGGCCGGAGTGATGGTGGCCGCGCTTATGAGATCTGGCAGCGCATACGGGACTCGAACCCGTGATCTCTGCCTTGAGAGGGCAGCGTGTTAACCAACTACACCAATGCGCCGTGTCAAAGCTGGATTATAAGTTCGTAATGCGCGAGTAGGCAAGTTTGACGTGAATTAATGCCTCTCTTCCGCTTAAAGTGTTTCCCAGGGTTACGATCGAAGACAAGATCCACGAAATTACACGAAAACCGGGATCCACGAAATTACACGAAATGGGAACGATTGACACGTTCGTATAGTTTTGGGTACTGGTTCAGTTTGCCCTGGGAGCGCGGGCGTCTCGCCCGCATCCCACGGGAGATCGATCAGATTGCGGGCGAGACGCCCGCGCTCCCAGGGCAAACTGAACCAGTATCTAGTTTTGTGGATCTTTTGAGGAGTCAAACCCGCAGTGCTATACTCCTGCCGCTCGTTTCTCAGTCTTCCAGTTTCTTTTGCCCCATAGCGAATCGATGCTGAAATTCTTCCTGGATGGCAACGAAGTCACGCCGGAAGTCCTCAAGTCCTATTCTCTTTTCTTAGAAGCTTCAATCGGAGAATGCAATGAATGTAGTTGTGTTGCGTGAAACACAACCCGGAGAAGCACGCGTAGCACTGATGCCTGAGTCAGTGCGAAAACTCGTTGGTCTTAACGTCCAGGTGAAGATTGAAAGCAATGCCGGCCTCAGTGCGGCGGTCACTGACGCAGGCTACGGTGAAGCTGGGGCAGAGGTTTCCACCGATCGATCAGCGCTGTTGGCCGCAGCCGATATCTTTGTCGTCGTCAACCGCCCGCCGGCCGAAGACTTCGCGCAACTCAAGAGCGGGGCGGCCGTGTTCGGCTTTTTAAGACCGCTGGATGAGGCTGCCGCCCTCGAGCCGGCGGTCCATCAACAGGTCACAACCTTCGCAGTCGAACTGATACCGCGGATAACTCGCGCCCAGGCTATGGATGCGCTCTCGTCGATGGCTACCGTAGCTGGTTACAAGGCGGTAGTAATTGCGGCCGGGCTCAGTCCCAGGATGTTTCCGTTGCTGATGACGGCCGCCGGCACTGTCAAGCCTGCACGCGTGCTCGTGCTGGGCGCCGGCGTTGCCGGACTACAGGCGATTGCTACTGCCCGACGGCTTGGCGCGGTAGTCGAATCATACGACGTGCGAGCCGCCGCGGGAGAGCAGGTGCGTTCGCTGGGCGCCACGTTTCTGGAAGTAGATCTGGGTGGGATCAAGACGGAAGATGCGGGCGGTTACGCGGTCGAGTTGTCAGATGAAGCGCTAAAGCGCGGACGCGATTTGATTGCCGAACACGCCAGGACTGCTGATGTGATAGTCACGACGGCGCAGGTGCCCGGTCGTCGCGCGCCGTTGTTGATCACCGAAGAGGCGGTACACGGAATGAAACGAGGCTCGGTGGTCGTCGATCTGGCTGGCGCCACCGGAGGCAATTGCGCCTTGAGCCGGCCAGACGAAACGGTAGAGTTAAACGGAGTCAGGATCATTGCACCCACGAACCTGCCGGCTACCATTCCAGTCCATGCCAGCCAGCTCTATTCACGAAATGCGACTGCGTTTCTTTCGCTCTTGATCAGAGATGGCCAACTCAATATCGACTTGCAGGATGATGTGGTAGGACCGTCGTGTGTAACGCACCAGGGAAAAGTCGTCAACCAGCGAGTTGCGGCTGCACAATCGAAGTAAATTGATGCTCAGCTGAATAGAGGGTTCGCAAAAATAGTTGGAGCTTACCTTTATCGCTATACAAGACGAGGGTTTCACCCCGGAGGGGTGACATGTTTATAGCTCGTAGCATGAGGCACTGCGGCGCGGTTCGGAGGGGCGGAACTCAACTTGACGCGTACTAATCCAGTTCCATTTCCGCCCCTCCGAACCGCGCGTGCTTCTTCTGGAGGTTCTGGACTATAAACATTTCACTCCTACGGAGTGAAAAAGCCATCAAGAAGTGTCTGGAGGTGAATCAGCGTGGATGCTAACACGTTAATAACGGCCCTTTATGTCTTTGCTTTGGCGGCATTTCTTGGCTACCAGGTGATCTCGCGAGTGCCACCGCTGCTTCATACACCTTTGATGTCGGCGACAAATGCCATCTCGGGGATTTCATTGGTGGGTTCAATCGTAACTGCCGGTGCGCACTACAGCACATTGAGCACGGTGCTCGGATTCATAGCGGTCGTCTGCTCTACCACGAACGTCGTGGGCGGTTTCGTGATCACCGATCGCATGTTGAGAATGTTCAAGCGCAAAGCTCTGCCGGAAGGCGGCAAGCCAGAAGTGAAGAAGAACGGAGGAAATTAGAATTTAGAAATTAGAGAGCCTCTTGCAAAACTCCATGGGTGGTCAGGTTTTTTGGAAAAGAAAAGACATGGCGATGAACCTGACTGTTAGAATGACGTTGCGACACGATCATAAACAGACAGAGGAGCATCACCATGTCCTTCT